>JAVJVX010000003.1:0-300000 GCA_040220875.1 Alphaproteobacteria bacterium | reverse complement strand
GTTCCTGATGCAATCGGATGGTGCCGTACATATTGTTGTTGATGACGAGGAAAATCGGTCTCGCACCATATTGCACCGCAGTCGCCAGTTCCATCCCGTTCATCAGCATGCCGCCATCGCCGATCACGCCGATCACCAGACTGTCGGGCCGGGTCAGTGCCGCCGAGACGGCGGCCGGCCCGCCGTAGCCCATGGCGCCATTGACCGGCGCCAGCAGCCTGCCCGGTCGTTTATACGTGAGATAACGCTGTGGCCATGCAGTGAAGTTCCCCGCATCCAGCGCGATGATCGCGTCCTCGGGCAGACTTTCTTCGAGCTCTTCCATGATCCGGCCAAGATCGGCGAAGTCGTCGCGCGCCGCCGGGGCCGGCCTGAGGCTTTCGAGATATTCGGCCCGTGCCTCTTCGCGCTGCGCGGCCCAGCCCGCACCCGGCGTGATATCGAGCGCCGCGAGCGCGGCCACGAATGGTTCGATGTCGCATTCGACGGCGAGGGTGGGTGTGAAGACACGGCCGAGTTCCGCGCGGCTCGGATAGACGTGAATGAGAGCTCGCGCCCGCGCGTCGTCCAGAAGGCGAAACCCCTGTGTGGTCGGCTCGTCGAGCCGCGCCCCGATCACCAGCAGCACGTCGGCCCCGCCGACGCGGCGAAAAAGTCGGGGGTCGGCATTGAGGCCCAGATAACCGGCATAGGCCGGATGGTCGTTGTCCAGAACGTCCTGCCGGCGAAAGGAACAGCAGGCAGCAAGTCCGCTTGTATCGAGGAAACGCACGAGATCGGCCCGCGCCGGATCGGTCCAGACGCTACCGCCGATCATGACCATGGGGCGCCTTGCGCGCGCAAGCGCATCCCGGATTGCGGCCAGCGCGTCCGGCGCGGGGGCGCGGGGCGGCTCGGGCACAGCCGGGACGAGGTCATCCGCCTGCGCCTCTTCGCGCAGCACGTCTTCCGGCAGGGCAATCACCACCGGACCCGGCCGACCCGTCGTCGCAAGGCGAAAGCCGCGGCGGACGGCCTCCGCAATATCCGACGCATCGTCCACCTGTTCCACATGCTTGGCGATCGGGCCGAAGAAGGCCGCATAGTCGACCTCCTGAAACGCTTCGAAGCCCAGATGGCGGCGCGGCACCTGTCCTACGAACAGGATCATTGGGGTCGAGTCCTGACGCGCCACATGAACGGCAATGGCCGCGTTCGTCGCCCCTGGGCCACGGGTGACGAAACAGAGCCCTGGCCGGCCGGTCAGCTTGCCATAGGCTTCCGCCATATAGGCCGCGCCGCCATCATGGCGGCATACATGGAGCGTCAGCCGGTCCCGGCAGTCATAAAGCGCGTCGAGAACGGCGAGATAGCTCTCGCCCGGCACGCAGAAGGCCCGATTTGCGCCATGGCGAAGCAGGGCTTCCACCAGAATCTCTCCCCCTCGGCGCAACGTGGTCAACTTTCTATTCACCCTTGAAATCGGGTTTGGTCTTGGCCACGAACGCGGAGATGCCAGTGCGGTAATCAGCCGTATCACACAGCACATAGCCGAGCTTTTCGTCCTCCCGGCCGAGGGGGGTGTGATCGCGCAACCGCCGGAGCAGCTTTTTGTGCATGCGATTGACGAGTGGCGCGCCCTCGAGAATGCGCGCGACCGTGGCGCCTGTCTCGGCCTCGAGCGCGTCATCGTCCACCACACGATTGACAATTCCCAGGCGCAGCGCGTCGTCGGCATCCAGAATCCGGCCTTCGATCAGAATTTCGCTGGCGCCGGTCGGGCCGACGAGATCGACGAGGGCACGCATTTCCGCCACCGGCATGGTGGAACCGAGCCGGCTGATCCGGGCGCCAAAACGCGCCCCCGCCCCCGCGAGGCGCAAATCGCACCGCGCCGCGATGGCCAGTGCGCTGCCCATGCAAGGACCGTGGATCATGGCCACCGCCGGATGGGGACATGCCTCGATCGCCTCGATCGCGGCCGTAAGCGGCTTGTTATAGGCGCGCGCCTCCTCGGCATTGCGGCGGATCTCGGGAAATTCCGTAATATCGGCGCCGGCAGCGAAGGCTTTTCGACCCTGGCCGCGAAACACGATGCAGCGGCAGCTATCGTCGGCGTTGATCTCCGCCACGACGCGGCCCAGTTCACCCCACATGGCCTGGCTGAGGGCGTTCATGCGATCCGGACGGTTGAGGACGACTGTCCGGATCGGGCCGTCACGTTCCACCAGAACATCGGACACGGTTTGCCTCTCCCTTCGGTTGACCGGGCCGCCGGCCCTCCATGACCGGACCCACAATCCGACCCATGATCGGCGCGGCGGCGCCCTGTCGCGGCCCGGGCCCGGACGCGACCGAGTATTGGATTGATTTATCGCAATAAAACGCCCTTGAAGCCAGCCGCCAATTCGTGATGATGGGGGCGTTTCCAAGAGCGGGCGTTATCACCTGCCACCAACGGAGTAATCATGTCGGACTTCCCCTTCAATCCCGTCACGAAAGCCAGGTTCCACGTGGGGCAGATCGTCCATCACGCGCTGTTCGGATATCGCGGCGTGGTGTTCGATGTGGATGCCTTTTTTTCGGGCACCGACGAATGGTACGACGAAATGGCTAAATCCCGCCCCCCCAGGGACGAACCCTGGTACCACGTCATGGTACATGACGAAGGCCACACCACCTACGTGGCCGAACGCAATCTCGAGGCCGACACCTCGGGAGAGGAGATATTTCACCCGGCCCTCGACGACGAGTTCGCGGCTTATGAAAACGGGCAGTACACCCCGCTTTTCAAGCCCAACTAAGCCGGACCATGGGCACCGTTGCAGATGACCGCGGCGCACGAACGGCGCGCATCCTCCTCGACATCAAGGCCGTCAACTTCAAGCCTGACGACCCGTTTACCCTGACCTCGGGCCGTCTCAGCCCGACCTATATCGATTGCCGCAAGATCATCTCCTATCCGGCGGCGCGGCGCGATGTAACGGCGATGGCGGCGGCGCTGGTCCGGGAGAAAATCGGCGCCACCAATCTTGACGTGATCGCCGGCGGCGAGACAGCGGGCATTCCCTTCGCCGCCTGGATCGCCGATGCGCTCGACCTGCCGATGGTCTATGTGCGCAAGAAGCCGAAGGGGTTTGGCCGAATGGCCCAGATCGAGGGTGATCTGGCGGAAGGCGCACGGGTGCTGCTGGTAGAGGATCTCGCAACCGACGGCGGCAGCAAGATCCATTTCGTCAAGGCGCTCCGCGCCGCCGGCGCGGCGGTAACGCACACGTTCGTGGTTTTCCATTACGGCGTCTTTCCCGAAAGCATCGGCGGACTGAGGGAGATCGGCGTCGATCTTCTGGCGCTGGCGACATGGCGGGATGTCATCGCCGAAGCCCGCAGGGGCGGTGACTTCCCCGAGACGGATCTCGCCAAGGTGGAGGAATTTCTGGCCGACCCGGTGGGCTGGCAGGACGCCCGGCAGTGACGGCCTAGGCGGTTTCTCCGTCAAGGGGAGCGATAAGTCCGGCGTCGCTGGTGGAAGCGCTCGCGTAGCGGCGCCGGGGCATGCGGCCTGCCTCGTAGGCAAGCCGGCCCGCTTCCACCCCCGCCTTCATGGCAGCCGCCATGCGTACCGGATCACGGGCGAGCGCGACGGCGGAATTGAGCAGCACCCCGTCGCAGCCGAGTTCCATGGCGAGGGCCGCGTCCGAAGCCGTCCCCACCCCGGCATCGACAATCACCGGCACGCGTACCTGCTCGCGGATAATCCGGATATTGTAGGGATTGCGCAGCCCCATCCCCGACCCGATGGGCGCGCCCAGCGGCATGACCGCGGCGCAGCCGATATCCTCGAGCTTGCGGGCTGTCACGGGATCGTCGTTGCAATAAGGCAGAACGATAAACCCGTCATTCACGAGTTCCTCCGCTGCGGTCAGCAGGTGCTCGACATCCGGAAAGAGCGTCTCGTCGTCGCCGATCACCTCAAGCTTGATCCAGTCGGTGCCGAGCGCCTCGCGCGCGAGCTTGGCGGTCAGCACGGCATCCTTCGCCGTGTAACAGCCGGCGGTATTCGGCAAAAGATGGAACCGCTCGCCCAGCAGGTCGAAAAACCCCTCGCCATCGCCGGCCACACCCACCCGGCGCATGGCGACGGTCACGACCTCGGCGCCGCTGGCATCAATCGCATCCAACATCACCTGCATGTTGGGATAGCGCGCCGTGCCGATAAAGAGGCGCGACGAAAAGCGCTTGCCCGCGATAACGAGGCCATCGGTCGGACGAGTCTCGGCGGAAGTGGAAGTGGACATGGTCAGCCGTTTCGCAATTCAGGTCAGTTTCTCAACCGCCCGCCAGCGGCTGGACGATTTCGACACGGTCGCCCGCTTCGATTCGCGCGCCGTCCCAGTCCGAGCGGGTGACGAGGGTCCCGTTGACAGCCACGGCGAGCCCCCGCCGGTCGGCCGCGATTCCAAGTTGATGGAGCAGCGCGCCGACGGTACCACCGTGAAACGCCACTGCGTCACCATTGACCAGCAATGTCGCATCCGTGGGCAGGGGAGATGTGTTTTCTTTCATGGCGATTGACCCTCAGGCGGCAAAACGATCGATCGTGAACGGCTGGATTTCGGGCAGAAGCTCTCCCGTCAGGACGAAATGGGCGATGCCCTGGGCGGTGATCGGCGCCAGCAGGATGCCGTTGCGGTGATGGCCCGTCGCGTAGACGAGCCCCGGCAGCGGACCCGGCCCCAGCACCGGCGCATCGTCGCGGCTCGTCGGCCTGAGCCCCGCCCAGCTTTCGGCGAGCGGCAGGTCGTGGATCCCTGGCAGGGTTTCCCAGCCGGCGCGCAGCAGATCGAGCATGCCACCCGCGGTCAGGGTAGTACTAAAATCGAGTTCTTCAACCGTGGCGCCGATCAGGAGGCGCCCATCATCGCGGGGAACCAGATATACGTCGGGCCCCCAGACGATGTGCGAGATCAGGGGCCGGTCGGGCGCGCCCTCCAGCGCCAGCATCTGGCCCTTGACCGGCCTGACAGGCGGGCGGGCATTCTCGGGCAGGCCCGGCAGCTTGCGCGACCAGGCACCGGCGGCGAGGATGACCTGATCGACCATGACGGCCTCACCCGCGACGCGCACGCCCGACGCGCGGCCATTCTCGACCAGGATCTCGTCCACCGCCGCATTCTCGCGCAACCGGCCTCCGGCCTGCCGGAACACCTTTTCCAGCGCTTCCATGACCCGCCGGTTATCGACCTGATGATCGCGCTCGCTGAGCATGGCGGCCTGCACCCGGCGCGACAGGTGCGGCTCGAGCTCACGCGCCTCGCGGCCTGATAGCCAGGCAACCGGAAGCCCCAGGCCGCGCTGATAATCGTAAGTGAATTTGAGCCGCTCGTGGTCATCCCGGTCGAGCGCCACGACCAGGATTCCGTCTTCCCGGTACCCGACCCCCTCGCCCGTCGCAGCCGTCAGCTCGCGCGCGAAGCCGGGCCACATCTCCTGGCCGAGACGCAGCAACGGCAGGAGGCGCTCTTCGCCCGGCTCCGCCTCGGCATTCGCCGCCAGCATGCCGGCGGCCGCCCAGCTCGCGGCGCGGCCCGCCTTGTCGCGCTCGAACACAGTGACGTCCCGGCCCGCCTGCGCGAGGCGCCAGCCGATCGAAAGTCCGCATATGCCACCACCGATGATGGCGATCATGTCATCGTCCCTGACGTCAGTGTCGCTGGGGTGGTCCGGGGCGGGAAAACGGCACCTGGCAAGCCGGTCGGCATGCGGCGCGCGGCTCCCTCCGCCGGTATCACCCGGATCAGGTTCATGGGTCTGCTCTCAGTCCCGGGCACGGCCCGGGACACCCCAGCCTTACGCGCCCCTAGACTGCGCCCGGACGACGGCCGGGTCAACTCGGGCGAAAGATGGGCTAAGCTGGCAGCCATGATCCGCTCCTGCTCCCCTCTCCCGGGCCTCGTCGCGACCGGTCGCCGGCCACGATGGGCCTTCCCCGTCATCCTTAGCCTTTTCCTGATTGCGGGCGGCCCCGCCGGCGCGCGCGACCTGCCCCCGCCGGCGCGGGAAGAGATCGTGATGGGCATTACCCAGTTCCCCCATACCTTTCATCCCAACATCAATTCCATGCTGGCGAAGTCCTACCTGCTGGGCTTCGTCATGCGCCCGATCACGGTGCACGGGCTGGACTGGCAGATCCGCTGCATGATGTGCACCGAACTGCCCAGTTTCGATAACGGCCTGGCACAACGGACCACACGGAAAGACGGCAGCACGGGCATGAAAATCACCTATCGCCTCGCGGATTGGGCCGTGTGGGGCGATGGCAGGCCGGTGACGACGAAGGATGTCCTGTTCACATGGCGCGCCGGCAGTCATCCGGAAAGCGGCGTCTCGAATTTCGAGCTCTACAAGCGGATCACCGATATCGAGGTGGTGGACGACAAGACCTTCACCATGCATATCGACCGGGTGTCCTTCGATTACGCGGCGATCAACGACTTCATGCTGCTGCCCGCCCATCTCGAGAAACCGGCTTTCGAGAAACCGGCCGAATACCGGAACCGCACGCTCTACGACACGGACATCACCAATCCGGGCCTGTTCAACGGCCCCTATGTCATCACCGACGTTCAGCCGGGCGCCCAGATCGTGATGGAGCGCAACCCCCACTGGCGGAAAACGCCGGGCCCCTTCGGGCGCATCGTGGTGCGGGTCATCGAGAACACGGCCGCGCTCGAGGCCAATCTGCGTTCGGGCGCGGTGGATTATATACCGGGCGAGCTTGGCCTCTCGATCGATCAGGCGCTCGCGTTCGAGAAACGGTTCGGCGCCGATTTCAATATCGTCTACAAGCCCGGGCTGATCTACGAGCATATCGATCTCAATCTCGACACCCCGATCCTGGCCGATCGTCGCGTGCGCCGCGCCCTGCTGCACGGGATCGATCGGGTCGCCATCAGCGAGCAGCTCTTCGGCGGGCACCAGCCGGTCGCCCACAGTTTCGTCAACCCGTCGGACTGGATCTATACCGAGGACGTGCGCCGTTACCGGTTCGACCCGGCCCGCGCCCGCGCCCTTCTGGAAGAGGCCGGCTGGCGTGTCGGTCCCGAAGGTATCCGCCACAACGCGCGAGGCGAGAAACTCGGCCTGGAACTGATGACCGGAACCGGGTCGCGGATTCGCGAACTCGTACAACAGGTCCTGCAAAGCCAGTGGCGGGATATCGGTGTTGAGACGCGCATTCGCAATCTGCCGCCCCGTGTCATGTTCGGTGAAATCACCAATCAGCGGAAATTCACCGGGGGCGTCATGTTCGCCTGGTTTACGGCGCCCGAGAACGTGCCGCGGACGATCCTCCACTCGGAAATGATCCCGAGCGAGGAGAACGGCTGGGGGGGACAGAATTTCACCGGCTTTAGCCACCCGGAGATGGACCGGCTGATCGACGAGACGGAAACCGAGCTCGACCCTGCCAGGCGAAAGGAAAACTGGGTACGCATGCAACAGATCTATGCCGAGGAGCTCCCCGTGCTGCCACTTTATTACCGGGCAAATGTCTTTATCTTTCCCAAATGGCTCGGGAACGTGCAGCCGACGGGGCACCAGTATTCCACCTCGCTCTGGGTCGAGACCTGGCGCGTGCTGTCGCCGGGGGGCACTGACTGACGTGCCGGCCATTCTGCCCGCGGATATCCAGGCACCCCTTCTCGAGGTCGAGAAGCTGCGCGTGACGTTTCCGACCGAGCAGGGCTTTTCGACAGTCGTGCGCGATCTCGATTTTCGCCTCGAGGCCGGCCGAACCCTCGGCCTTGTCGGCGAAAGCGGCAGCGGCAAGTCGGTCACGGCGCTCGCCCTGATGGGATTGGTGCCGCCTCCGGGGCACGCGACGCACGGCCGCATCCGGCTTGGCGGCGTGGACCTGCTGGGGGCGCCCGAAAAAGCGCTTCAGAAGATTCGAGGCCAACGGATGGCCATGATCTTCCAGGAGCCCATGACCTCCCTGAACCCGGTGATGACGGTGGGCGAGCAGATTGCGGAGGTTTTCCGGCTGCACCGCAAACTCGACAAGGCCAACAGCCGCGCAGCGGCCATCAACGCAATGAGTCGCGTCGGCATCGAGGCCGCGTACCAGCGATGCGGTGACTTTCCACATCATTTCTCGGGCGGGCAGCGCCAGCGGCTGATGATCGCGATGGCCGTAGCGGCGCGGCCCGATCTCCTCATCGCGGACGAGCCCACCACTGCGCTCGACGTGACGGTGCAGGCCCAGATCCTTGCCCTGCTGAAGGAGCTTCAAGCCGAAACCGGCATGGCGATGATCTTCATCAGTCACGATCTCGCGGTCGTGGCGGAGGTGGCCGACGAGATTCTGGTCATGCGTGACGGCGCCAGGGTGGAACATGGCCCGGCGCAACACGTCCTGCGCGAGCCCGAGGCCGACTACACGAAGACCCTTCTGGCCTCCCGTCCCCGGATCGGAAGCCATGGCGAAAAGAGCCGCCAGGCGGCGACGCCCCCGCTGCTGATCATAGAGGATGTCATTTTTCGCTATCGCGGCACCCGCAACCCGGCTGTGGACCTGACGGATACCGGACCGCTCACCGTGGCGGCAGGTGAGACGCTCGCGCTGGTGGGCGAAAGCGGCTCGGGCAAGACGACGCTGGCACGGCTCGCAGCCGGGCTATACCGGCCCGATTCGGGGGACATATCGTTTGCCGGCACGCCCGTCGGCCAGAACCGCGAGGCGGCGCGGCGATACGGGCGTGAGGTGCAGATGGTGTTTCAGGACCCGTACGGCTCGCTCGACCCGCGTATGAATATCGGCGCGCTCGTGGCGGAGCCGCTCGATATTCACCGGATCGGCTCACGCCAAACTCGGCGCGCGCGGGTCGCGGAGGTCCTCGCCCAGGTGGGGCTGACGCCCGAGATGACCGATCGTTTTCCGCACGAGTTTTCGGGTGGCCAGCGCCAGCGGATCGCCATCGCCCGGGCACTGGCGATCGGCCCCAGGCTTGTCATTTGCGACGAGGCGGTCTCGGCGCTCGACGTGACAGTGCAGGCGCAAATCCTGTCGCTCCTGATCCGGCTCCGGGAGACCTACGGCCTCGCCTATCTCTTCATCACCCATGACCTGGCCGTGGTCGACCGCATCGCGCACCGGGTCGCGGTCATGAAGGACGGCCGGATCGTGGAGCAGGCACCAAAAGACACGCTCTTCAGCAGCCCGGCGCACGCCTACACGCGCCGCCTTCTGAGTGCGGTGCCACGCCTTGCCATCGCGGAGGACCCGGCATGACGGGCTACGCGCTCCGCCGGTTCGTCGAGATGGCAATCGTGCTCGTCCTCATGTCCTGGGCGATCTACACGCTGATTGGCCTGATGCCGGGTGACCCCATTGACGTGATGATCAATTCCGATCCCAACCTGACTTCGGCCGATGCTGCGCGCCTGCGAGCGCTTTACGGGCTCGATCAGCCGCTCTGGCAACGCTATCTGAACTGGGCCACGGCGGCGCTCTCGGGCGACCTCGGCTATTCGCGCCTGCAGGCCTTGCCGGTGCTCGAGGTGCTGCCGCCCTATTTGTGGGCCAGCCTCAAGCTGATGGGGCTGAGTTTCGCGTTCTCTGTCGCTATGGCCATTCCCCTTGGCGTGTGGGCCGCGACCCGGCCGTATTCCAAACTGGACTACGCGATCAACCTGTTCTGTTTCGCCGGCATTTCCGTCCCCGCCTTCTGGCTGGCCTTGCTGATGATCATCTGTTTCTCGGTCTGGCTTGGCGTATTGCCGGCGGGCGGGACCCCGCCACCGGGCAGCCCGGGCTTATGGTCCGAAGTCAGGTACCTCGTCCTGCCGGTGGCGACGCTGACTCTTGCGCATGTCGGAAGTTACACGCGGTTCGTGCGTGCCAGCATGATGGAGGTGCTGCGCCAGGACTTCATTCGTGCCGCGCGAGCGAAGGGGGTCCCGGCGCGGCGTGTGATTTGGGTGCACGCGCTCCGCAATGCCATGATTCCGGTAGTTACCGTCATCGCGCTGAGTTTCGGCACACTGTTTTCGGGGGCGCTCATCACCGAGACGATCTTTGCCTATCCCGGCATGGGCAAGCTGATTTTCGATTCGATCCTCGGCAATGATTACAACCTCGCACTGACAGCACTTCTCTTCGCCACATTTCTCACCCTTGCCGCCAATTTTATCGCCGATCTGGTCTATGCCTGGCTGGATCCACGCATATCCCTGACCGGCCCCGGAGGCCAGCCGTGAGCGCGCGCGAAACCAGCCCTGGTCTGACAGGCGCCGGGCTGTCCGGTCGCGCCATTTTCTGGATGCGTTTCCGCCGCCACAAACTGGCGCTTGCGAGCCTGGCCGTTCTCGTCGTCCTCAGCGCCCTGGCCGCCCTGGCGCCGGTCCTCGAAGTGCTGATGGGGCTCGATGTGGCGCGCGTCGACCTCTACGCCCGGCTCGAGGGACCGTCCCTGGCGCACCCCCTCGGCACGGACGAGCTGGGCCGAGACGTATTCGTCCGGCTTCTGTATGGCGGCCAGATTTCGCTCGTCGTCGGGCTCGTCGCCGCGCTTGCCGCCGCCGTTCTCGGGACAGTCATCGGCCTCTGGGCCGGGTATTACGGGGGGCGCGTGGACGCCTTCCTGATGCGCCTCACCGATGGCGTCATCGCCCTGCCGCTCCTGCCGCTCCTCATCGTGCTGGCCGCGATCGACCTGACCAAGCTGGGGCTCACCGAAGAGTTTGCCCAGTCGCCCGCGGCGGGAATCTATCGCCTGGTCGTGATTATTTCGCTCGTGGGCTGGACCACGGTGGCCCGGCTGGTGCGGGCCGCGGCACTCAGCCTGCGTGAACGCGAGTTCGTTCTCGCCGCCCGTATCCAGGGGGCCTCCGATTTACGGCTCATGTTTCGCCACATCCTGCCCAATGTGGCCTCGCCGATCATCGTGGCCACCACCCTCTCCATCGGTAACGTGATCCTGTTCGAATCGATCCTCAGCTTCCTCGGCCTGGGCATCCAGCCGCCGCTGGCGAGCTGGGGCAACATGCTCACCAGCGCCCAGGACCTGATCTGGAGCGCGCCGCCCCTTGCCGTTTATCCCGGCCTCTTTATCTTTGTGACCGTGATCGCTTTCAATTTCCTGGGCGACGGGTTACAGGATGCCCTGGATCCGCGTTCCGGTATCGGGGGGCGCTTCGTGAAAAGCGGGGCCGGGCGGCACTTTCTGCGCCGACGTTAGCAGACCCGCCGGAAAGTCCGGGCCCGGCCGCCGCCCGCAACAAGAACAAGAGGGGGAAAAGATCGTGGCGCCGATTATTCCGGTAATCCTGTCGGGAGGATCGGGCAGCCGGCTCTGGCCATTGTCGCGCGCCCATTACCCCAAGCAGCTTCTGCCCCTCGTCTCCGACCGGAGCCTGTTGCAGGACACCGGCCTCAGGGTGTCGGACGCCCGGCTTTTCTCCCGCCCGCTTGTCATCTGCAATGACGAGCATCGTTTCATCGTGGCCGAGCAACTGCGTCAGGTGGACATCACACCCGAGGCGATCATCCTTGAGCCCGTCGGCCGCAACACTGCGCCCGCGATCGCCGTTGCCGCGCTTTTCGCGCGTGAAACGGCGGATGACGCGATGCTCCTTGTCCTGCCCTCGGACCATATCATCCGCCAGGAGGAGGCCTTTCTCGGGGCTATCGAAACGGCGGCGCGCGCGGCCGAAACCGGCGCGCTGGTTACGTTTGGCATCGCGCCCGACAGGGCGGAAACAGGATATGGCTATATTCGGGCGGGCGAGGAACTGGCGGCGGCACCGGGCTGCCGGCGTGTGGCGGTATTTCGCGAGAAGCCCGACCAGGCCACGGCCGAGTCCTATCTCGCCGAGGGCGACTGGAGCTGGAACAGCGGCATGTTCCTCTTTGACGCCGGACGTTACCTCGAGGAGCTTGAGCGGTTCGAGCCCGCAATCCTTGCCGGTGCACAGGACGCGTTCGCGGCGCGGCGCCAGGATCTCGACTTCCTCCGCCTGGACGAAGACGCATTCAGCCGGATTCCGGGCCTTGCCATCGATCACGCGGTGATGGAACGCACCGACCGGGCGGCTGTCCTGCCGGTGGAGCTGGGGTGGAGCGATGTCGGATCCTGGACCGCGCTCGCCGAGATCGCGGAAACGGACAGCGCCGGCAACACGGTGCTCGGCGATGTGCAATTGAGGGATGTGCACGACAGCTATGTCCGCTCGGACAAGCGGCTGGTGGCGGCGCTGGGCGTCCGTGATCTTGTTATCGTCTCTACCGATGATGTCACGCTGGTCGCCCACAAGGATCATGCCCAGGATGTCAAACAACTGGTCGAGGACCTCCGCAGGTCAGGCCGGCCGGAGGCCTCCTTCCATACGCGGGTTTACCGACCCTGGGGGTACTATCAGGGGATCGACGACGGGCCCCGTTTTCAGGTCAAACAGATCATGGTCAAGCCCGGCGCCAAGCTCAGCCTGCAGCGCCACATGCACCGCGCCGAGCATTGGGTGGTAGTGGCAGGCACGGCCTATGTCACCAATGGCGAGAAAGAATTCGAAGTGTTCGAGAATCAATCGACCTTCATCCCGATCGGCACCGTCCATCGGCTCGAAAACCGGGGCAAGGTGCCGCTGAAGCTGATCGAGGTCCAATCGGGCGGCTATCTCGGGGAGGACGATATCGAGCGTCTCGATGACACCTATGGCCGGGACTGACGCCAGCGGGCCGGATGAGCCCGGACGCGCCACAAAGACAGCGCTGCCTAGTCGCGCGGCGGTCCCTTTGCGTCGTGGGCCGGTGAGCCGGCGCAGCGGTCTTGCGGTTGCGGGGCCGCTTTCGCGACGGCCGCCGACTCGGCGCCGAGTTGGGGCAGGATCCGGCGCCGGTATTCGGCGTCGTGCATGGCCCGTTCGATATCGATCTCGGATTCTGTCATCGCCCTGTCCCGTGCCCTCGCCGACCATTCGCAAGCGTGTCTGGCAGGAGACTAATCCTACGGACGAATATGGCTCAAACAAGGCCGGGGCCTGCCGTGGCGGCCAGATTCTTGTGGAAAAAACGGGGGAAAACCTGTGTCCAATTTGGGGGAGTTGACACTTGATGTCAGCGCTGGCGCAGGCCTCCGCCCCGGCCTAACGTCTCGAGGGATTTTGATAAAGTTGAGCAACCAAGGTGCACCATGACCCAACCCGGAAATTCTCTCGCCAGCCGCGATCTGCGCAACCTGCTGCATCCGCAGACGAACCTGAAAATGCACCTCGAAAAAGGGCCGTTCATCGTTGTCCGAGGCAACGGGGTCGAGGTTTTCGACGAAGACGGCAAGGCCTATATCGAAGGGCTTGCCGGATTGTGGTGCACGTCACTCGGCTTTAACGAACCCCGGCTGGTGGCCGCCGCCACGCGCCAGCTCGAGACCCTGCCCTACTACCATAATTTCGGCAGCAAGGCGCATGATGTCGGGATCGAGCTGGCCGAAAAGCTCATCGACTATATCCCGGCCGACATGTCGAAGGTCTTTTTCGCCAATTCGGGATCCGAGGCCGTGGACACGGCGATCAAGCTCGCCTGGTACTACAACAACGGCCGGGGCCACCCGGAAAAAAAGAAGATCATTTCGCGCCAGCGGGCCTATCACGGGGTCACCGTGGCCAGTTCCAGCCTGACGGCGCTGGCGCCCATACAGCGCGATTTCGACGTGCCCATCGCCAACATCCTGCATACCGACTGCCCGCACCATTACCGTTTCGCCGAGACAGGCGAGGACGAGGAGGCCTTCGCGACGCGGCTGGCGGAAAACCTGGACAAGCTGATCGAGGCCGAGGGCCCCGAGACCGTCGCGGCCTTTTTTGCCGAGCCGGTCATGGGGGCGGGCGGCGTGATCGTCCCACCCAGAACCTATTTCGACAAAGTGCAGAAAGTGTTGCGCAAGCACGATGTGCTTTTCGTCTGCGACGAGGTGATCTGCGGCTTTGGCCGGACAGGCAACAAGTTCGGCTTCGAGACTTACGATATTCGCCCCGACATGATCACCATGGCCAAGGCGTTGTCGTCCGGCTACGCGCCGATCTCGGCCCTCGCCATTACCGAGGACATTTTCGATATCCTGGTCGAGCAAAGCGGGAAAATCGGCGTGTTTGGTCATGGCTTCACCTATTCCGCCCACCCGCTTTCCGCCGCAGTGGCACTGGAAACCCTGAAAATTTACGAGGAGCGGGACACCCTGTCCCATGTGCGCGACATCATCCCGCATTTCCAGGCCCGCTTGCGGGCCCTCGGCGATCATCCGCTCGTGGGCGAGGCGCGCGGGGTCGGGCTGATCGGCGCGGTGGAGCTGGTGGCCGACAAGGCCGGCAAGACACCCTTTGATCCCAAGGCGTTGACGGGCCTCCAGGCGGCAGCGGCCGCACAGGCGCGCGGGGTCATCGTTCGGGCCATTGGCGACGTTCTGGCCATCTGTCCGCCACTCATCATCGAGCCGGGACAAATTGACGCGCTTTTCGACCGGCTCACGCAAGGTCTCGACGATATGGGCGCAAAATAGGCAAAAAAGCCGGCCCAACGCGGCAAAATCGGGGCGCAGCGGGACACAACCTGGCCGAATTAAGCAAATCTTTGCCCTGTTGCGTCAAAACATTGGAACCGGGGCGCCTTGGCCTTATAAGTTAGGCTCTAGGCCAATCGGGAAACCGTCCATGGATCGGGCCATGGATTTCCGCCGGGTTTCGGGGCTGGGGCAGCCTGGAATCACGGCCGCGGGCACGAAACGGACGGGTCGGACGAATCGATGATGGATTATGAGGCGTTTTTCGCCGAAAAGATCGACGCACTGAAGCGCGAGGGCCGTTACCGCGTCTTTGCCGATATCGAACGCCAGGCCGGCCACTTCCCGAAGGCTGTCAATCACCACCGTGACGCGACCCGCCCGATCCGGGTGTGGTGCTCCAACGACTATCTCGGCATGGGCCAGCATCCGGTCGTGCTGACGGCGATGAAGGAAGCCATCGACCGCGCCGGCGCCGGCGCCGGCGGCACGCGCAATATCGCCGGCACCAACCATTACCATGTGCTGCTCGAGGAGGAGTTGTCCTCGCTGCACAACAAGGAAGCCGCGCTCCTGTTCAATTCCGGCTACATGGCGAACGAAGCGACATTGAGCACGCTGGGCGGCCTGCTGCCCGACTGCATCCTTTTTTCAGACGAGTGCAACCACGCCTCCATGATCCACGGCGTGCGCTATAGCCGGGCCGAAAAAAGGGTCTTTCGCCACAACGACGTAACGCATCTGCGCGAGTTGCTGGCGACGGCGGATCCGGACCGTCCCAAGATCATCGCTTTCGAATCTGTCTATTCGATGGATGGCGACATCGCCCCGATCGGCGACCTCATCGAGTTGGCAAAGACCTATAACGCGCTGACCTATCTGGACGAAGTGCACGCGGTCGGGCTTTACGGGCCCCAGGGTGGTGGCATTGCCGAGCGCGACGGCCTGGCGGACGAGATCGACATCATTCAGGGGACGCTGGCCAAGGCCTTCGGGGTGATCGGCGGCTATATCGCGGCCTCCGCCAGCCTGGTGGATTTTGTGCGAAGCTATGCGTCAGGCTTCATCTTCACCACAGCCCTGCCGCCCGGCATCGCGGCCGGCGCGCTCGCCGCCGTTCGCCATCTCAAGGCTCACGATGAATTGCGCCAGCACCATCAGGAGCGGGCGCAGATGCTGAAGGACCGGCTGGCGGGCGCCGGAATTCCGGTGCTGCCGTCGGCCAGCCATATCGTGCCGGTGATGGTGTGTGACGCGCGGCTCTGCAAGCAGGCCAGCGACGAGTTGCTGTCCGATCATGGCATCTATGTGCAACCAATCAATTATCCGACGGTGCCACGCGGCACCGAGCGGCTTCGGTTTACGCCGAGCCCGCTTCACACCGACGACATGATGGACGAGCTGGTGGACGCGCTGCAGCACGTCTGGACACGGCTCAGGATCGAAAAAGCGGCGTAGCCACTCGGGAGCAAACAGACAATGCTTCGTGACAATACGCTCATACCGACGGAAGCCATCCGGCTGGCAGCGCTTGGCATGCTGACGCAGGGGCCCCGCAGCTACGCCGAGCTCGCGGCCGAAGTGCGCTATTTCATCAGCCGCGTAATGGGGCCATCGCTCGAACTGCTGGGCACGTCCATCGAGCTTCTCAAATACGAGGGTTTCGTCGCGGCCAGGGACGAGTCGGCAGATGCGCCGCTGGAGCTCACGGCCGACGGGCGGGTCGAGCTGATACGCCTGCTCGGGTCGAACGTGCGCCCGCTCGCTAACGACCTCAACAAGCTCGTCATGGGACTCAAGATCAGATTCCTTCACCTGCTGCCGGACGGAGAGCAGGCGGCACAGTTCGATCTGATGGCAGAGGCTTACGAGGGCGAGGTCGCCCGACTGTCCGATCTGCGCGCTTGCGATGCCGGCGACGGCGGCCATCTGGGTGCCTGGCTGGATCACGAAATCGCCTTCGCCGAAGCACGACTGGCCTGGCTTTGCGAAGCCGCCCGGCGCAAGGGCGGGCAGTAGCGCGCCGGGACATCCCTCAGTACAGGTGCTGGCCGCCGGTGACAAAAATCTCCGAACCCGTGACATAGCCGGCATCGGCCGAACACAGATAATAGACCGTCCCTGCCACGTCTTCCGGCGTCCCCAGCCGATGCATCGGAATTCGCGGGATCAGGACCTCCGTTTCGGGCGACAGCATCTCCGTTTCGATTTCGCCCGGCGCCACCGCGTTGACCCGCACGCCCAGCTCCGCCATCTCGACCGCGAGTTCGCGCGTAAGCGCGGACAAGGCAGCCTTGGATACGCTGTAAGCCGATCCCGCGAACGGGTGGATCGCATGTCCCGCGATCGAGGTGATATTGACGATCACACCCTTGCCCTCCCTAAGCGGCTTGGCCAGGCGCCGCGCCAGAATGAGAGGCGTGAAGAAATTCAGCTCGAACACTCGCCGCCATTCCGCAATATCACCGTTCAGGCAACCGAGCCTTTCCTGATACGGGGTCTTGGGCGAGACGGCGGCATTATTGACCAGCGCATGCAGCGGCGCGCCGGCCAGGTGCTCGCCCACCTCCGCGAGAAAAGTCTCGATCCCCGCCTCTTCGGAAAGATCGGCCGAGATATGATGCGCCCAGTTCGGGTCCATCTTGCATTCGGGTGGAACCGCGTCACGACTGCAGGTGATGATACGCCAGCCCTGACGGCTGAACCGCTTGACCGTGGCATGGCCGATACCGCGGCTGGCGCCCGTGAGCACGATGGTCTGAACGCCGGGCGCGTTCCGGGCCGGCGCCGGCTGATCGGGGGATGTGGTCATGGGTCCTCCTCGGCCGGTCTAGCGCCGGCGGTCGCGCAGAAAGGACTGATGCGGCTCGAATATACCTGCCGGATCCTCGTGAATGATGACTTCGGCGTTGGGGAACTCGCGCAAGATCTCTCGCTCCACCCGATCGGCGATGTCATGTGCCCTGATCAGGCGCAGGTCGGGCGGCATTTCCAGATGAAACTGAATAAACACGTCGGGGCCGGCGGCGCGGGTTCGCAGGTCGTGCAGAGCCATTACTTCGGGATGGGACATGGCGATGGCGCGTATTTTATCGCGATCCGCCTCGTCGAGCTCACGATCGAGGAGCATCTGGAAGGCGCGCACCGCGATCCGCCACGCATTGTAGAGAATGTAGCCGGCAATCCCGAGTCCGAAAATCGGATCGGCCATATGCCAGCCCAGCTGGGTGGTCAGCAGAATGGCGATGATGACCGCCGAATTGGCCAGCAAGTCCCCTGTGTAGTGGAGAGAATCGGCGCTGATCGCGAGCGATTTTGTCCGGCGGACCACGTGGCGCTGAAACCATACCAGCGCAACCGTTGCCACGATTGAAAACAACATGACGGCGATCCCGAAGCCGCCGGCCCGTATCGGTTCAGGCTCCACCAGGCGTTCGATCGCTTCCGAGAAAAGAAGCAAGGCGGAGCCGCTGATAAAGGCCGCCTGAAACAGACCGGCCATCGGCTCAAGCTTGCCGCGGCCGAAACGGTAGGCGGCGGTGGCCGGCCGCAGCGCCTCACGCACGGCAATCAGGTTCACGGCCGAAGCCACCGCGTCGAGCAGACTGTCGATGAAGGACGACAGCAGGCTGACCGACCCGGTCAGGAACCAGGCGACCGCCTTGACCGCGGCCAGGAGCAGCGCGACGCCGACCGCCAGATAGGTGGCCCGGCGCAACAGCCGCTCGCCGGCGCGGGGATCGCCTGGCCCGGCATCGTCGGCCAGATCGGTCATGGATAAAGCCGCTCGCTGAGCCAGCCGCCCACCGGGGTCGCGCCGGCCGGATCGGGATCGCCCTCGGCCGTATAGAGGACGCGATCATGAAGGCGGGATGGGCCTTCCACCCAGAACTCCACTCTTTCCGGCCGAATGCGATAGCCCCACCAGTAAGGTGGCCGGGGCACCCGGTCCGATTGCGTTTCAGCTTTGAATCTGTCTCTGACGTCCGCCATGCGCGCATCGAGTGCGGCACGGCTCTCCAGTATGCGGGACTGGTCCGATGCCCAGGCACCCAGCTGCGAGTCGGGATGACGGCTTTGGAAATAAGCGTCCGCCTCGCGGTCGCTGACCACTTCAACCGTGCCCTCGATGCGGATCTGGCGCTTCAGCGCTTTCCAGTAAAAGCACAGGGAAGCCCGCGGGCGCGCCGCCAGCTCGCGCCCCTTGCGGCTTTCGCTGTTGGTGTAAAAGACGAAGCCGCGCTCATCGAGGCCTTTGAGCAGCACCATCCGCACCGACGGGTTGCCCGCCTGATCGGCCGTGGCCAGGGCCGCCGCATCGTAATTATAGGGCTCGGCCGTCCTGGCCTCAGCGAGCCAGGCCTTGCTGAGTTCAACGGGATTAGCGTCCATGGGAATAGACATGATATTCCGGTGACTACCTCGAAATTGACACGAGCCTACCTTGATTTGGTCAAATTTGCCGCTGACCCTGATTGTCAGGAGAATTCGGGGCGGCCCCCCATAATCCGGCTGACCTGTCTTTCGCCTCTTTTTCTACCCGATAGACGGAAGAGGAGACCAGAGCCGTTATTAAGCCCTGAGCAGATTCCTTCAGGCACGCAAAGCGCCGCCGCCACGCCCGGCCGCCCACCGCCTCGCGTTCGCGGTATCCCCAGGATCCCACATCGAAGAGGAACAAAAGCCATGAACCGCCTTTCCAAAATCGCCACGATCGGCGTCGTTCTCGTCTCCCTCACGGCCCTTGGCGCCTGCCAGCGCGGCTCGGAAAAACAAACCCTCGGCACGGTCCTCGGCGGCGCTGCCGGCGGGTGGGCCGGCTCCCAGATCGGGGGCGGCAGCGGCAAGATCGCGGCCGCCGCCGCGGGCACACTGCTGGGCGCCCTGATCGGCAGCGAAATCGGCAAGACCATGGACGAGGTTGACCGCCAGAAAGCGGCGCGAGCGACTCAGACGGCCCTCGAGACCAACCGGACCGGCGCGTCGAGCACCTGGTCGAACCCCGACACGGGTCATTCCGGATCGGTCACGCCGACCGAAACCTATCGGACCGACGACGGCCGTTATTGCCGCGAATTTCAGCAGACCGTTACGATTGGCGGCGAAACCCAGAATGCGTATGGCACTGCCTGCCGGCAGCCCGACGGGAGCTGGGAGATCGTCAGCTGACCCCCACTCTCATTTGAGAGGTTGGCAAAACATGGGCGGCGGCCCTGAACCCGGCCGTTACTGGGCCGCCTCTTCCCCGGCCGTCCGGTCCTTCGCCTGCCGATCGAGGAGTTCGGCCACGCTCATGCCCAGGGTTTCCTGCTGTGAGCGCCGCGCCTGATCGAGGACCGGATGCAGGGTCTGGCGCCAGGCGTCGAGCTCGGCCTGGCGAGACTGGAAGGGGTGGAAACTGTCCTCGGGGATGCCCATGCCGAGTGCGACGCAAAGATCGTTCAACGTGACGTCGCCCAGGTCGCGGGCCAGCATCCAGGCGCCCGCCGAAAAGCCGCGCGCCCAGTCGATTTCCTGCAGGGTCTCAAGCGTCCGTTCCGCCACCCCCCGCTTGAGGCCGGAGGCCGCCGCCACACCCGGCACCCGGATCTGCCGGCCGGCCCGGTGCGCCTGACGCAAGGCTCCCAGCACGGCGAGAGTCCGCTCGAGCCTGTCGGCATAACGCCCCGAGATATCGCGGCCGGCATATTTCTCGATCCGCCATTCCGGCACCGAGGCGGTGACCACGGCACCAAGCAACACCACCGCCCAGGACAGATACATCCAGATCAGGAACAGGGGCAGGGTCGCCAGCGCGCCGTACACGGTTTCGTAAGAGGCGCCGCGGACATACTGGCCGAACCCGAACTTGAGAAGCTGGAAAAATACTGCCGCCACCACCGCGCCCGAGACCGCGTGCAGCGCAGTCACACGCCGATTGGGGAGCAGAATGAAAATGACGCTGAAGGCGGCTATCTGAAGAGCGAGCGGGATAAGCTGGCGCAATACACCCTGTGGCCCGAGGCCCGCCGCCGTGGCGACCTGGTCCGCGCCCAGGACACTGGCCGCTTCCTGCAACTGGCCATTCAGTGACAGGCTGGCTCCGATCAGAAGCGGCGCCAGAGTCAGGATTGCCCAGAAAGTGGTGAGCCGGAACAGGATCCCCCGGGGGCGCTTGACCCGCCAAATTCGATTGAAGGCGTTCTCGATCGTTACGAACAACAAGAGGGCCGTGACGCCCAAAGCAGCGATGCCGACCCCGGTCAGCTTGCGGGTGTTGTCGATGAAAGCGGCAACGTGGGAATCGATATTGGCCCCCGCATGGGGAACCAGAACGCCCAGGATCTCGGTGCGGACCTGCGCCTCGACCTCCTCGAAGACGGGAAAGGCCGAAAAGATGGCGAACGCAATTGTCAGGAGCGGCACCAGGGCAAGCAGCGACGTGTAGCTGAGAGAGGCGGCGACGCGCAGGCAGTCATCCTGCCCGAACCGCCGCAGGACGAAGGCGGGGAAGGACAGCCCGTCCCTCAGGCGCTCTTTCCACCGCTCATGCATCGGCTTGTCTCCCCTGGCCAGGCTTCCAAAATTTTCTTGTTTATAAACGATTTAGGCAAAATGCCGCAATCATGCCGGAGGCCGGTCAGGGGGTTCCGCCCCCGCAGCTTTCGTGTAGGATGCCGCGCAATCCATCCAACAGGGCCGGTCGGGCTCTCAGACAGGGGAAAATCGGGGACGACATGAGCGACGGACGCGGAATCATGGCGGGCCGCAAGGGCCTCATCCTGGGCATAGCAAATGATCGCTCTATCGCCTGGGGCATTGCAAAGGCCATCGCGGAAGCGGGCGCCGATCTGGCCGTGACGTTTCAGAATGCGGCGCTCGAAAAACGCGTCCGCCCCTTGGCGGAACAGCTCGGCGCCAGTCTGGTGCTGCCCTGCGATGTCGGCGACGAGACCAGCCTCGACCAGCTCTTTGCCACGGTCGAAAAGGAATGGGGCAAACTCGATTTCCTGGTTCATGCAGTCGCATTTTCCGACAAGGAAGAACTGAAGGGCGGTTATCTCGATACCACGCGAGAGAACTTCCGCCAGACGATGGATATCTCGTGTTATTCGTTCACCGCCTGCTGCCGGCGCGCCGCGCCGCTCATGCGGGACGGCGGCAGCATGGTCACGCTGACCTATTTCGGCGCCGAACGGGTCATGCCGCATTACAATGTGATGGGCGTGGCCAAGGCGGCACTCGAGGCCAGCGTCAAGTATCTGGCCATGGATCTCGGCGATCGCGCGGTCCGCGTAAACGCGATCTCTGCCGGTCCGATCAAGACCCTGGCGGCTTCGGGCATCGGTGATTTTCGCTATATCCTGAAGTGGAACGAATACAACTCACCCCTGCGGCGCAATGTCTCGATCGACGAGGTGGGCGGCAGCGCCCTGTATCTCGTGAGTGACTTGTCCTCGGGCGTTACCGGCGAAATCCACCACGTCGATTGCGGCTACAACATTGTCGGTATGAAGCGCACGGACGCCCCCGACATTTCGGTGGTTTAGAAAGGCGCGGCCATGCCCGGCAACACATTCGGCCAGCTTTTCCGCTTCACCACCTGGGGCGAAAGCCACGGGGAGGCGATCGGCTGCGTCGTTGATGGCGTCCCGCCCCGGCTTTCGTTAAGCGAAAAAGACATCCAGGTCTGGCTCGACAAGCGCCGGCCGGGACAAAGCAAATTCACCACCCAGCGGCAGGAGCCGGACCGGGTAAAAATCCTGTCCGGCGTTTTCGAAGGACAGACCACCGGCACACCCGTCAGCCTGCTGATCGAGAATACGGACCAGCGCTCACGGGACTACGGCGATATCAAGGACCGCTTCCGACCGGGCCACGCCGATTACACTTACGATGCCAAGTACGGAATCCGGGATTACCGGGGCGGCGGGCGCAGTTCGGCCAGGGAGACCGCGATGCGCGTCGCCGCCGGCGCGATCGCGCGCAAGGTTCTCGGCGATGCGCTGGGCACGAAGCTGAAAATCCGGGCGGCCCTCGTCCAGATCGGCAAGCACCGAATCGAGCCGGCCAACTGGGATTGGGCACAGGTAAACAAGAACCCTTTCTGGTCTCCGGACGCCGATATCGTTCCCGTCTGGGAAAAACATCTGGAGCGCGTACGCAAGGCGGGTTCGAGCGCGGGCGCCGTGATTGAAGTCCGGGTCAGCGGCATGATTCCCGGCCTGGGCGAACCGGTCTACGACAAGCTCGATGCCGATATCGCAAAGGCACTGATGAGCCTGAACGCCGTCAAGGGCGTGGAGATCGGCAACGGCTTCGGGGCGGCGCTGCTCTCGGGCGAGGAAAATGCCGACGAAATGCGCGGCCGGCGGGGGAAGGTAACGTTCCGCACCAATCACGCGGGCGGAGTTCTGGGCGGTATATCCACCGGCCAGGACCTCGTGGCGCGGTTCGCGGTCAAGCCGACCAGCTCGATCCTGCATCCGAAGCAGTCGGTCACCCGCGACGGGCGGAATGTCGATGTCAGCACGAAGGGCCGGCATGACCCGTGCGTCGGCATCCGCGCCGTCCCGGTGGCGGAAGCGATGTTGGCCGTGGTGCTGGCGGATCACTGGCTGCGCCACAAGGCGCAGTGCCGCTAGCCCACCCGCTCGGCGCCAATCAGGAACTCGCGATTGCCTTCCGGCCCCGTGACGGGGCTTTCGGTCACCCCCCTGACCGCCCAGCCAGGCCGGGCCGCCAGCCAGGCCTCGATATCGGTACAGACCGAACGGTGCAATTCGGGGTCACGGACCACGCCCTTCTTGCCCACCTTGTCTCGGCCGACCTCGAATTGGGGCTTGATCAGCGCCACCAGCCAGCCACCCGGCGTGACCAGGTCGAGCGCTGCGGGCAAGACTGTTTTCAGGCCGATGAAGCTGGCGTCGCAGACGAGCGCCTCGATGGGCTCGGGGACTTCCCGACGGCTTAAATAGCGCGCGTTCACTCCTTCGAGCACTATGACGCGCGGATCGTTGCGCAGACCCCAGTCGAGTTGACCCCGCCCGACATCCACCGCATAAACCCGTCGCGCCCCGTTTTGCAGCAGGACATCGCTGAAACCGCCCGTCGAGGCGCCAATGTCGAGAGCCGTGCGCCCGCTCGCGTCGAACCCGAAATGATCGATCGCGTGGGCCAGCTTGAGCCCACCGCGCGAGACATAGGGGAGCGCCGCCCGGACTTCCAGGTCGAGGTCCTCGCCCACGCCATGTCCCGGCTTGTCGAGGCGGACCGTCCCGGCAAACACCTGTCCCGCGCGGATGAGCGCCTGCGCCTTGGCCCGGCTGGGTGCGAGGCCGCGAGCGACCAGCAACTCGTCCAGACGTGTTTTCCGGGGCTTATGAGCGCCCGAACGCGAACGGCCCCCGTCCGGGGGCCGTTGTCTGGAGGAAGGCGTCTTTCTTGTCGCCATGACGGCGAGGGCGCGCCGGCTACTTCGCGGCCGCCGCCTTCAGCAGGCTTTCAACTTCGGCCTCGCGACCGAGCGCCGCCAGAGCAGTGCACACGATGTTGGGCGCCCTGAGCCCGGCATCTTCGTACATGCCATCGGGCTTGCCGTGATTGATGAACCTGTCGGGAAGCGTCATGGGACGGAACTTGAGGCCATGGTCAAGCTCGCCGTTCAAGGCCAGGAATTGCATGACGTGGCTCGCGAACCCGCCGATGGCGCCCTCCTCGATCGTGATCAGCACTTCGTGCTCGCGCGCCAGCCGGCGCACCAGATCCTCGTCGAGCGGCTTGGTGAAACGGGCATCGGCCACCGTGGTGGACAATCCCTTCGCGCCAAGCTCTTCCGCCGCCACGAGCGCCTCCTGAAGCCGCGCGCCGTAGGACAGGATCGCCACCTTGCTGCCCTCGCGCACGAGCCGCCCCTTGCCGATTTCGAGTGGCACGCCGAATTCCGGCAACTCAATGCCGATCCCCTCGCCGCGCGGATAACGCAGGGCGGACGGCCGGTCGTCGATGGCCGCCGCCGTCGCCACCATATGCACGAGCTCCGCCTCGTCACTGGCGGCCATCAGAACGAAGTTCGGCAGGCAACCCAGATAGGCGATGTCGTATGAGCCCGCATGGGTGGGACCGTCGGCGCCCACCAGCCCGGCCCGGTCGATGGCGAAACGCACCGGCAGGCTTTGAAGGGCGATATCATGCACGACCTGATCGTAGGCGCGCTGCAGGAACGTCGAGTAGATTGCTGCAAAAGGCTTCATGCCTTCCGTGGCCAGGCCGCCGGCGAAGGTTACCGCGTGCTGCTCGGCGATGCCGACGTCGAAGGTGCGATCCGGAAAAGCCTTGCCAAACTGATCGAGGCCGGTGCCCGAGGGCATCGCGGCCGTGATCGCAACGATCTTCTCGTCTTTTTCCGCCTCCTTGATGAGAGACTGGGCGAACACCTTCGTGTAGGCCGGCGCGTTGGCCTTGGCCTTCTGCTGCTTGCCCGTGACCACGTCGAACTTGCTGACGCCGTGATACTTGTCGGCCGATTCCTCGGCCGGCCCGTAGCCCTTGCCCTTTTGCGTCACCACATGGACCAGGACCGGGCCTTTCTCTTTGGAATCCCTGACATTTCTCAGGACCGGCAGAAGGTGATCGAGATTATGGCCATCGAGTGGCCCGACGTAAAAGAAACCCAGCTCCTCGAACAGCGTGCCGCCGGTCACCATGCCGCGCGCATATTCCTCGACCCGCTCGACCGCTTTTTCCAGCGGGCGGGGGAAGCGCTTGGCGACTTCCTTGGCCGCGTGACGGATCGAACGATAGGGCTTTGACGAAATCAGGCGCGAAAGATAGGCGCTCATTGCGCCGACCGGCGGCGCGATGGACATGTCATTGTCATTGAGGATGACAACGAGACGCGAATCGGAATCGCCCGCATTGTTCATCGCCTCATAGGCCATGCCCGCGCTCATCGCCCCATCGCCGATGACGCTGATAACGTTGTTGGTCTTGCCGAGAAGATCGCGCGCCACCGCCATGCCGAACCCGGCCGAAATGGATGTGGAACTGTGCGCCGTGCCGAAGGGATCGTATTCGCTTTCGGCGCGCTTGGTAAAACCGTAGAGCCCGCCGGGCTGACGCAGCGTGCGAATCCGGTCGCGCCGGCCGGTCAAAATCTTGTGCGGATAGGACTGGTGACCTACGTCCCAGATGAGCCGGTCATCGGGCGTGTTGAACACATGATGTATGGCAACGGTGAGTTCCACCACACCAAGGCTGGCACCCAGATGTCCGCCAGTGACCGAGACCGCGTCGACGGTTTCGCTGCGAAGCTCGTCGGCGAGCTGTTTCAACTGGTCGTGGCTGAACGTCCGGGTGTCGGCGGGCGTCACCACCGTATCCAGGAGAGGTGTATGTCCGGTTTTCAACGTTCGCTCCTCTTAGCCGCGGCGATCGACCACATACCGGGCTATATCCCTTAGAAGGTCGGCCTTTTTTCCGAATAAATCAAGATGTTCCACTGCCTGCTCGGCCAGCATCACCGCCTGTCGCCGCGCCCCCTCGACGCCCAGGATCGAAACGAAGGTCGCCTTTCCCGCGGCCGCATCCTTGCCGACGGCCTTGCCCAAATCGGTTGCGCTGCCGGTTTCGTCCAGCAGATCGTCGGTGATCTGAAAAGCCAGACCGAGATCATGGGCATAGGCATGCAACGCCGTGCGCGCCTCGGCTGGAGCCGCCCCCAGTATCCCGCCTGCCTCGCAGGAAAACGCGATGAGCTCACCGGTCTTGAGCCGTTGCAGACGGGTAATGGCACCAACGTCGAGTTCCTGATGTTCCGCGGCCAGATCCATCATCTGGCCACCGACCATGCCCGATGCGCCGGCCGCCCTGGCCAGCGCAGCCACCAGCTCGGCGCGAACATTGCCATCCGGGTGAGTCTCGGGCTCCGCCAGAACGCCAAAAGCGAGCGTCAACAGCGCGTCGCCGGCGAGGATCGCCGTGGCCTCGTCGAACTGAACGTGACAGGTAGGCTGCCCGCGGCGGAGATCATCGTCATCCATGGCCGGCAAGTCATCGTGGACGAGCGAATAGGTATGAACCATCTCCACTGCGGCCGCGACCCGGCGCGCCCAGGCCTCCGGGACCTCGAAAAGCTCGGCCGATGTAAGAACGAAGAACGGGCGTAACCGCTTGCCGCCCGCAAACAAGGCGTAGGTCATGGCCTCGAAGACGCGGGAATCGAGTCCATCACCGGCCGGCAACAGGCTCTTCAGCTCGCTCTCGACGGACTCCACCGCCTGCGTCAGCGCTTCCCTTACCCGGGACACGTCCCCTCCCGTCGTCGGCTGAACCTCAGTCAATGTCGGCCGGCTCGGCGGCAGCCTCGCCCCCGGCACCAAGGACGATTTTTTCCACCTTGGCCTGAGCCTCGCGAAGCTTTTCCTCGCAATGCTTCTTGAGCGCCGCTCCCCGCTCGTAGGAGGTGATGGCGTCATCAAGCCTGGAATCCCCGCTTTCCAGTGCCTGGACGATCGCATCCAGTTCCTTCAAGGCGTCCTCGAAGCTCATTTTCGCGATATCGGCAGGCACCGTCTTGGTATTGGCCATTACTTTTCGCTCAAATTGCCCGGAGTCCCCGCCTGGCGGGAACGGGGGGTGAATGGGCGCGGAGTGTACTGATCGGGCCCCGCCCGGGCAACCGGAAACCCCCCGGAAATTGGCCGGAATTGAGGCAAAATCCCGCTAAAACACAAGCTGTCGCAAGAAGGCCACACTGCCGCCCGGCCCGGGCGATGTCACACGGTGGTGCCGGAGGCGCCGGCCGCAAGAAGAGCCCCCACATGGGCGGCCGCGCAATCCGCAAGGGCATCGAGATCGTAGCCCCCCTCGAGGGTGGACACGACGCGGCCGGCGGCCGGGGACGCGGCAACCTCGAGGATGCGGGCCGTCGCCCAGGCGAAATCCGCGGCCTGCAAATCGAGCATGGCGAGCGGATCCGCCGCATGGGCGTCGAAACCCGCGGAGATCAGCACGAGTTCCGGGGCGAACGCAGCAAGCGCCGGGAGGATGGTCGAGGTCATCGCGTCACGGAAATCGGCCGATCCCGCCATGGCTGGCAGGGGCATGTTGACCACGTTGCCGACACCGCACTCGTCGCGCGCACCGGTGCCGGGATAGATTCCTCCCTGATGGGTCGAGGCGAAGAAGAACGCCGGATCGCGCTCGAACATGTGCTGGGTACCGTTGCCGTGATGCACGTCGAAATCGACCATCGCGACACGCGCAAGGTCGTGTTCGGCGCGCGCATGATGGGCCCCGATCGCTATGTTATTGAACAGACAGAACCCCATGGCGTGCCCGGCTTCCGCATGGTGACCGGGCGGGCGCACGGCACAAAAGGCATTATCCGCCTTGCCCGCCATGACCGCATCGATCGCCTGGCATACTGCCCCCGCCGCCAGCAACGCCGCCTCGCCCGAGGCGGGCGAGAGAAACGTGTCGCCATCCAGGCCGATCCGGCCGGATTCGGGCACCTGGTCGAGCAGCCAGTCCACATAAGCCGCGTCATGCGCCCGTGCGACGGCCGCGCGCGTCGCCGGCGCCGCCTCGCACCAGACGAGTTGCGCAAAATCCGGCTGGCGCAACCGTCGGAGCACCGCGCGCAGACGGTCGGGCCGTTCGGGATGGCCCGGGCCCGGATCATGGGCGATACAGGAATCGTGCGTATAAATCGGGGTCATCAAGATTTTACTGCCTTTCCGCGATCAGGGGTGGAGCGGGTGAGGACCCGTCGGCACTCTGGACCGACCCCGCCGGTCCTGCCTGTTACGGGACGGAAAATGATTTTCGAGATTATCCCCTTGCGTCACGTAACGGGGTGTGGCAGAGTCTGGGGCACCATGCCGGACCTTCCATCAGCGACCATAGCAGTTCCGTTGGGGTTTGCCATTTCCGCATGGCGATGGCTGGCGAGGGTTTTCATGCCTAAGCCAGTATTTTCGCGTGATGTGAAGAAATCGCAATGGGTTGGCGCGAATAATGGCACGCAATGGGCTGTGAGTCTTTCGGTCAGAACCGGGGTGCTATTTTGGAAGAATAAGATCGAGAACTGCCGCCTCTATCTAATCCGTGGGGATTGGGGGCCGTCGGGCGAGCCAGAAGGCATATGGTTGAAATGGATTAAAAATGGCCAACCTATAGACGACCTCAAGGTCACATTGGATGCAAACGACAGTTACGAGGCAGTTGTTGTTGTGCGTGATGAGACTGAAGCCTCGGCATATATAGCTAACGAGCGCTTTATAGATACTCTAGGTGCTGAAAAAAAATGGGAACTAAAACCGGGGCGTCCGTGTGGAATTAATGATCCTGTAGGGCGATACACATTCTGGTTGGAAGTGCGGTCTGGACAAAGAAGACGATGGAGGAGTGAGCACTATTACATTGTCACTGTTCCGCCGTTGGGAACAAACGGCGGTCAGTTCGTTTTAAGCACCAAAATTCCACATGAGGAATAAATATGGCGCGCGGCAAATACTTCAGCCTCGAAGAAGCCCGCCGCACTGGGAAGATCGACCAGTTCTGCAAAGAGCATCCTTCGCGCGGCGATTGGAAACTGTTCGATGCAATGATGGATTCGATTGTTGGCCCCGATGCTAAAAAGACATCAAGAGCCGTGCGAACATCATCTCGGGCGCGTGGCGCGAATTCCAGCGGAACTCAAACTCGCCGAGGTACTTCGAAAGATGCTGACGGCTGACATGAATATGCGTGCCCCGGATCGACCGCTTGAGCATGGACCAGAAGCCCTCAATCGAGTTGGTGTGGTGGATACCGGAAACCCATTGATCGCGGGAGTGATCGACCCTGCCATGCTGGTAGCCATGACGCGCCAGTTTGCGATAGGCGATCCATTCGTCCGTGCTGATAGTTGTGCCGGAGTGGACATGCTCAAGAATGTGCCGCTCAAGCGTTGCCTTGCGGGCATTCGGAACAACGCGGGTCATAACATCGCCACCACGCTCAAGCATGCCGAAAACGATAGTCTTACCCGCCGCCCCGCGACCGCGTTTGCCGGGCCTGTATCCGCCGATCATGGTTTCGTCAACTTCGGTATGCCCGCCAAGCGGCGGATCGCCGTCAACTACGCCCATGTACTTGCGAAGTTCATGGCCCATGCGCCACGCTGTCTTGTAGGTCACACCCAACTGGCGCTGCAGTTCCTTGGCTGGAACGCCATGCCGGGAGGTCGTGAACAGATACATGGCATAGAACCACTTTGTAAGCGGCGTATGGGTCCGCTCAAAGGGCGTGCCTTCCATCGGACTGATCTGGTAGCCGCACCATTGGCAGCTATAGACAGGGCGCTTTTTCAGGCGATGAAACTTGCCGTGAACGCCGCAGCCTGGGCAGTCCAGCGACTTGCCATAGCGTACGGTCATAAGGTGATCCAGGCAGGTATCGTCGTCCGGGAAGCGCTGGAAGAATTCGTGAACCGTAGGTGCCTTGGCCATGTTCGTGCCCTCCTACCCATGAATATGGGGAGTGCGCCTACGTGAGTCAAGGGGATAATCGCGATGATTTTTTTCAATTATGCCACATCCGGGCCGAAGGTCCGACATTACACTGTATGTGGGGCCTAATTCGGTGTACGTCACGAATAGCGGGCTCCGAACGGGGCGCGCGCAAACCTCGGAGATCACGACCACCGGAAACGGGCAATCAGCAGAGTCATGACATTACGCATGCGAATTTCAGCCTTGGCAACGACCATCCTTCTGGCAGCAGCGGCGATCCTCCTGCCCACAAATCACACTCGGGCGCAGACGGCAAGCAGTGGTCCCACTAAGGTAGTGGTTGATGCGGTGATCAAGGAGGATGCGGCGCAGACGGCGGCCGTGATCGGTCGGGTCGTAGCGCGCGAAGCCGGCGATGTAGCGGCCCGGACGGGCGGACCGGTCGAGAGCGTCATGGTCCATGTCGGGGACCGGGTCAAGAAGGGCGACGTGCTGGTCTCGCTTGACGCCGATGTGCTGAACGCCTCGCTCGATCTGGCGCGGGCCGAGTTCTCGAGCGCGGTGGCACGGGTGGACACCGCCAGGGCAGGGCTTGCGCTTGCCGAACAAACCCTGGCCCGGCTTGAAGGACTTAAGGACTCGGCCGCGTTCTCCCAGGCTCGGTACGAGGATCAGCTGCGCGAAGTCGACCGTGCCCGGGCGGCCCTGACCGCGGCCGAAGCAGATGCGCTCAGGGCGCAGGCGGACAAGGATTTGGCCGAAATCGCACTGTCCTACGCCAAGGTCCGGGCGCCCTATGCCGGCGCGATCACGATGCGCCATATTTCGCCCGGCGACTATGTCGTCACGGGCGCACCCGTCATTACCATGATCAATGACCGCGATCTCGAAATCGAAGCCGATGTGCCCAATGATCGGATCTCGGTCCTCTCCCCCGGCATGTCGGTTGATATCGAGATCTCGGCCGAGCGCCGCTTTTCGGCCACGGTGCGTGCGATCGTGCCGGAAGAGAAGGATCGGACCCGCACACGGGCCGTTCGCTTCCAGCCGTCCGGCGGAGAACAGGTGCTTCACAACCTCGCGGTAAACCAGAGTGTCGTGGTTCACGTCCCCGTCACAGCTGGCCGGATGATCCTGACAGTCTCGAAGGACGCCATCCTGAACCGCCAGGGCGGCACCGTTGTCTATGTCTTTAAGGAGGGCACGGCCGAACTCCGGCCGGTTGAACTGGGGATCTCGCTCGGCAACCGTTTCGAGGTGCGGCGCGGGCTGTCCGATGGCGAACTCGTTGTCATCCGGGGGAACGAACGCCTGCTGCCCGGCCAGGAAATCCGCGCCGAAGGACACTCCTGATGGACCTCATCCGGATCGCCATCGACCGGCCCGTGGCAGTGATCGCCGGCGTCCTGATCGTCGTGGCGCTCGGTGTCGTCGCCCTGTTCAGTATCCCCATCCAGCTGACCCCTGACGTGCAAAAACCGGTCATCGTAATCGAGACGATCTGGCCGGGTGCGGCGCCGGCCGAGGTCGAGCGGGAAATCATTGTCCAGCAGGAAGAACACCTCAAGGGCCTCGAAGGCCTCACGCGCATGACAAGCCGTTCGCTGAATGGTCGCGGCGAGATAGAGCTGGAATTTGACATCAATCAGGACATGAACCGCGCGCTCGTACTCACGGCAAACCGTCTGAACCGGGTGCCGAGCTATCCGCAGGAGGTGGACGAGCCCACGCTCGACACCTCCAGTTCGGAGGACAGGCCGATCGCATGGTTCTATACCACCCGCCGCGAGGGCATAACGCGGCCAATCGACGAATTCGGGGATATCGTCGAAGACGTGGTCAAACCGCGGCTCGAACGCGTGCCTGGCATCTCCTCCGTCAATTATTTTGGCGGCAGCGAACGTGAGATGCGCGTCACCGTCGATCCGGAGCGCATGGCCCGCTTTCAAATCACCATCCCGGAAATCGTCACGGCGCTGCGCCAGGCGAATGCTTCTGTCTCCGCCGGGGATATCGACGAGGGCAAGCGCCGTTACGTCGTCCGCACAGAGGGGGATTTCGAAAATCCCGAGCAGGTCGAGCAGGTGGTCGTCCGCTCGATCGGCGGCGACCAGTCGGGCCGGATCGGCCGCGTGACCATCTCCGATATCGGAACGGTCGATTTCGCCTACAAGGAGCCGCGCGCCAATATTCGCCGCATGGGTGTCCCCGGCATCGCCGTGAACGCGGTCCGCGACAGGGGCGCGAACGTGATCGAAACAATGGAAGAACTGCGCGCGGCGGTCGCCGAACTCAACACCGTCACCCTGCCCGATCTCGGCCTCAAGATGGTCCAGGTCTATGACGAGACCACTTACATCAATTCCGCGATTGACCTGGTCCAGACCAATATCTGGATTGGCGGCACGCTGGCGGCGATCATCTTGCTGATCTTCCTGCGCTCGGGACGGGCGACCCTTGTGGTGGCCCTCGCGATTCCGGTCTCCGTCGTGGGTGCCTTCGTCGCCATGGCCTCGCTCGGCCGATCGCTCAACGTCATTTCGCTGGCCGGTCTTGCCTTCGCCGTCGGGATGGTCGTGGACGCGGCCATCGTTGTACTGGAAAACATCTATCGGCTGCGGCAGGAAGGCCGACCTATCCGGGAAGCGGCCTACCGGGGAACGCAGCAGGTCTGGGGAGCGGTACTGGTTTCGGCCATGACGACGGTGCTGGTTTTTGTGCCCATCCTGATCATGAAGCTGGAGGTCGGTCAGCTTTTCCGCGATATCGCTGTCGCCATTTCCGTCGCCGTCGTGCTGTCGCTTATCGTCTCGGCCACGGTAGTGCCGGCGCTCGCGAACTGGCTGCTGCGCGGATTCAATCCGGAAAAATCCACCAATATCCGGCTTCCCGGGATCGACGCTTTCGCCCGCTGGTTCTCGACCACCGTCGTGGGGATCACTCGGAAGGTCATCGCCTCGCGAAGCCAGTCTATCGGGCTGGTTTCGACTGTCACGCTGGCCGCGGCACTGGCGACCTGGGCGCTCATGCCCAAGCTGGAATACCTGCCCGAGGGCAACCGGAATCTCATATTCGGATTTATCATCCCGCCGCCCGGCTACAATCTTGAGACCACGACGAATATCGCCAACCGGATCGAAGGGGCCGTGGCGCATCTTTTTGTCGCGAACGCCGGCGATGAACCCGAGGGGACCGACCTGCCGGGCATCGTGCATTTCTTTTTCGTCGCTTTCGAGAACCAGACTTTCATCGGCGCCCGCAGCGCGGACAACAGCCGCGTCAAGGAACTCATCCCGATCATTTCGAGGCCCGCCTTCGAGGAACCCGGCACATTCGGCTTCGTCAACCAGCCCTCTCTTTTCGGCCGCGCCAGCAGCGGCACACGCCGGATCGAACTGAATATCTCCGGCACCGATCTCGAGGCCAATTTGGGCGTCGCGGTAAGGGCCGTGCAGCACGTCCAGAAGATTCTTCCCCGCGAGGAAGGCACGCAGCTTCGGCCGCGGCCCGGACTGGAGCTGGGCGCGCCGGAAGTCAGAATCGTCCCCGACCGGCTGAGTCTCGCGGATAACGGGGTTACGGCGACCGAACTGGGCGCGACGATCGATGCTTTCAATGACGGGCTCAGGGTCACCGAAATCACTGTCGACGGCGATCGCATCGACCTCATGGTCCAGGGGCCGGATCAAGGCCTGACAACGACCCAGTCGGTCGGAAATCTGCCTGTCGTCACGTCATCCGGCGTGATCCTGCCCGTCCAGCTTCTGGCCGATGTGGAAGTCACGGTCGGGCCGACGGAAATCCGCCACCTCGAGCGGGAACGTACGGTCACGCTCGATATCATTCCGCCGCCCCAGGTCCCGCTGGAACAGGCGGTTGAACTTATTCAGGAAAGCGTCATCGACCTGCTCACGCAGGAAGGGATCCCGCCGATCGTAAACCTGTCCATTTCCGGCACTGCCGATGAGCTTACCAAGACCTGGAACGAAATGGTGGTCGACCTGATTCTCGCTCTCGTGATCGTCTATCTGGTCATGGCAATCCTGTTCGACAATTTCCTCTACCCCTTCATCATCATGTTTTCCGTGCCCGTGGCCGCGGCCGGGGGCATCATGGGGCTGGGCGTCCTCAATTTCTTCGTCTATCAGCCGATGGACATGCTGACATTGCTCGGCTTCGTCGTGCTGATCGGGATCGTGGTCAATAACGCGATTCTGCTGGTGCACCAGACGCTGCTTCATCTGCGCGAGGAGGGAATGGCGCCTCTCGACGCCATTCTGACGGCCACGCGCAACCGCATGCGCCCGATCTTCATGTCGACCCTGACCAGTATTTTCGGGATGCTGCCTCTGGTGGTGTTTCCGGGCGCGGGCTCGGAGCTATATCGCGGGCTCGGCTCCGTCGTGGTTGGCGGCCTTAGCCTGTCGGCGCTGTTGACGCTGATGATCATTCCACCGCTTCTTTCGCTTTTCATCAGCCTGGGTGAACGGGCGAGTATCCGCGTGCGCCGGGAAAACGCGCCGATCCAGCCCGAAGCCGCCTGACCGGGCTTCAGGATTTCCGGATCACGAAACGGTAGCCGCCGTCGGTAACCTCGGCCGCCAGCAGCTTATCGCCCGTCATCTCGCAAAAAGCCGGGAAGTCCTTTTCCGCTGCCGGATCGGTTGCGCGAATTTCGATGGTTTCGCCGGCCGCCAGGTCTTTCATCGCCTTGCGCGCGCGCAACACCGGCAGGGGGCATTTGAGACCCGAAGCGTCGAGAAAGTGATCCGCCAAGCCGCCCCCTCGCCTCAGGACCGAAGCCGCCCGAGCCCCGCGAGCAGTAGCGCGAGCCAGCCGATCATGAAGCTGGCGCCGCCAACCGGCGTCAGGGGGGCAAGCCCGGCCGGGCCGCCAAGCGCGCTGGCGTAAAGACTCCCCGAGAACAGCACGATCCCCAAGACGAAACCGATCCCCGCCAGGGTCGGCAGGACCCCCGCCCGTGCCTCGCCCGGCGCCAGGGCCAGGGCGAGAACCGCCAGGCCGTGCCATATGTGGTAGGTGTGCGCCGTCTCGAAAAGGGCGGCCGCGGCCGGCTCCCCGTCGAAGCGGCCATGCGCGCCATACGCGCCCAGGACCACGGCACCAAGACCCAGAATGCCCGCGAGACCGAGCCAGACGCCCTGTCTCATACGCCCCTCCGCCTAGACCACCGCGGCCTTTTTAGGGCCGGCAAGCAGCCAGATGATGAAACCGATGAACGGCAGGATCAGTACCAGGACGATCCAGAGCACCTTCGCCCCCGTCCCCGCGCTGCTTTGCAGGATGCTGACAACGGCCCACACGACCAGAATCAGCAAAATCAATCCGACAAGACCACCCCCGAAATCACCCATCATTTTGTCCTCCCGAACCGCTGGCGGGCCGCATCCCCTGGCGCCCCGGTCGCGAAAACTCTGCCGGAACGGCGGCAATTTCGCAACGCCGCATGTGGAAAGATCCCGCCGCCGGGTCGTGCGTCCCTCCAATGGGCTGCCGCGGCGTTAAGAAATTATTGTATGATTTGTTTCCAAGCTTTCATCGCAACACACCGTCGGCGCAACTTGGGGAGGAAGCTCATGGCCGGCATTTCGGCACGGCAGACGGCACGCGGACACGGCCGACGCAAGGAGGCCGCGCTGACCCGCAACGACCAGATAGCGCTCAAGCTGATCCAGCATCTGGGCGTGGCGGGGGCCGAGGAGACGTGCGAGAAAAATCGGTGGGACAGTGTCCTTCGGGCCGTCCGCAAGCAGAAAGAACACGCTCTCGCTGCGGAAAAAGCCCGCCGGCTCCACTAAGCCCGCCCCCGATCCTGCCCGGACTGGCCCCGGCGCGGCGCGGACGGGCGCCCCTAAATGCAAAACGGGTCAGGTTTGCTGCTGTTTCTCCGGCCAGGGCCGTTGGTAAACTGCCCCCGAACCCCGTTTCCATCGCCACCCGGTTCATGGCAGCAAAGGGGAGAGGCGTCATGCACGTCGCGCAAATCATCGCCGAAAAAGGGGCGTCGGTCCTGACCGCCGGCGCGAACGACAGGATAACCCGGCTCCTGAAGTTGCTGGCATCGCGCAATGTCGGGGCCATCGTCATTTGCGACGCGGCTGGTGCCGTCATCGGCATCGTCTCCGAACGCGACATCGTCCGCGCCTTCGCAGACAACGGAGCCGCCGTGCTGGACATGACAGCGGCTGATTTGATGACCCGCGAGGTTGTGACCTGCAGCAAGGAAGATACGGTGATCGAACTCATGTCCGTCATGACCGAACGCCGTATCCGCCATCTGCCGGTCATCGACGACGGCGTGCTGGCCGGGGTCATCAGCATCGGCGATGTCGTCAAGTACCGGATCGCGGAAGCGGAGAGCGAACTGACGGGCCTCCGCGACTACGTAATGGCGCAAGGCTAGACGGGCAGGCCGTCGGGGATGGGGGCCACTGATACCGGCATCCTCCGCGGCCCGGGTACGCCCGTTTGCACATGCGGTGCATTGGGCTAAGCTCGGCACTCAACCCCGATCGGCTTTTCCGCCCATGCCGCCCGACACATCGAACGCCGGACTCTGGCCCTACCTGATCGATCCCCGCCACGCCCCGCCGGCGACGGAAGAGTGGCGCCGCCTCACCGCGCTCGCAGATCGCCTGGCCATGCTGACGAGCCCTCAACTCACGGCCCACCTTCTCGCCGCATTTCCCGAACTCCTGGCTGGCCGGCGGCTTACGGCCGACCGTCAATCGGCCAACCGCCTGATGACGCGCTTTTTTCGCCAGCGCGCGCTTCAATGGGTTTCGCGTATCGCCGCGCTGGAAATCGAAGTCGTCTATATGAAGGGGCTGGCCACCGCCCTCACCCTTTATCCCGATCCGGACCTTCGCAACATGTCCGATATCGATCTGCTCGTGCGCGAGGCTGATCTTGCGCGGTTCGTCAAGGCGATGACAGCGGCCGGGTTCACATTCCGCCGTTCCCGAAATCATGCCTGGGGACTGATCGGCGACGCCAGTTTCAAGCCTCTCGTCTCGCCGGACGGACACACGAATTTCGATATTCATGTCTACCCGGACAACTTCCCGACCCATCTGGGCCTATCGACCGAGGAGGTATTCGCTGCGTCCCGGCCGGTCGAGACGGGCCGCGTCGAATTAAGGGTGCCCGCGCCTGACCATACGCTCCTCATCGCCCTGATGAATGTCGTACGCGACAAGTTTCATCCCGGGGCGATCAACAGTCTGATTGACGCCATTCTCCTCATTCGTGAGCCGCCGGCGCCCGACTGGGATGGCATCATTGCGCGGGCCGAAAAAGGCGGGTTCGTGAAAGGCCTGGCCGCAGCTGTCACCCTGTTTGCCGCGCTCGGCATGCCCGATGGCAAGCTGCCACCAGCGCTGATCCGGGAGTATCGCGGCCCGGCCCGGCTGGTCTTCGATGCCACGCGGCAGGAATTTGCGCGTATGTTTCCGCGAAAGCCCCGGTTGATCCACGAGCTTCTTCGCGAGGTGCTGCTCTGCGCGGAGCCTCGTACGGTGTGGTGGAAAAATTATCGTCGGATCTCGGGGCTGGTCCAGCCCCGGCGGGGCGAGCCGGTCATGCCGGCCCGCTGACCACCAGCCCCCGCTTTTCCAGATCGCCCATCAGTTCCCGGACCTGATGGGCGACATCCTCACGGGGCTGGTCGGGAAAGGCGTCGCTGACCACCGCCGCTACCGCGTCGATCGATTGTGGCGCGGCCAGGAGATTCCAGATTCCCGCCCCCACCGCATTCAGATGGAAGATGCCGTCGGTGCGCGGATCGACAAGAAACATATCGTCTTCCACGGACGTGATCTGGATACCTGGCGCGCGGCGATACTGGGTCATCGCACCTGTTCCAGCGATTCCGGCGGCCGCGTCAGCGCCGGATCGCCAAATCGCGCCATCAGCAACCGGGCGGCGGGCGCCGCTTCTTCGTAAATCAGTGTATAGACAGGTATCCGCGCGACCAGGGCGTGAAGGCGCCGCATCAGCGTGCTGCTCCCCATCCTGATTCCCATGTTCTGTCCAATGACCTGTTTGAGGGCCTCCACCCGGGAAGCGGCTTCGAGCCGTGGCGGCGTCCCCGGCCCGGCGGCCTGCCGGTCGAGAATGACGATCGCGCCCGCCGGCGCTCGTGTCCCGAAAGGCGCGAGACGGTCGGCATCAAGCGTGACATAGGCATACCGCGTGCCGTCCGGCGGGGAATGGGACGCGATGTGGCGCGCGAGCGGGCTATCGGCCGGACCGGGCAGCGGCAGGCGCAGACGCGGCGCTATCCCGAGAGCGACCGCCTCCAGCGCTTCCCCGGCAAGCGGCACGACGTCATCCGAAAAGATGCGGCCGCCTGCCAGGCCCAGCTCCGCCGTCAGGGTGCTTTTGCCACTGCGCCCCTTGGCCGGGAACAGGACAGTCTTGCCACCAATCTCGACCGCGCCTGCGTGCAGCGACAGCCAATCCGGATCGCGATCGCAAAGCCAGGTCATCAGGTCGGCGAGGAAGGCGCAGATCGTCTTGATTGGCTGGTTGTATTTCTCGACCGGCCCCTCGAGGATTGCGCTCAGAAGATAGGAATGGGGACCGCCGTCACAATCGCGAGCGATAATGATCCCGGCTTCCGGCGCCGGCCCCTCCCAGAGCCGCGGACGCCAGCCCTGCAGAAGCGGACCGATATCCAGAAGAAAGGAATTCCAGCCGACGATTTGCACCGGGAAATCGATGGGTTCGAACCGGATCAGCATCGTTTGGGCAATTCCACAAATGCGGAAGATCGCGCCGGCATGGCCCGATCAGTGCCCGGGGCCGCCACCGCCGGAACCCCGCGAACCGCTGGGCCGGCTCGAGCGTGATGGCCGGCTCGAACGCGATGGCCGGCTCGAGCGTGACGGCCGGCTCGAGCGGGTCGGCCGCGTGGGCTGTGCCCAGGGCGGCGGCCCGCTTCCCCCGCCGCGGGCGTCAGCCGTATTCAGGGACAGGAGGACCGGTGCGGTATAGGCGACAGAAACGCCGATCCCGAGACGCCCCAGGGCGGCCCGGCGGGTCAGTGCACCCCCCTCGGCCCCCCCTGCAGGGCCGGCGTTATTTTCCTTGCCCAAAGGGGGCATGGTATCCTCTCAATCCGTGTCCCCCGCCGGGCCCTATTTGGCCGGGCGGGCATTTCCCTTACAGCCTTTTTAATCCGGCGTTTCAATACTATGCGGCCCATTTCCCAAAGGTAAAGCCCGAAGAGGCCGTCGGTGCGATGCTGGACGCCGGATGTCGCGGAAGGGATCCACGTGATACCCGCCTTGTCTCTAGGGACGGGACGGCTCGGATGATTTCGACGGCTTGGATGATTTCGACGGCTTGGTCGGCTTGGTGGGCTTGGTCGGTTTGGTGGGCTTGGTCGGCTTCACCCAGGGTGGCGCGCTGGCCGCCGACGTACCCTTCAGTGACAGCAGCACCGGGGCGCCATAGACCACCGAGGCCCCCAGCCCCAGCCGGCGCAGGGCGGCGCGGCGGTCGAGCCCGGAATTCTTGCGGTTTTCCGTCCCGGACGCTCGGCTGCCGGAATCGACGCGATGCATGATCTTCTCCCGAGGAAGTGGCGGCATTGTCGAATTATCTTTATCGAGCCGGCACCTTACAAGCCACCGGGCCCGCGTTCCCGACCACCCCTGTATAGAAAAAAGCCGTGGGCGGCCATCCCAATCGGGATCCCACTCCCCTTGAATAAAATCCCAAACTCTGGATGGATAGCCCCGAAACACGATCCGGGCGGCGGCCTGCGCGCCGCAATTTCCCGGATTTTCGGGGGGAGAGGGACTTCCGGCGGGGATGGCGAGTAGGTAGAGTGCGCCACCAAAACAACATATTGCGGTTTTATGGCGAGCATGGCGGGCATGCCGCTGCTCTCGGTCGAAAAAGGGAAGTTGGAATGAAATTTTGGAGTGGACGAACCCTGAGCCGGACCGGTGCGGCCTGCCGCGCACCATCGGACCGAAGCCGGGAAAGCCGCTTGGCCCGGAACCTGGCCTTTGGGCTGATCGCCCTGCTGGTACCGGGATTGGCGGGCTGCGGCGTCTTTCACCGAGGCACCGGCCAGCCCGATATCGTCGAAATCGTCTGGGAACAGGGCGAGCAGTATGTCCGGATCGAAAAACAGGACGAGATCGATGACCGCTCCCCCCCACCCAACAGCCATCCTGCCAACTTCCAGTCCATGCAGATCCGTAACGCGCTGAGCCGGGTCTTCTATCAGCCGACCGGCGATTCCATGTCAAAACTCTTCAATCCGCCCGAACTGAACTCGCTCAGCGTTCAGCTCGCCAACGCCCTGCGCGAGGCAGGTTCCGACGAGGATGTGACATTCCTCATCCATACCCGCGCCAAGGGCTGGATCGGTGGATATACCGGCCCGCCCCAGATCACCACCGGCCGTGTCTTCGTGAAGGACCGCGTGATCAACGTGATCTTCGGCGCCGTCCGCGTGTCAACTTCCAGCCAGCGCTTCGGGGAAAAGCAGGAAATCATGCCCGTCGGCTTCCGGCAAAAGGCGCTGGCCTCGAATACGGGACTGACGGCCGAACCCGATAGCGGCGTGTATCGCCCGCGCGGCCTGACGCATCGCAAGGACTGGCTGGTATTCTTCCCCACCGCTTATGAAAGTGGTCCGCTCCAGCCAGATACGTTCCGCGAAACCGCGCCGACAGTCTCGGCCGATGATCAACCAGCCACCGGCGGCGCGCCTGCGCGGCGCGCCCCGGCGCAGATTTCAGCCGAAGAGCGGCTCAAACAGCTCGAACGGCTGCGGCGCGACGGTCTCATTACCGATGAGGAGTATCAGTACAAGCGGGCCCAGATCCTGCAGGGGCTCTAGACCCGGCGCGGGCCGACGCTTTCACGACTCGCCGGGTCGCCCGAACTGACGATCGAGAAAATTCTCGAACCACTTGGACACGCCCGAGTCGAACTGGCGACAGCGCGCCACCTGCTCGGCCCGGGTCTGCGCGCCGGGCCGCGTCAGGCGGTCGCCCGCCGCGCGTGTCCATAGCAGCATCATTTCGCGCGTCACCTCGGGATGGAACTGAATAGCGGTAACGTTATCGCCGTAGCGATAAGCCTGGGTTTCGAAAATCTCACCTGTCGCCAGAAGCTCCGCGCCCGATGGCAGGCCCAGGGAATCGATGTGAAACTGATAGACGTGGAAGTCGGGATCGACGAACCCCGCGCCGGCCGGCCGCACATTGAAATAGCCGACCTCGGCCATACCCTCGGGATGGGGCGCAACCTCGGCCCCCAGCGCCTTCGAGACGAGCTGACCGCCAAGACAGACGCCGAGAAGCGGCGTCCCGGACTCGATGACGGTCGGGATCCAGTCCATTTCGGTTTTCAGAAAAGGCTTGTCGTTATCGTAGACGCTCATAGGGCCACCGAAAATGATGACCCCTTCGTAGTCCTCGAGCGAGGCCGGCAGGGCGTCGCCCTGAGCCGGGCAGCGCGCTTCAAGCAGGTAGCCCCGGCCGGACAGGATTTCGCCCGCCCGGCCGGGCGTGGACCGTCTCGAATGGACGACCGTCAGTATCCGATTGCCCATGATATGCGAACTCGAGCAGCGCGCCGGGTCAGCGTGCCTGGTATTGCGACTTCCCGAACAGCAGCTCCTTTGCCTTGTCGCTCATCGGCCCTTCCTGGCGAGATTCCTTGAGCACCGCGAGGCCGCGCTTGACGGCCGGACGTTTCTCGATACGTGCCAGCCATTTCTTGACGTTCGGAAATTGTCCGATGTCGATTTCCTGACCTTCATGCAGCCGCATCCATGGGAATATCGCCATATCTGCGATCGAGTACTTGTCACAGACGTAATCACGACCCTCGAGCCGCTTATTGACGACCCCGTACAGACGCTTGCCCTCATTAGTGTAGCGGTCGATGGCGTAGGGAATTGTTTCGGGCGCATAGCGTCGGAAGTGGTGCACCTGGCCCAGCATCGGGCCGACACCGCCCATCTGGAACATGAGCCATTGTATGACGTCGTAGCATCCGCGCACGTCCTTGGGCATGAACTTGCCGGTCTTTTCGGCGAGATAGATCAGGATTGCACCTGATTCGAACAGCGAATACGGCTTCCCGTCGGCTGATTCCTGATCGACGATCGCCGGCATCTTGTTATTCGGGCTGATCTTGAGAAATTCGGGATCGAACTGATCGCCTTCGCCGATGTTGATCGGGATCACCCGGTAAGGGAGGCCGGTTTCCTCGAGCATGATATGGACCTTGTGCCCGTTGGGCGTGGGCCACGTGTAAAGATCAATCATGGGTTTCCATTGGATTAGGGGTTGGGGGATCGGCGGCCGGGCAAAGGACGCTTGACCGCGTTTTCTCCCGGCGCACTCGGCCGGGCCCGCTTTCATAGCACAGGCACGCCTGCCCACGCCAACGGGAGCAGGGCAGCCCCGCCGGCCTGACGGGCCCGATCAGCCCCGATACTGACTTTGACGTGGCGGAACCCGGCCTGATAATCTCCGGTCCAGCCGTTTCACCCCAGAAAAAGGATAATGCCATGAGCCGGCCCGATGACACGCCCGCCCCCGGCGGATCGCCAGACCCCATCACGGAAACGCCCGGCGTCGGACGCGTCGATCTCTGGGCCAAGGTCATGCCCGCCAGTTGGGTGCCTGCTGTCATGCTCGGGCTTGCCGCCCTGTGCTACGGGGTGGTGCCCTCGATGAACAAGGTTGTCGGCGAGGCGGGGGTCAATCCGCTCGTCTACGCTTTCTGGTTCTCCTTCCTGGGCGCCACGGTCGCCGGCGCCATCTGCCTGTTCAGCCGGCGGCGGCCGCGTTTTTCCGCCGCACATATCAAGGCATATATCGCGACGGGATTTTTCGGCATTCCCCTGCCATTCATCTTCCTGACGCTGGCCGCCCCCCATCTGCCGGCCAGTGTCGTGGCGCTGCTGCTCGCCCTGGTGCCCGCCTCGACATATGTCATGGCTCTGATTTTCCGCATGGATCGCTTCCGCTGGCTCAGCGTGCTGGGGCTGACGACCGGCCTGGGCGGCGTGCTGTTTCTGGTGATCCCGGAAGGCGCGCTGCCTGAGGGCGACGCACTCGTCTGGATCGCGGTCGCCCTCGTCGCTCCGCTTTCATTTGCGATGTCGAACGTGCTGGCCGTTATCTTCCGGCCACCTGATTCGCCCTCCATCACCCTCGCCTTTGGCCTGCTGCTGGCGTCGGCCTTGGCCATGCTGCCGGCGGCCCTTTTCTTCGGCAGCGGCTACGCACCTCTGCCGCCCGTGACCGACGTGGATTTCGCGGTTCTGACCGTGGGCGGTGTCATGGCACTTTTCATCTTCTTCTTCTTCGAAGTGATCCATCGCGCAGGCCCCGTGTTTTTCTCCCAATTCAATTATTTTACGCTGATCACCGGCATCGCCTGGGCGAGCGTGATTTTTAATGAAGTGCCGAATTTCTGGTTCGTGCTGGCCCTGATCGCCATGCTGGCAGGGTTGGTCATGGTCAACGCCGGGACGCGCGCTTCGCGGAAAGCCGCCGGGTCGGCCGAGGACGCGGCGGAATCCTGACGGGTCCCTGGCGGAGCTGTTCATGGCCCGGTTCGCAGCGTCTTCCTATCCGCCGGCGCGGCCGATTATTCCCAAACCGCGGCGCGAGATCGGGTTTTTCGAATTTCTGCGTCAAAGCCAGGAAAATCCGCTGCGGAACTGGACAGCGGAAGCCTTCGAAGAAGGGGTCATCTATAACCGGCTCTTGTTCACCCGGTTCATTTTGCTGAACGAGCCCGAATGCATCCGGCACGTCCTGACGGACAATGCCGCCAATTATCACAAGAGCGTTATCGGGCTCCGGCTTCTGAAGCGCGGCCTCGGCAACGGCCTGCTGACAAGCGAAGACGACGTCTGGCTTCGCCAGCGGCGGATCATCAATCCCGCTTTCCATCACAGCCGCCTCAAGATCATGGCCGAGATCATGGTGGCGGAGACAGAAGAGACTGCCCGCCTCTGGGACGCGACCGCGGCCCGCGAGGAGGAACGCGACATTCTCGAAGACATGATGAACCTCACGCTTCGGATCATCGTGCGGACGATGTTCTCGAGCGATATTGGCCCGGCCGCGGCAGACGTGCATACGCACCTCTCGCGCATCCAGGAGCTGACCGGCCGGCCTGCCATCAGCGATTTGTTCGGCCTGCCCGACTGGATCCCCCGCCCCCGGGCGCGGCGGGCCGAAGCCTCGCAGCGGGTACTCGACGAGATCGTCGGCCGCCTTATTCGCGCGCGCCGGGACAATCCGGGCGAACAGGGCGACCTGCTGGACATGCTGATGTCGGCCCGCGACGAAAAAACGGGCCAGGGAATGAGCGACCGGCAGATTCGCGACGAGGTGATGACAATTTTCGCGGCCGGACACGAAACCACCGCCAACGCGCTCACCTGGACCATGTATCTCGTCTCCCAGCATCCCGAGGTCGAAGGCAGGCTTCTTGCCGAATGGGACGGGGTTCTGGGTGGCCGGCCACCTCTGTACGATGACGCGCGCAACCTGGCATACACGCGCCAGGTGATCGATGAGGCGCTCAGGCTGTATCCGCCCGCCCATACCTTTGGCCGCCATGCGCTCGGGCCAGACCGGGTTGGATCATATGACATTCCCCGGGGCGCCGAGGTGATGATCGCGCCCTGGGTCCTGCATCGACACAAGAGACTCTGGGAAGCGCCCGAGCGATTCGACCCCGACCGTTTCCGGCCGGAGGCCGTCAGGGCGCGCCACCCGTACGCGTATCTGCCTTTCGGCGGCGGCCCGCGCACCTGCATCGGAAAGAACTTCGCCCTCGTGGAGGCGCAGCTTGCACTCGTGAGCCTGCTTCAGCGTTACCGCGCCCGGCTGGCTCCCGGATTTCCGGTCGAACCTGTCGCGCTGATCACCCTCCGGCCGCGCTGGGGCATGGTCATGCGTCTTACCCGGCGCGCGTGAAAGCGCGCCTAATGGACCATATTCGAGCCCGGGTCGCCTTCCGTGTCCGAGCTCGAATCGTCGTCCATCGCCAGCTCACCCGGCACCATGTTGGCGGGCCCGGCCTGGTGATGCACCATCCGCCAGCGTCCGTCTTGCTTGACGAAGCCATTGCAGGCGACGAGCACGGTGCCGTCCAGAACCTCGTAGCAGATGACAAGCGCTGACTCGCCATATTGCTGAACTTCCGCGTGCCGGCATTCGATCTGGCCCCCGCTGCCATGGCGCAGGATGGCGGACCAGCCGCCCATGACGCGCTCCCGGCCGGTCAGCGCGGCCCAGCCGGGATGAATGCAGGACACGGGCGCGCGCTGCGCCCAGAGCGCATCCATGGCTGCGAGATCGCCTGTCCGGAAAGCGAGATAGAAGGCTTCGTTCGCGAACAGGACGGCGTCGCGTTCCCCGCTCATCCGTCTCCCTTCTAGGCTTTCGCCTGTTTGAGGGCCGCCACGATTTCGTCCGGCTCGAGCCGCGATGTGTAATCGGCGTCCACATGGGACAACAGCACGGCCCCGTCTTCATCAATCACGAAAGTCGCCGCCATCGGCAATTCATAATCGTCGGTCCCGTTGAACGCGGCAAGATCGACCCCCAGCTGCTTGTAGACCGGCTTGAGGTCTTCGCTTAACGAGAATGTCAGCCCGTATTTCCGTGCCACGGTGTTGCCAACGTCGCTCAGCACGGCGAAGGAAAGATTGTTCTTTTCCGTCATGGACAGGGAATGGTCGGGTGTCTGGGGGGATACGGCGACCAGGCTGGCGCCCAGCGCCTCGATTTCAGGCAGTTTCTTTTGCAGCGCGTTAAGTTCCAGATTGCAGAAAGGACACCATTCGCCGCGATAGAACGTCAGGACCATCGGCCCCTTCCCGCGCAACTCCGCTGACGAAACGGTTTTTCCCGTGGCATCGGGAAGATCGAAGTCCGGCGCCTTCGCGCCCGCTGCCGGCGCCTTCTTGTCGAGCCCGGCCGCGCGGATTTCCTCAATGGCCTTTCCCATGATTTCCCGAACCTCCGGGGGGATCTTTTCCGCCATGCCGGCCCTGAATTGATCGAGTTCTTCCTTCAGAGACATTTCCACCTCGCTTTTCCTTCAATGAGTGCCATGTTAAGCCATCCCCGGACGCCGGTGAGTCCAACTCAATCCCGCAACCGGGACGAGGCCCATCAATGCGACGGACCGCTTTGCGACGCGCGATCGACCATCCTTTTTGGCGCCATGCCCGTGTCCTTGCGACTGCGGCCGCAATCGGGCTTGTAATCTACGCCCTTCTGTACGGGCTTCATTTCATTCTGGCCTGGCTGTTTGCCACGATCGGCTGACTAGATTTCGAGAACCACCCGGAAACGTGCCCGGTTATCCATCATGTGCTGGTAGGCGGCAGCGACATCCTTGAGCGGAAACGTCTCGACCATCGGCCGGACCCCTGTAAGCGCGCTGAAGTTGAGCGTATCCTCGGAATCAACGGCCGAGCCGCTGGCCCAGCCGGCAACGGACCGGCTGCCCATGACCATGTGAACGGGGCTGATTTCCATGTTGCCGGCCGACACGCCGAGAATGAGAAGCCGGCCGCGCCGACCCAGCCCGCCCACGGCCGCCGTGAGCGGGGCCACGTCGGGCGCAGTACCCAGGATAACCTCGGCGCCGCCCAGCTTCATCAACGCTTCGGCCATGTCCTCGCGCGACGTATCGATGTAATGATGCGCGCCGAGCGTCCTGGCCAGGTTCTGCTTGTCGGCACTGCCCGAAATGGCAATGACGCGATAGCCCTGCCTGGCCGCGAACTGGATCGCGAGATGACCGAGTCCTCCCACGCCCAGCACGGCGACAGTATCGCCCGGCTGCGCCCCCGCATTGCGCAAGGCGTTGAATACGGTGATGCCCGCACAGCACAGGGGCGCCGCCTCGGCCGCGCTCAACTCCCCCGGGCGATGCGCCAGCGCTTCCTGTCGGACGATGGCGTATTCGGCGTATCCACCATCGACCGAGAGACCCGTGATGTCCTGGTTCTCGCAATGCACGAAATCACCTTTGCGACAGGCGCGGCAGACAAAACAGTGGCCTCCATGCCAGCCGACACCCACCTTGTCGCCGACCTTCCAGCCGGCAACCTCCGGTCCCAGCCTGTCGACGATCCCCGAGATTTCATGGCCGGGAATCCGTGGATAGGTGATCCCCGGGAAGAGCCCGTCCTTGATGATCTGGTCACTGTGGCAGATGCCACATGCCTCAACCCTGATGCGCACCTGGCGAGGCCCCGGCTCCGGCACGTCGCGCTCCACAAGCTCGAAATCCGCTCCCGCCGATGGAACCTGCACCGCACGCATTTTTGCCATTAGGATTGCTCCCGGGTCACTTCCTGTTGCACCTTGTCCGCCCGGCGGGGAAAGCCGGCCCGGGGGAGGCCCTGCTCCGTCAGACGGCGATCGGCATGAATCTGATGGAAGTGGGACTGCGCATGGGCACCTATCCCGGTCCCGCGCTGCCTTTTATCCCCGGCGTCGAATCGACCGGCGTTGTCGAGGCGGTGGGTCCCGGCGTAAGCGTGGTCAAGCCGGGCGACCGGGTCGGCTGCGCCGGACTGCCCGTTGGCAGCTACGCCGAAAAGAGGGTGTTCCCGGCCGACCGGCTGATCCCGCTGCCCGACGATATTCCGGACGAGACGGCGGCAGCGAGCATGGTCGCCGCCATGACCGCCGATTACCTGCTCAAGCGCACCTACAAGGTGGGACCGGGCACGAAGATGCTCATTCACGCGGCCGCCGGCGGTACCGGCCTCATGGTCTGCCAGATCGCGAAGCATCTGGGTGCCGAGGTCATGGGCACGGTGAGCAGCGAGGAAAAGGCCGAAATCGCCCGCCAGAACGGCTGCACGCACCCCATCATCTATACCCGCGAAAATTTCGCCGACCGAGTGCTTGAGATCACAGACGGGCGCGGCGCGGATGTCATCTATGATTCCATCGGCAAGGACACGTTTTACGAGTCAGTCCGCTGTCTTCACCGCTTCGGGACACTCGGGCTGTTCGGCGTGGCAAGCGGATTGCCCGAACCGCTTCAGCTCATGACTCTCGATCTTCTGACGGAACAGAAATTCACCCGGCCCAGCTTTTATGCACAGGTCGCCGAGCGCGAAGATTTGCTGGCGATTGCCGAGAACGTTTTTGGCTACCTGCGCGACGGTGTCCTCAAGGTCAGGGTCGATCGCAGCATGGCGCTCAGGGATGCGGCCGAAGGGCACCGCGCCGTGGAATCACGCCAGACCGTGGGATCGCTTGTTTTTGTTCCCTAAGGCCTGACGCCAAAGATCCGGGCGAGGAAATCGCCGCCGCGCTCCAGGCCCTCATTATCGATGCTGTGCGGCAGGCCGGGCCGAACCACGGTCTCCACCGCGACGCCCGCCGGGATGAGCTTTTTGGCCGCCTCGTCCAGATGCGCAATGGGGATGACCGGATCGGCCGCGCCGTGCACCAGCAGCATGGGCGGCTTGGCGGCGACGGTCGAGAAGTCGCCATCCGGGTCCGGCAGGCGCCCGGAATAGCCGACGATTCCGGCGATTTCGGGCGTGCGGGTCAGTGCCAGATGGAAGGACATGATCGTGCCCTGCGAAAACCCGATCAGCGCCAGATCGCGGTTGGCCAGGCCGTGCGACGCCAGCATTTCATCGAGAAAAGATTCGATGATCGGTGCCGCCGCCACCACCCGGGCGGGGCGGTTCTCGCGGGTAATGCCGCTGATGCTGAACCACTGATAAGCATCCGGCATAGGCTCGATATCGAACGGAAACGGTCCGTTCGGGGCGATAAAGGCCGCGTCCGGCAGGCGCGCCCGCCAGGCATCGGCCAGTGGAATCAGGTTCTCACCATTGCTGCCGACACCATGTAACAGCACGACAAGCTGGCGCGCCGGTCCGCCCGAGGCGGGCGCCCGCGACGGGCCGGTCAGTTTCGGTAATGTCCTGGCATCAAACGGTGTCGGTGTTTCGGACGGCACGAGTTCCTCCCCCGGGTCTTATGCACGCTTCTGCCTGTCTTGGGCGCCATCCTACCCACGGCCCGCCCGTGGAGGCAAAAAAGAAAGGCCTGGCCCGCTCCCGAAGGAGCAGGCCAGGCTTGGAGAGGAAGCCTGCGGGACGACATGTCCGGGCCGCCCGCAGACCTGGAGGAACCGCCCGGAAATTCCGGGCTGTTTTGGGGCCCACCTGGGGGAAAGGCCCCAAACCCTCGCGGCCGCCCTATTCGGCCGCTTTTTTCTTCTCGGCAATGGCCCGACGCAGAGCCGGCGCCACCTTGCGAGCGAAAAGCTCCTGATTCTTGATCGTCTTGTTCAGTTCCATGCCACCATAATTGCTGATGATGATCAGCTCGTCATACTGGATCGTGTCATACAACTTGAGGAACTGCTGCGTTACCTTCTCGGGTGTACCGACGAAGACGATTTCCATATCAACGAGATCCTGGAACGACAGGTCGCGCAACTTGAGAAAGTCGTCCACCGCATAGAAATGGAAGCCGCCGGCCCGGAGTCGCTCGCGCTTCTCCTCGGGGCGGTCCATTTCGAAAAGCGGCGAGGTATTGTATTCGATAAAGCGCATGGCGGCGGTTTCCGCCTCGCGCATCGCCACCTTCTCGTCCTCATCGAGATAAATCGCCTTCACATAGCCGACATTGGGCGTATTGCCGGCCGACTTGCAGGAATCGACATAGACGTTGTAGGGCTCGACGAAAAGGCTCGTCGGGGCCGGACCACCGATCACGATATTCCAGCCGCGCTGACCCGCCTGGGTGAACGACTTGGAGCTCGTCCCCACCTGATAGATCGGCGGATGTGGTTTCTGGATCGGCTTGGGCACGATTTCGAGGTTTTCGCAGGTGTAATACTGGCCGTGGAAATCGAAGCGCTCCTTCGTCCAGCCGTTGATCAGGATTTCAATCGCTTCGTTGAACCGGCCGAGACTCTCCTCGAACGGGATATTGGCGGGTTCCTGCAACCAGCCATGGCCACGCCCGATACCGCAATCGATCCGCCCGTTGGTCAGAATATCCGTTTCAGCGATCTCGCCGGCGAGCACCATCGGATTATGAAGCGGCAGGGTATGGCAAAGAGTGCGGAAGCGGAGATTGCGCGTGCGCTCGGCCAGTTTCACGAACAACGGCATCGGCGCCACGTTAATGGCGAATTTGGGAAACCACGGGTGTTCGAGCGTGTTGAAGCTTGAAAATCCGTGGTCGTCCAGATGCTCGGCCGCGGCAATCACGTCGTTGATGAGCTCGGCGTGATCCTGGCCCGGCGGGCACTGAAACTCGACATACATCCCGAATTTGAGATCAGACATAAGTGGAACTCCCCTCTCGTTGTGGCCGGTATCCCCCGGCTCACATTTTCTTGCCCGCGGGCAGGCGATGGCGATCGAGGACGGACGATAAACCAGCCCGGCGGGTCCGCAATCGGCCAAAGGGTGAAGAGGGGGGTGAATTTTTACCCGTTCTCGACCGGAGGGAGAAGTCCTTCATATTATTTTTATGTAAATAAAACAATATCTTAATGTTCTTCACCCTGGCCCCGGAGAACTTTGGCGCGATTTTGGCCCGGGCGGATGTCTGTCGCCGATCCGCGACGCCAGAAGCCTGCGAGCGCGGCGCCGGACAGGTTGTGCCAGATCGAGAAGATTGCGCCCGGCAGGGCGGCGGCGGCCGGGAAAAACTTGGCCGCCAGTGCCACGGCGAGGCCGGAATTCTGCATCCCCACCTCGATCGCCAGGGTGCGGGCTGTGCGCCGATCGGCGCCGAACAGACGGCTCGCGCCGTAGCCCGCCGCCAGGCCAATGGCGTTGTGGGCGAGAACCGCGAGAAACAGGGTCAGGCCCAGGATTTCGAGCTGGGCCCGGTTGAGGGCGAAAATCACCATCAGGATCAGAACCAGCGCGGCCAGGGAGATCAGCGGAAACACGGCCACAAGCGCGTGGCGATGGCGCCCGGCAACAGTATTGACCACCGTCCCCACCGCCACCGGCAGAAGAATGATGAGAATCATCGTCTCGAGCATCTCCCATGCCGGAACCGTGATCCGATGGCCGGCCAGCAACCATGTCAGGAGCGGCGTCAGGACAATGGCCACGAGGGTGGAGACCGTGGTCAGCGTGATTGAAAGCGCGACATCGCCGCGCGCGAGATATGTGACGATGTTGGAGGCTGTCCCGCCCGGCGCTGCGCCCACCAGAATGAGCCCCACGAGGAGCACGGGATCGAGATTGAGGGCAAGGCCGACGGCCCAGGCCGCCAGCGGCATGACCGAGAACTGAAGCCCAAGGCCCAGGAGAACGAAGCCTGGCCGGCGAACGGCACGCAGGAAATCCCCGGGCGTCAGGGTAAGCCCCATGCCGAGCATGATGAGACCGAGAAGCGGGCCTATCCAGCTCCCCAACCCCTCGAAAGGCCCCGGCCAGCTATAGGCGGCTGCGACCCCCAGCAGCGCCCAAAGCGGAAACAGTTGCACCAGACGATCGATCACCGGTTCGCCCCCCCTCCCCTTAACTACCCCTCCCTGCATCATTTTCGTGCCGGGCACCCCCGCTGTGCCGGCCCGAGAACAGGTTTGGGGAAAACTACAGACGGGCGCCCGGAAGAGCGCGATACAGCAACTCGACGAAGGGATTGCCGAAGCGCAGAGGCGCGTCCAGAACCGTCAGACAAAGGCACTCGCGGTCCGCGCCGGCCTTCGGCGTGTGATGCGTGGTCTCGTCCAGCACGGCGAGATCACCCCTGACGAATTTCTCGGCGCCGTCCTCGATATGACCGTCCAGCACCAGCGTATATTCGGAACCGCGATGGGTGTGAGCCGGCACCATGGCCCCCGGCGCGAGCCGCAACAGGCTGGCGCGCGCCTTTTTGTGCGGGCCCCGGCGCGTGGCGACAATGGGGAGAGTGCGCACCGACCGGCCCAGTCCGCGCCACGGTAAATCCGCAAGAGAACCGTTCAGGTAAGGCCAGACCGGCCGGGGCAGAAGCCGGCGGGTCTCGTCGTCCAGCGTCGCGCCATCGGCGGATGCCCTGCGGCTCTCATCCTCGGACGCCCCGGCGCCTGCCTCGATGGCATCGAGCACGGCAGCGAGCGCGCCGTCGTCCAGCGGAGCGGGCGGCGCCAAGTCCAGAAAAGCCGCCCCAATCTCCTCGAGCCTGGCAAGCTCGCGCCGGCATGTCCCACAGAGCGAGAGATGCGCGGCCAGGACGAGGGCCACGGGTTCGGCGGTCGTGCCGGCCGCGTATTCCATCAGGAGTTCATCAGACGGATGATGAGTGATCATGGCAAATCGTCCGGGTCCATTTGACTCTTCAACCGGACCAGTGCGAGCCGGATGCGCGATTTGACCGTCCCTAGCGGCAGGCCAAGCTCCATCGCGACCGCCTGGTGGGAAAGGTCCTCGAAAAAAGCCTTTTCCAGGACCTCGATCTGTTCGGGCGGAAGGCCGGCCATGGCGGTGCGGATTTTTTCGCGCCGGAGGCCGGCCTCATGACGTTCATCGGCCGGCTGGGCGGCAGGAGAAAGATCTTCAAGATCGTCGGCGCTCGGCATGGGGCGATTTTCGCGGCGCAGACGATCGATACGCTTGTTCCGCGCGATCGTGAACATCCAGGTCGAGACGTTCGCCTTGGACCGGTCATAAGTGCCGGCCTTGCGCCAGACCGTGACCATGCATTCCTGCACGATTTCCTCCGCCACCGCCGGATCACCACCGCCGCGCATGACATAGGCCTTCAAGCGGGGCGCGAAATGCCGGAAAAGGCGCGAAAAGGCGGCGCGATCCTGCTGCCGGGCGACAGTCTCCAGAAGATCGGCCAGCTCTTCAGGCGAGGTGCCGGGGGCCTGCGCGCCACCGGACACTTCCTTTTTCGTGGCGGCACGGGACATTCCGGACCGTGCGCCGATTTTAGAACCGATGGCCATCTTCCTTCGCCACAAACCGTCAAGCGTCGTGACGTCAAACCTATCGATGCAATCGGAAAAAGTCATCGCCTGGCTGCTCCGCCGCCCGGCACCGGCATCCCGGCACCCGAGGAGATCTCGCGAATAGGGGTGACAAATGCGCCGAACGCGTCATTCGGTGGGAAGCCCCGGCGGACGGCTGGTGCGGTTACAGGGCCCGCCTAGGGGGAGGGAGGGGCGGACCCCGTGAAACCGTCCAACCGGGGCCTCGCACCGGTCTCGAACAGGAGGACACGGCGCATTTGTCATGGAAGGATACGGCCGGCCGGCCGGGTCGGATCACCGGGTCGGATCACCGGGCCCGGTCGCCGGGCCGGTGCGGCAAATTCAGCCGATTTGGGGACAAGCCTGCTCGCGAAGCGGGGTTGGTGGTGCCGCGGGAGGGACTCGAACCCTCACGGGCTTTCGCCCACTGGTACCTGAAACCAGCCTGTCTACCAATTTCAGCACCGCGGCAGCGCCACCCCGGGGCCGAGGGCCCGCGAGAGGGGCTGTATACCGGTCCTGTCCCGCGATCACAACAGATAACCGCCGTTTTCCCATCCCGACCGATCCCCTGTCTTCCGGCCGCCGACCCCGCTTCACCGCCGTGCCACGCGGTCCAGAACGACCTCTTCGGCGCTGCGGCGCGGGCTTGGCGCGGCCGGTCGCACAGGGAATCCGGCGCGGAAAAGGAAATGAGCGGTCCGGCCGTTGGGGGTCAGTCTTTCGAGCCGGCGGGTGAATTCCGGGCTCAGGCCAAGGACCATTTCCCGATCCCGCATCTCTAGCGGCTGGTTGAGGGGCTGCATGGCGACGCCCCGCCGGGTTGCAAACAGGTGCAGGCGCTGCCAGAGCCGGCCCACGCGCAGGCTCGTCAACCGGTCGAGAGGGTTTTCGACTGACACAACGCCAAAGGCAGCGGCCGTCGCCACATGCACATCGCGCGTCGCTTCCAGCCACATCTCGTGCATCGTGGCCGCATCCGGCGCCGGCAGCATTTTGGCCAGCGCGGTCAGTGCCGGCGGCAGCGTCAGCGAATCCAGCGTCAGCCCGTCCCGGTGCGCCGCGACTTCGGCACGGTTGGGGCGGATCCAGGCGTCAGTGGCCCGCACCATTTCGGGCACAGCGATAATCGCTTCCGTCGCGTCGACGATGAGCGCCCCCAGTCTCTCGCGCGCGAGTCTGGGCACGAACACGGTCAGCGTGAGGTCGTCATACTTGTCCGCCATGCCGTTCAGCGTCGTGAGTTCCATGCCGGAAAGGGGCACGTCGGGCTGGTAGGGACCACGATTGGTGCGCCGGGCCAGTATGTAGTTGAAGAATCCGGACGTGAATTTCTCGCCCGCACCAAGATCAAGTCGCGCGACCAGTTCAGGGCCACTGGCGCGGGCGATCGCCTCGAGCGGGCCCGGCCTGACATCGAGGTCCACCTTGTAACCCGCGGGCACGGCGGCCAGCACCATGTTCTCGAGGCAACAGCCCAGGCTGACAAACATTTCCCGACGCATCGGGTCGAGCGGCCCCAGATTCCGCGCCGGGTCCGCATAGAGCTCGATCGCGTCCGGGTAGACCCGGAACAGCCACGGCTGGGTGTTGTGAGCGCTGGAAGCAAGGATGCCGGCACGCACCAGCGCCAGCGGTCCGGTTGCCATCTCGGTCGACCAGGCGCGCCACGGCTCGTACGCGACGCCTTCACCGGCGGAAAAGATACCGGTCGTCGTCGCGCGGTAGACCGCGCCGGCGGCGGCCAGAACCGTGAGGACGCCGGCTCCCTGAAGAACCCTTCTGCGAGAAATCATGGTCTCTCCCGGCCGCATCGGAACGGCCACGCCTCATGACGGTTTTTCGCCCCGGTCTTACTATCCGTAAGCTCGCGACCGGTTCTGGCCGGTCTCATTGACGAACGAATCAGCCTTCTTTTTTGGAATCGAGCGGACGGGGAGGGTAATTCAGCCATCGGCGGCCGTCGATGGTCAGCCGGCCGGACGGAGCACGAATTCGTGAGCAGCGGCCACGCTGCGCGAGGCCGATTTGGGCTCCTTGGGGAGCCGGGCGGATTGCGCGACCGACGAGGACTTATTAGTCTGGGCGGCTGGAACACTAGCCGGCAAGTGGCCCGGGCAAGACCCGGCCAAGGTCGTCACATCGGATTGCGAGGCAGGAATGAACGGGAGTTATCGGCGATTCGGAGCGGTCATGGCCGCGTTTTTTTGGACGGTCTCGACCGGACCGGCGGCGCTTGGCGCGCCGGCTGACGGCCCGTGCCCCGAAACAGCGGCCTGCATCGGCGATAAGATCACGGCCCAAAATCTCGACGATATGTTGGGCCGCAATTTTCAGGGGCACAAGCTTTCCGATGTCATGATCGAGCGGGTGGTCTGGCAGATCCGCGAGCATAATCTCGAAGTGACCCTGGGGAAGAGCCACCCTTTCGAGATCGATCCGCATTACGCCGCCCTCAACGAACGCAACCGCACGGCCGTCACCTACGACGCCAAAACACGCCGCCCCGTCGGCTGGATCGGTGGCGTGCCGTTTCCCGACATCGACCCGGCCGATCCGCATGTCGGCTGGAAAGTGGCCTGGAATCAGGCCTACGGGCGGAGCCATGGCGACAGCCTGCACCGGCGGCGATTTGTCTGGATCCTGATCGATGGACAACAGGGAGTCGAACGTGTCCAGCACTGGAACTTCCGGCGCATCTGGATGGCCGGACGCTACGGCGCGTCGAGCGACCACCACCTGCTGGGGGACGGCACGATCCTTTACAAGGAAATATTCTCCGCGATGGCGCCTCAGGACCTGAAGGGGGTGGGCACGTTCAATATTCGTTATAACACCGGCGCGTATGACGATACCTGGGCCTATATCCGCGACCTCCGGCGTGTCCGCCGGCTTTCAGGCGGCAACTGGATGGACCCGCTGGGCAGCACCGATTACCTGAACGACGATTTCGACGTGTTGGGCGCCTTCCCCACCTGGTACGAGGATTTCCGCCTTATCGGCCGCCAGATGCTGGTCATCGATGCGAAATCGACGGGCCACGTGCACTGGGAGGAGAATGCCCAGAGCCTGGACGAGACCTTTCCCACCCTTGAACTGGCCAAGGCGCCATACTGGCATCCCAAGAAAGAATGGGAGCTGCGCGAGACTTTCGTGGTCGAGGCGATCCCGCCAGCGGACCACCCCTATTCGCGGAAAATCGCCTATATCAACCCGGATATCTGGAACGCCAGCCACGGCGAAACCTATGACAAGTCGGGCGAATTCCATAAATGGCTGTATCAGCCGGCCGAGCGCTATACACCCGAAGACAATCCGGACGGGCACGCGTATTGGGCGGCCATGGGGGCGGCCATTGATTACCAGACCAATCATGGGACAATCTACGCGGGCCTGATCGAAATGATCTTCAACGGCCCCCTCACGTCGGAAGATATATCGCTTGGCGTTTTGGAGGCTGAGGGGCAATGATGCGGCCAACCCGGCCCAGCCGGGAAAACTGACGAGAGACAGCATCCTCCATGGCCAAACTGACCAGGTCCCCGTTCTCCGCGCTTGATACGGTCTTTGTCCCGATCCACCGGGCAGGATTTCCGTTCATCGCGGGCGGGGCGGCGCTTACGCTCCTTGCCGCCGCCCTCTCCGATACGCTGGGGCTCATCCTCGCGATACTGACGCTCTGGTGCGTCTATTTCTTCCGCAATCCCGACCGGGTCACGCCGGTGCGCGATGGCCTCATCGTGAGCCCGGCGGACGGGCGCGTCCAGATGATCGCCAGGGCGTCCCCGCCGGCCGACCTCGATATGGACGGCGGCGAGCGGACGCGGGTCAGTATATTTCTCAATATCTTTGACGTGCACGTGAACCGCGTTCCGGCCACCGGGCGCATCGACGAGGTGGTCTACCGGCCAGGCAAGTACCTGAACGCCAGTCTCGACAAGGCGAGCGAGGAAAACGAGCGTTCGGCCGCCAGCCTGGAACTCCCGGACGGGCGGAAGATCGCCTTCGTCCAGATCGCCGGACTGGTGGCGCGGCGCATCGTCTCCGAACTGAAACCTGGCCAGGAGGTCACGGCCGGCGAGCGCTATGGGCTCATCCGTTTCGGCAGCCGGGTTGATATCTACCTGCCCGAGGGGGTCGCCCCGCTGGTCGTGGCCGGCCAGCGGGTGCTTGGCGGCGAAACGGTGATCGCCGACCTTCAGAGTAACGAAACTTTACGAGAAGCTGTGATACATTAGTCCCTATGAGCACGCGCCGCCGATCCCATCTGCGCCGACCCCACGGCCTGTCCATCAACAGGATGCTCCCCAACATTCTGACCATGGTGGCGCTGTGCGCCGGGCTGACAAGCATCCGGTTCGCGCTGCAGGCCCATTGGGAGGCGGCCGTCGCAGCGATTTTCGTGGCCGCCCTCCTCGATGGCGTTGACGGCCGCATCGCACGGGCGATCGGCAAGACCAGCAAGTTTGGCGGCGAGTTCGACAGCCTGGCCGACATGGTGAGCTTCGGCGTTGCTCCCGCCCTCTTGCTTTACCTCTGGGCCGAGAGCGCGGCCGGCCCGCTCGGCTGGATTGCGGTCCTGATCTATACGATCTGCGCGGCGCTGCGCCTGGCCAAATTCAACGCGGGCCAGGCCGAGACCGACGACCGGCCGGCCTGGGTCTCGGGATATTTTATCGGCATTCCTTCCCCGGCCGCCGCGGGACTCGTGATGGTGCCGCTGCTCATCAGTTTCGAATTCGGCGCGGGACTTTGGTCGGACCCGATCGTGGTCGGACTTTGGGCCGTCTTCATCGCCGCCATGATGGTGGCGCCGATCCCGACCTTCTCGATGAAATCGGCGCGCGTGCCCCATGACTACATGCTGCCGGTCCTGATCGTGGTCGGGCTGTTCGTGGCCTCGCTTGTCAGCGCACCCTGGCCGACGATGCTGATTCTGGGCCTGATATACGTCGCGACAATCCCGGCCAGCATCAAACGCTTTCGCCGTCTGACACGCGAGATGCCGGTGCCGGTACAGCGCGCACCCGGTAACGGCAAGGGCGAAGCTGGCGACGACACGCCCGGGCCGGACGACAACGGCCCCGGGGCGACCGTTTTCTCCCTGCGCCGTCGCGGCGACGAATAGGCGTCCTTTCGGGTATGGGACAGGCGCAGCGGCCGTCCGACGTCTGAATCCTTCCGAGATTTTCCATCAGTTCGGCAATTTTCCGCTCGCGCAGTCTGTATCGCGCCACCCCCGAACCAGCGCCGCAAGCGACGAAACCGGGGCGAGCTGTTCGTCGGCGCCAATGATGCGCGCTCGGCCGCGCGCCAGCGGCCCTGCTGGACGGATCGGCCGCAAATCCCTATCTTGCGCCCGATCCAGACCAGTTGACCGATCCGGGGCCCACCCAATGCGACTCAGCGTTCTTGACCAATCGCCCATCAGCCGGGGCAAGACCGCCACCGACGCCCTCGGCGAGACCCTCGCCCTGGCCCGGGCAGCCGACCGCTGGGGCTTTACCCGCTACTGGTGCGCCGAACATCACAATACGAACTGCTTCGCCAGCGCATCACCGGAAGTGCTCATCGCCAAGATTGCAGAGGAGACCAGCCACATCCGCGTCGGATCAGGCGGCGTGCTGCTCAGCCATTACAGCCCCCTCAAGGTAGCGGAAGTCTTTCGCATGCTGGAGGCACTTTATCCGGGCCGGGTCGATCTGGGTATCGGCCGGGCGCCCGGAAGTGATCAGTTGACGTCGCGAATCCTGCAATACGGGCCCGGCGCGCTGGGTGGCGAGCATTTTTCGAGCCAGGTGCATGCCCTGTTAGGGTTTCTGACAGGCGGGTTCGCGCCCGACCACCCCTTTGCCCCCACCACCGCCGTCCCCCGTGTCGACGGCGTGCCGCCGGTCTGGCTTTTGGGGTCGAGCGATCAAAGCGCTGCACTGGCGGCCCATCTCGGTTGCGCGTTCTCGGGCGCGCATTTTATTAACGCCGACGGCGGGGCCGAGGTGATGCGCACCTATCATCGCGATTTCAAGCCGTCGGCCATATGGACGAAACCCACCGGCAGCATCGGTGTTTTCGTCATTTGCGCCGATACTGAAGAGCGCGCGCTTGCGCTGGGCGCCACCCGGGATTTGTGGCGGTTGCGGCTCAGCCAGGGCCGGCACGATCCGATTCCGACGGTGGCCGAGGCCGCCGCCTACGAATACACGGCGGAAGAGGCGGCCGAGGTGGCGCGCAACAGGCACCGCCATATCGTCGGTACGCCGGAACAGGTAAAGACCCGGCTCGACGCGGTGAGCGACGCTTACGGGGTGGACGAATTCGTCGTCATTTCCATTTGCCCGGATTTCGAGGATCGCCTGCGCTCTTACGAATTGCTGGCCGAGGTCTATGAACTGCAGCGTCCCGTCTCCGACCAGGCGGGGACGGGAACGGGAGCAGTCCTCAAGGCGGCTGCATCGCGCTGACATGAGCCCGTCGGCCGAGGATGGCAGCGACCGCCTGCCCACCCATCTCTGGGTCATGGCCCATCTGCGCCACTGCCACGGCCTGGGCGTGCCTGCCACTATCGCGCGCAAGGGCGATCCCATGGGCGGGCTGGTGATCCTCAAGCTCAACCAGCTCGGGGCCGGCTGCCGGGTCCTCAGCCAGACCCGCGATTTGGATGGGGCGCTCGCCTGGATCGGCGGGCTGGATGGCGCGCTGGTCCCGGAGCCCGAGGCGGACGCCTATATTGCCCGCCAATGCGCACGCGATCCGGATATCTGGGTCGTCGAGATCGAGCACCGCGAAGGCTGGCATCCCTTCGAGGGAAAGCGCCTCTAGCCCGCCGCGCAACACGGTCGACGCGGGAAGGGCGCCGTGTCATTCTTCACCTACGTAGAAACCGAAGCCCGCGGCACGCGGCCCGATTGGCCGGCGGCGCGGCCAGACCAGCAGCGACCGGGGGACGACATGCGCCTTTTTTACTCTCCGTTTCACAAATTCATTCACAAGGTTCTGGTGACGGCACACGAGGCCGGGCTCTGGGACGAGATGGAGCGCGTCGCGGTTTTTCCCTTCAAGACGCTTGCCGGGAGTGACGGGGGCGAGCCGTATTCCATCACCGCCATCAATCCGCTGAACAAGGTCCCCACCCTCGCCCTGGATGACGGCACGGTCATCTACGCCAGCCAGGCCATCGTGGAATATCTCGATTCGCGAAACCGCACCGGCCACAAGCTCTATCCGGCGCCCGGCCCCGCCCGCTGGAATGCGCTTCGGCGACTCGCCCTGTCGGACACGATTTTCGAGTCCATGGTCATGCTGGTGATGGAAGGCTGGTATGACGAAAAAACGCGTCACATGGCCACTTACGAATGGCTATGGCCCAAGATGATCCGCGGCCTTGATGTGCTGGAGGCCGAGTCAGCCGGTTTCGCCGATATCGATATCGGCCAGATCGCGACCCTCCATGCCCTCAGCTATTTCGACTTCGTCAAGGATTTCTATGATGCCGAAGACCCGATCCATCCCAATTACGACTGGCGCGAAGGACGGCCGGGGCTCGTCAAGTGGTACGAGAAGATGCTGAAGCGGCCTTCGGTCCAGTCGCACTACATGAAGGACTGGGAAGGCGATCAGGGGGACAATCCCGAGCGCTGCCAGGAGGCGGTCGCCATTGTCCTCGAGGCACAACGCCGGAACGGCACAAGCTAGGAGCCCGCCCATGATCGATCTTTACTACTGGCCGACACCCAATGGCCACAAGGCCTCCATCATGCTGGAAGAAACCGGCCTCCCCTATCGGGTAGTGCCGGTCAACATCCTCAAGGGTGAACAGTTTGAGCCGGATTTCCTGAAGATCAGCCCGAACAACCGCATGCCCGCGATCGTCGATCATGACGGGCCGGGTGGCAAACCGCTTTCCCTTTTCGAATCGGGCGCAATCCTGATTTACCTCGCGGAGAAGACCGGGAAGTTCCTGCCCGAGGACCCGGCCGCACGCTACGAGACCCTCCAATGGCTGATGTTCCAGATGGGCGGCGTCGGTCCGATGTTCGGGCAAGCCGGGCACTTCATGCATTACGCGCCCGAGAAAGTACCCTACGGGATCGAGCGCTATTCCAAGGAAACCCACCGTCTTTATGGCGTGCTCGACAAGCGGCTTGGCGAAGCCCCGTATCTGGCAGGCCCGTATTCCATCGCCGATATGGCCACATATCCCTGGATTCGGGTGTATCGCTTCCACGAGATCGACCTTGAGCGGTATCCCAACGTGAAGCGATGGAAGGAAGAGATCGAAACCCGGCCCGGCGTTCAGCGCGGGACCGCCGTTCTGGCGGAGGAGGAAAAGCTCGGCGATCCGACGGACGAGGCGCGCGAGGCGCTATTTGGCGCCAAGCAGTTTGACGCGTAAGGCGCCGCCTAGCCCTCAGGTACTTGTGCCGCCGCCGTCATGCGTTCAAGGCGCTGCATCAGCCCGCCCAGCCCCTCGCGCTCAATGACCGCCTGGAATTCGGCCCGCTTGGTCACGAGCAGGCTGGTGCCCTCCACCACCACGTCGAGCACGCGGTAGCCGTCGGGGGCCCGCCGGACCCAGAAATCGATTTGACGGTCGGGACGGGCGGGATGGACGATTTCGGTCTGGACCACGGAGAAATCCGCGTCGATCACCCGCGCCCGCAGAATCTGTATTTCCTCACCGTCAAAATTACGAAACTGCGCCAAATAGAGATCGGTCACATGCTCGTGCAGAAGACGCACGAAGGCGCGCCGGTCGGCGGCGCTCGCCAGCCGCCAGTGGCGCCCCAAAATGGGGCGCGCGAGGGCGGACAGGTCGAAGTAGTGGTTGAGGATACTGTGGAACCGCGACCGGCGCTCCAGCCCCGCGGGGGGTGTGGCGCGCAATGTCTCGACAACGGCGGCGGCAAGATGCGCTACGAAACGCGATTCTTCTCCCAGGCCCGCCTCCACAAACTCCGGGCCCTGGTCTCCTGGCGTGACCGGGGGGACAAGCCTGTGTGGACCCGCACCGGTGTTTCGCAGAGGATCCCCGGGTGTCGCCGCCAGCACGTCCCAGACGGCGAAACCCTGAATGAGCACCGCGACCAGTACCAGGATGGCCCAGACCCGATACCCGGAATCTTTCGGCCAGTGCCCGAGGGCCGGATTCAGGCGGCTCGTGCCGGCTTGCCACGAACGCGAGATACGTATCGTCACGGCCGTTCCCCCTTGCCATGGATGCCCCGGCACGCCCGGGACATCAGTTGGTCACAAGCTCGCCATAGCGGGCCGCAAAGGCATCGAGGGCCAGCGCACGTGGCCCTTCCCGATACAGGCTGCCCCGTGTGCGGAAATACTCCACACTGAAATGGACATGCGGGATGCCCTGAGCGTCCTTGGACAGACCATGAACTTGCGCCGTTTCCACGGTATGGTCCGGATGGGTGTGACGGAACATCTGGCCCGGCGTCACAATGACGTCGGGCGGTGGCTGGCGGTTCGCCCACAGGCTCGCGCCGAAAGCATGTCGGTTAAGCCAATTCATCGCGGAATCTCCAGATCAGGTTCGGCGAGGTCCATCCCCGCCTCGGAGAAAACTATCCCATCCCAAGTAAACGTCGGTTTAACTATTTATTCGTTTCAAGAATAAATGGTCCGATATTTGTTTTTTATTTGAGAAAAACTTTTCTAAAATTCTGCCTTGTGGTGGCCCGGGCCGCTGCGCCCACTTGAGTTTTCGATTTCAGACCGGGTAACTTGGGAATGTTGTCCGGCGACCTCCCTGTACCGGTGCCGGCTTTCAACAGGAGCGAAAACCTTGTCCCGACCCCGTCAGTTCAACCGCGACGATGTCCTCGAAAAGGCCATGCAGATCTTCTGGTCGCAGGGCTTCGCCGGCACCTCTATTCAGGACCTCGTGAAGGCCACCGGCCTCAACCGGGGCAGCCTGTACGGGGCCTTCCAGGACAAGGAAAATCTCTATGCCGAGGCGCTCGATCGCTATCTCGGCACGGAAATGCAGCGGTGCCATTCGGCACTCAAATCGGGCGCGCCCCTCAAGCCGGTGCTGCGCGACCTGTTCCTGTCAATCGCGCGCACTTCCGAAAGCGAACTGACGCGTCGCGGCTGTTTTGTCACGAACACGGCCGTGGAATGCCTGCCGGGTGAGGACAGGATCGGGCTTATGGCCCGGGATGCCATCCTCAACATGATCCACTCCATGACGGATGCGCTCCGCCGGGCGCAGATGGCCGGCGAGATCAGCCCGGCGCTGGACAGTGAATCACTTGCCTATTTCCTGGTGACATCCATTAACGGACTGCGCGTGATGGTCCGGGCCTTTGAGGACACGCACCAGCATGAGAGGACGGTCGGGCACATCCTGTCTGTCCTGGATGTGCCGCCCGCGACAATCAACTGAGACCGAGCCCATTGAGACCGAGCGCCGACGAGTTCGCCTAAAGACCCGTCATCCTCGCGAACCGGTCGCCTGGGCGGCCCGGATCTGCTGAGCGCGCTGCCAGATGATCGCCTCCAGCCCGGCGGCGGTGGCCTCTTCCGGTTCGCGTCCCTCCCAGTCATCTCCGGCCCGGACATCGCGCAGGACGACCACCTCGAGGGTGTCGCGCTCAAACTCTTCGCCGTAGAAGAAAACCCGGATCTTGAACCTCTCGCCGGGCGATTCCGGCAGGATCCGCCAGGGCGTTATCAGAATGCCTGCGTCGGAATCACCCCAGGGACCCACGAAATCGAGCGTCTCCATCGCCGCTTGCCAGAGATGCGGATTGATATCACCGGCCGGCTGCAGCGGCGGATCAGGCCAAAGACCGACGAGATCCGCCTCGTTGTCGCTGGCGCAGCCGCCAAGGCCAACGGCCAGCACCAGACCGGCCAGCATCGCCAGCAGGGTCCGAAGCCGGCGCGGGGTGGTCTCGATTTCACGGAAATCTGAGCCAGTTCTTCTAATCATGATGCGGTACTCTGAATGCCCCCCTGTGGCCATGACCGGCTTGTGGCCGGCCTATTCCGGCCAGCCCTGCCCCCGGCCAGGCCCGAAATGCCACTATACACAGGCCGGGCTTTCAAGGCATCCTCCGAACCCGGCAGCGGAGGCGGCGCAGCCCGCTCAATTGTTACAGTCCCAGGAATCAGACCGGTCCCATGGTTGAGAAAATCGAAAAGACTGAGACCCAGTGGCGAGAACTGCTGACCCCCGAGGAATTCCGTGTCTGCCGGGGGAAAGGGACGGAGCCTCCCTTTTCCGGCATCTACTGCGATGAGAAGCGCCCCGGTCAGTACAATTGCAAATGCTGCGGCCAGGCGCTGTTTCGCTCGGAGACGAAATACGATTCCGGCACCGGATGGCCCAGCTTCTGGGCGCCCATTCAGGACGACGCCATCGCCTGTCACCGCGACACGAACCATGGCATGGTTCGCGTCGAAGCCGTTTGCGGACGGTGCGGCGCCCATTTGGGCCATGTTTTCGAGGATGGCCCGGCGCCGACCGGCCAGCGATACTGCATGAACTCGCTCTCGCTCGACCTGGTGCCGGACGCGGATTAGACCTCGTGCGTCACCTCGGGCATGCGCTGGACGAGATGGGTCATGTAAGCCGCGCCCAGGACGGGAAGCATTAGGTTAACCAGCGGCACCAGCGCGAGGCCCGCCAGCGGAAGTCCCACCACCGTAATGCCCCCCCGAACACGCCGGCGGCGGCCGGCCAGCTCCCGTGCCGGGAAGCGGCGCAGCATGACAAGCTCGAATTGCTCGCGACCCAGCAGATACCCGTTGAGCCAGACGAACACGAAGGCATTGACCACGGGAATGAAATAAAATGGCAGCATCAGCAGGTTCAGGCCGATGGTGACGAGCGCGAACTTGATCGCAACGGCGAGCGCGGCACCCACGCCAACATCGGAGGCCGGCGGGAGGCTAGCGTAATGCCGGCGCTCCACCGCGGCAACGACCCGGTCAGCAAACTGGGAGGCGACAAGCTGCACAGCGGCCGGAAAAAGGACGACGGCCAGCACCATGACCCCCGCCCCGATGACCAGATCGATGGCCGTTTCCGCCCACCCGCTGGCCACGAACTCGACCGCGCCAGCCAACGCCCACACGCCCCATACCAGCAGGACGAGAAGCGCCAGGGTCAGCCAGATCGCCCACCACATGACGCGCCTGATCTCCGGATCCGCCAGATCCCCGAAGGCCTTGGACAAACTTGAAAACATGATCCCTCGATCGGGGTTGTGACGCTTAATCCAGCTCGAATGCATCCTTGTAGTCGGTCTCGAGCGCCGGGTCCTGATCCTCCTTGCGGAGCAGGCAATTCCCGATTGCGAGCACATCCAATTCGCACCCCATAAAACACCGGAACGCGTCCAGCGGCGTGCAGACAATGGGCTCGCCGCGCACGTTAAAGGACGTATTCACCAGTACGGGACATCCGGTTCGCGCCTCGAAAGCCTTCAGTAGCGCATGATAACGCGGGTTGGTGGCCGGCGTTACCGTCTGTATGCGGGCGGAATAATCGACATGCGTGACCGCCGGTATCTCGGAGCGGGGCACGTTCAGCTTCTCGATCCCGAAGAGCTGCTCTTCCGCATGGGTCATCTTCCGGCGGCGGTCTTCACGAACCTCGGCCACGATCAGCATGTACGGGCTGTCTTTGTCGAGGTTGAACCAGTCAGCGACATTTTCCCGCGCCACGCTCGGGGCGAAGGGTCGGAAGGATTCGCGGTACTTCACCTTCAGATTGAGCGTGCGCTGCATATCGGGCGAGCGCGGGTCCGCCAGGATGGACCGGCCACCCAGCGCCCGCGGACCGAATTCCATGCGCCCCTGAAACCAGCCGACCGCCTGGCCGTTTGCCAGTGCATCGGCCGTACGGGCGACGAGCACGTCATCGGACATGACATCGTACCTGGCGCCAGCCGCGTCCAGCGCCGCCGTGATCTCATCATTGGAAAAGCCAGGGCCGAGATAGGCGCCCTTCATGGCGTCTTCGCCCGGCCCGTTCGACGGCGGGGGGCGCTTTTGACCCTGGTTGAGATAATATACCGCGAGCGCCGCGCCCAGCGCACCCCCGGCATCCCCCGCCGCTGGCTGCACCCAGATATGATCGAAGGCACCGTCGGCCAGGACCTTGCCATTGGCGACGCAGTTCAGCGCGACACCGCCCGCGAGGCAGAGATTCCGCTGTCCGGTCTCAGCCGCCAGAGCGCGCGTCAAGCGCAGCACGATCTCTTCCGTCACCGCCTGGATCGAGGCGGCAACGTCCATGTGGAACTGTGTCAGCCGCTCCTCGGGACCTCGCGCCGGCTGGCCGAAGAGAGAGTCGAATTTCCGGTTCGTCATCCGAAGCCCGGTACAGTAGTCGAAATATGACTGATCCAGGCGAAACGTGCCGTCCGGCTTCAGGTCGACGAGATTGTCCAGTATGCGATCGCGATATTCAGGCACGCCGTAGGGCGCCAGCCCCATGAGCTTGTATTCGCCTGAATTGACCTTGAAGCCCGTGTAGTAGGTGAAAGCGGAATAAAGCAGGCCCAGTGAATGGGGAAAATGCATTTCCCGCGTGACCTCAAGCGAGCTCCCGCGTCCCAGCGCGGCCGACGTCGTCGCCCATTCTCCAACCCCATCCATTGTCAGGACCAGGGCTTCCTCGAACGGGCATGGATAAAAGGCACTTGCCGCGTGACTTAAGTGATGCTCGCTGAAAAGAAGCCGGTTCTGCCAGTCGAATCCCGAATGAAATTTCTGGAATTCCTTGCGCAGCAGATCTTTCTGAAACAGCTTCTCCCGCAGCCAGACGGGCATCGCCATGCGAAAGGATTGGAAGCCTTTTGGCGCGAAGGCGATGTAGGTTTCGAGAAGCCGCTCGAATTTCAGAAACGGCTTGTCGTAAAACGCCACAAAATCAATGTCTTCAAGACCGACACCTGCTTCGGCCAGACAGAACGAGATCGCCTTCTCGGGAAAGGCCGCATCATGTTTCTTGCGGGTAAAGCGCTCCTCCTGCGCGGCGGCAACGATATCGCCGTCAACAACGAGCGCGGCCGCACTATCGTGATAGAACGCGGAAACTCCAAGGACACGCATCACGTGGCCGCTAGAAAATCGTGTAGATGAAAGGCGCGACGGCAGAGCCCTGGCTGAGCACGATCAGGCCGCCAAAGAGCGCCATCATGAGCAGCACCGGCAGAAGCCAGAATTTCCGGCGGACCCTCAGGAAGGTCCAAAGTTCGACAAGGAAACCCATGTTAAATCCTTCTTCAGGTAGGCGGCCCCGGCCACCTCAAAACTGGTTCTTCATCGACTCGCCGCTTGGTCCCGGCGGATCACGCATAATCCAATAGCTTGACCGAGTGACATCGAACCGGCGCTGCAACGGGTCCTTGCCAAACAGCTTGAGCGCGACGCCGGTGGGCACGACGGTGCCGTAATAGAGAATGGCGAGAATGACCGGGCTGACAATCTTGTGCAGCGCCAGGCCAAAAGCCGTCCAGACTCGGTTCAAGGGGTGTAGCGCGCGCGGCCAGGCCAGGGCGAGCATTAGAAAGGCGGCCGCCAGAACGAGCGCCCAGGCGTAGGGCGGCGCGCCGCTCCAGACGGGGAAGAGCCCGATAATCATGAAGACGACCGCAAAGACGAGGCCGAAGCCCCGGTCGGACCCGCCGGCAGACGATGCCGGTCGCCGGAAATCCTCGTGGCCTTGAAAGTCCCGTTTCATGGGTCCCCTGCGCCCTTGCCTTGCCAGGCTGAAACTACTTGATTAGGAAATGAAAAGCCAAATTTTTCAGCGCCGTAGCGATCCGGAGCGGTTCCGGATCGGGTCCGGATCGGATCCTGCGGCCGGGTCCGGAGCGGCACCGATCATGGCCGATTTCATCTATCATCTGTGTCGCGCCGGAGACTGGCACGATGGCAGGACGCGCGGCGCCTATGGCGCGGCCCTGCTGCGGACGGGCTCGGGGTTTCTGCATTTCTCGACGGCCGCGACAGTGCGCGATAGCGCCCGGCTCCACTGCGCCTCTTGGCCGGATCTGGTGCTCCTCAAGGTTGCCACCGCCCCGCTCGGCGCGGCCCTGAGATGGGAGCCGTCGCGGGACGGACGCCTCTTTCCCCATCTCTACAGGACCCTCGATCCGGCTCATGTCGTGCGCTGGTGGACGCTGAGAGACGGACTTGGCCGCACCGATCATTTTCCCGATGAAATAGATTGAGCCGGTTCCGTGTCTGTCGGCGGTGCGATTTCCGACAGGACCAGATTCCTTGGAAAATGTAAGGCGACCGTTGTACCGATGCCGGCGGCACTCGTCACTTTCATCGTCCCGCCGAGCAGCTCGACGATCCGCTTGGACAGGGACAGCCCGAGGCCCGTGCCCCCGCGGCGGCGTGCCAGCCCCGTTTCGACCTGTTCGAAGGGGGCGAGGGCACGGGGGATCTCTTCGGGCGCCATCCCCACTCCGGTATCCGAGACCGTCACGATCAGGTCATTTTCTTCCGCCAGGCGCGCGCGGAAAACCACATCACCTCCTGCCGGCGTAAAGTCGATGGCATTGGCCAGCAGGTTGATCGCGACCTGGGTCAACCGGCGCTCATCCGCAAGCAGGGGCGGCAGGCTCCCATCGATCCGGGCCATCAGATCAACCCCGGCGCGCTCGGCTCGCGGTGCGACCATGCGCAAGGCCGTATTCCAGACCGCTCGCAAATCGACCCGCTCGGCATCGACGTCCATCCGGTCGGCCTCGATTTTGGCGAGATCCAGAATGTCATTGATCACTGAAAGGAGATGGCGGCCGCTTTCATGAATGTCGTCGGCATATTGCCGATATTTCCGGTCGAGCGGCCCCATATGCTCGTCCTTCATCAGTTCGGAAAATCCGATGATCGCGTTCAGCGGTGTGCGCAATTCGTGGCTGGTATTGGCGAGAAAGTGGGTTTTGGCCACATTGGCCTCTTCGGCCCGTTGCAGGGCAGTGCGAAGCTCCCGGATGAGGTCGCGGTTACGCCGGCCCAGGGTCAGATTGGCAGAGATGCTCCGGTTCAATTCCCAGGCACTTCCGATGGCGCCAGCCATACTCATGAGGGTCACGACCACCAGTACGTGAAATTCGGTGGCGCCGGCACCGATCAGCTTGACCAGGATTGGCCCGTTCAATGCCGCGCAAGTGACGGCAAAGACTCTGGGCGAAATGCTCAGTTTCATGCCGATCGGAAAGTTCAGGACAAGCAGGGAAACCGTCATGATGACGGCCGCGAATTTGTCATCTTCGGGCCAGAACAGAAAAAGAAGCGCGCTCCAGCCAAGGGTGATGACGCCGGCCAGCACGGCGACCATATTCTCAGTCAATTCCGGTCTGGAGAAGTGCAGCCGCCCGAGGCGCAGTCCCTGGTTGATCACGGCCGAGAGTCCCGCGCCGGCCGTCATCGCGCCAAGCCAGCCCAGAATGGCTGGTGGCGTCCCCAGTTCCAGCAGGTGGAGCGTCCCGGCAATCGCCGTCGCGAGAATGATGATATTGAGAGGGTCAAGACGCGTGGTCTTGTGCAGGATCGCCAGCCGCGACGCCCGGAGTCCGGCGTCAGTCGAGGCGCCTTCCGGCGCCTCACAGATTTCCGCTTCTTTCACCACATCAAACGCCTCTGGCCGGACTCGCCGTGCATGCCGTCGGTGTCCGGCGGACGATTGTCCGCCAGGCCGTTCCGGCAATCCAGAAGCCTTAATGCGTACAGGTTAAGACGAGGTCAAGAAGCTTGCAGACAGGCCCGCGATCGGGCGGGGGAACCTTCCTACTGTGTGGCCTTCCTGATGTAATCCCGAACGTTCACGTTGGGCGGGTGAAAGCGGATCTGCGCCTCGATCTCGAGATCGGCCGCGTTCCTGAAATGCAGGGTGACCGGCACCATCTTGCCCGCAATAAACGGCTCCTGTTTCTCGCCCATAAGGATGCCACCGACGCCGGGCTCGAGCGCCACGGTTTCACCGGGGGGCAGGATGAGCGTCAGGGCACCGGCTTCGCCCTTTTCCGATTCGGAGTCCGTTTCCCGGACGACACTCGCGCTCGTCGCCAATGGGGTCGACGCCCCCATCAGCTCGTCAGGCGCTTCGCCGAGGTTGCGCAATTGAAGGTAAAGACGAGCGTCACGGCTGCCGATCTTGCCCCGGATCCAGGGGTTGAGGACCCGGATTTCGGTCGATTCGAAAACGATATCGTCGAACGCCTTGTCGGTGGCAGCCTGCTTGTCGGCACCATTATCTTCGGAACAGGCCCAGAGCACCGGCAGCGCGAGCGCGAGGACCAGAGCCGGCCGGACGAGGCCCGCGAGGCCCCGTCCGGCGACTTGGATGAGTTTCCCAATAATCGTCAGTCTCCCGGGTGAATGCGGACGACCATGTTGTTCGCATCTGCCCGCCCGTAAATCTCGGGGTCTCTCGGTCCGATCGGGAAGTTGGAATACGACGTCCAGAGATCACCTGTCTCGTGATCGAGCTCGATCATCCTGAGGAATGCCTCGGCCCGGGGCAGCGGGTAGTGTGTCCACCGTTCGGTCTTGGGATCGAAACGATAGACCCGGTCGGAATTGGTGGTGCCGACCCAGACGACTTCGCGGCCGGGATCCCAGGTGATCGAATACGAGGCCCCTTTCCGGTCCGGCATATCATAGGTCGCGAGAATCTTGCCCTTTTCCGTATCCACCTTCACAAGCTGGCCGTCACCGTAGAGCGGCACCCAGAGCGTGCCGTTGGGTTCGATCGCCATGCGCCGCGGCGCAGCACCATACGGGAACGGGATGATGCGATCCACATAGCCTTCCTTGATGTTGAAGGAGCCCAGGAACCCATGGAGCTGGGTCCACCAGATGTGGCTCTTGTCGGGTTCGATGATCGAGCCATAGACGAAGGCATGAAACTTGGTCTCGTCCTCGGGGAGCGGTAGCGGATGCCGCTCCACTTCCTTGGTTTCCAGATCCACGCTCCAAAGCTCGTTGAGTCCCACCAGCGTCAGCCAGATGCGCCCTTCCTCGTCGGCCACCACGTGGCGGTTCGAATCGAAGGCCGTATCGTGGGTGATCGCGAACTTCACGCCCTCGGGCGGCGGGAAGATATCCCACTTGTCCGTCTTCGGGTTGTAACGTCCGATCGAATAGCTTTCCTCGAGCGCGGCCCAGAGGTTGCCGTCCGCATCGGCATTGAGCGTATGCGGCCCCTGCGGGCCCTCGCCCGGCACATCCACCCATTTTACGGAGCCGTCGGTCGGATCGAGCCGCCCGAGGCGGTCCTTGTCCAGTTCCACAAACCAGACATAGGGCGAGCCTGGCGCAACCGAGACTTCCCGCGTCCAACCGAAGGTGGGCAGGCTGTACTCCTCGATCACCGTGTCCTTGGTGACCCCGTACTCGCCGAGCTCCTCGATATCGTTATAGCCGGTCATGTAGTCGAAATTGTCCGGCAATTTGCGCGCCAGATAGGCAACGGACCAGTCCTCATCCTTGGGCATGAAGAAGCTGCCGTCGGGCGTAATCGCCGCCATGTATTCCTCGGACCCCTCGGTCAGGCCCCAGCGCAGATGCGAACCTTCATAGTCCGACGGCCCCATCTGCAGCGCCCGCTCGCGCATGTATTGCACGATGCCGCGCCAGGCCTGCTCCTTCTCCTCGACCGAGAGTCCGGCCAGGGATTCGGCCATGACCTTCATGCGCTCGGCCGCCATCTGATGGCAGCCGCCGCATTCGTTGATGGCGATGTGAAGGTCGCGGTCGCCGGGCTCTCCCCCGTACCAGGCCGAAGCCGGCACCTGATCCGCGACATTCTCCTTGGTTTTCAGCGTGACATTCAGCACGACATCATCGCCGTCAGCTTCCAGGTTTCGCTCGGCCTCCTCGAAGCCGATGCGGAACGTGGTCACGGCCATGGTCTCCGGATCGTAATCGGCCTTGAGGTCCGGGGTCTGGAATTCGCCGGTCGTATCGGAAAACACCGTCGTCGTCGTCGGGACCATCTGGTCCCCCTCCACGGTAACCCGAACATAGGGAACGGGATTGCCCGCCTCATCCACGATCTTTCCCGAAATCTGCGCCGCCGCCAGCGGTGACGAAACCAAGGCGAGCGCGCCGGCGACCATTGCCGCGCGACCGCTTCTTAAAATTGTTCCAGACATGTGCTGTAGGTCCTCCTTCGGATGCCGCCTGTCCCTTTGTGACACGGCCGGATTTAGACTGTACCGGTCCCTTTATCGATTGTGCCGCGGGGCCGCCCGAAAGGGCAGCCCCGCGATCAGATCCCCGAACTAGCTGTTGACGATCTCCATGCAGGCCCGCACCAGATGGCGGGGCGCAGATTCGGGATCGCACATCAGAACCGAATCAAGAGCGCCGGATTCGATCCCGGACTGGCTGGCCTCGAGCGTAACGGTATCCTCGCGGAACGCGTCGCGCAGCAGAACCTTGCCGTGCTCCTGAACCATGATGTCGCTCGGCTTCTCGGGCGGCAGGAAGTTGATGCTGCCGATCCAGCGGGTCGTGTTGACGTCGATTGGCCAGAATTCATGGCCATAATATCCGCCGATAAAGGGGTCGACGATCATGTTCGGGAAAACCCCGTTCAGGCTGAAGGCGAAATACGGATCGTCTTCAGGATTGGCGCCCGGGAACTCGTCCTTGATGTCGCCGCCGGCGGCGTACCAGGACGAGCCTCGCGAACGGGCCCAGATTTCGGCCGGAGGCGGTGCGTAGTCGGGTGAGACCATGAAGGTCACACCGCGATTGCCCTGTTCGTAAAGGCGGATCGAAGTGGGCCGGCAGAATTGGTTGAGCGCCCCGTTAAACGCCTCGGGGATGGTCCCGGCATGCACCGTGCTCACATGATAGCCTTCCTGGAAGGCGTCCAGCGCCACTTTCCAGTTACAGCGCACGGTCGACGTCCAGATGCCCACCTTCCGCATATTCTCGAACGGGAAGTCCTTGAGCACATCGGCGATCGAGCCCAACTGCTCCATCAGTGTCTGGCGCGGCTTCGGATCGAGGTTCATGAAGATGAAGTCCTTCCAGACCGCGCAGGGGACTTCCTTCAGACCGCGGCAGGATTTGTCGACCCCGCCAAAGAACTGCCCCTCGTCCGGCACATGCACCAGCTTGCCTTCGTTGTCATAGGTCCAGCCATGGAATCGGCAGGACAGGAACTTCCGGTGCGAGGTCGCCCACGTCTCCGTCTCGTCCCAGGCGACTTCGGTGCCGCGATGCTGGCAGGCATTGTAAAAGGCGCGGACCTTGTTGTCCTTGCCCCGCATGAAGATGAAGCTCGGGACTGTACTGTGCGGTTCGGCGCGCAGGACCTCGAATTTCTGGACGAAATAATCGCCCGGATTGGGAAGCCGCTCCATGCGCCCGGCATACAGCCACATTTTCTTGAAAATCTTTTCCCGCTCGGCCTCGAAGAATTCCGGAGAAACATAGGGCTCCACCGGAATGGGGTCGGTGTCCATCTCGGGATACCGTTCCTTGGTCCCGTGCCGGTCGGCCCAGTCATTGTCTCCTGGCATCGGGTGCCACTTTGGCAGATTGTCGAGTACGCTCATCTTGCTATCTCCTCTCCTGATATCTTCTACCGACAGCCTATTGGCGCACGGTGATCGGGTGGTCGGGCGATATGACGAAAAACTTCTCGAACGCGATGGAGTTGGGCACATCGGGCGTGCCGTAAACCTCGACCGAGGGCGTCACCTCCATAAACATGTTCGCCAGCCACAAGAGGCGGGCCGCCTCGATCGGTATGTCGTCCAGCGAGTACTGGTCGATATGATCCGAAATGGCGTCCAGCCTGGGCAGAACCGCGTCGTAAAGCTCCTGCAACTCCTCGATGGAGCGGGACGCGCGGAATCTGTATCTGTCGGCCTCGTGCGGGATCGCCCAATCTTCGGCGAATTTTTCGAGATCCTTGAAGTCAGGGGGAAGGAGGTTCCCCGTGGATTTTCCGGCCATGGCCGTTCCTCCCATTCTCGTTAGTCAATGGATAATAGGTGAATCTTGGTCATTTCCCTACCTTAACGCGCTTTTTCCTCAAGCATGCTGAGGCTGATGTCATCGGGCTCCAGATTCGGCGAGTTGTAGGTGATCCGGTCCGCGACGAAGGTCGTGGCGTGGAGCCGCTGGTAATCCACCGTGACGCCGTTGATGGGATAGACGATGTTGCGGTCCGGCGTGGTCGTCAGGCCGAAGCCACCAAAATCTACCGCCCGTCCCAGATCGCCACACCAGCACTTGTGGGCCAGGTTGATGGTTTTCCAGATCTCGCCCTTCTTGTCGAAGAACTCGCCAAACATGTTGGTCCACGGCCCCGGCGCGAAATACAGAAGCTTCCGGCTGTAGGGGTGGATCTCGGGCGGGATCGCCTCGACAATGACGACATCCCGTACCTGCCAGGGATGGGTGAGGTTCCAGTACGGGGGATTGGTCACATCCATACCCGTGTAGCGTTCGGCATGAGAATTCGCCTCGGGGTTGAGGACCGATTTCCTGATATCCGCCTGAACGAACATCTTCTGGCGCCCCACCACCTTGAAATCCTTGTACCAGGTGGGATGGGCGTTGAAGCCCTGGAAGTCATCCTGAAGCTGGTCCGTGCCGCCGATCGGATCGACCCAGGCGCCGCCCGACAGCCGGCGCACACGCCGGACCGTCCGGATATAGGCCCAGGTATCGTCGAGCTTGCCGGTCGAATAGCGGATCGTCAGCACGCCCGTGCCCTTGACGTCATGCGGGGCGAGCGCCGCCAGGATGGACTTGTTGAAGAGCGTGCCGTCTCCCAGCACATGAGGATGGTCCCGGCGCGTGTTGCCGATCCCGTGATGGGAGAAGAAATACCACTCCTGCTCGCGCTCGATCCCGCTGGTGCCGTCCGTCAGAACGAAGACGAACCATGGCAGTTCCGCGTTGTCTTCCTGCTGCTTGCCGTAGCGGAAGTTCCAGACGACCTTCCAGCCGGCGTCCTTGTCGTTCTCGAAATCGATCTCCGGAAACGGCACGCCGGTCACGTAATTGGAAATTTCTTTCGTCGATGGGTCGAGCTTGACCTGCGGCGAATACTGCCTGGTCAGCTCTTCAAGCACCTTGTCTTTGGGCCAGGCCTCGTTGGCCTCAAGCGTCATGCGCAGGTTCCAGTTCCGCACCATCCAGCGAATACGCTCGGGCAGGGCGTCGCCAACCCGTACGCCGTCATAGGTATGATCGAGCAGCGTGTCGATGTTGGACGCATCGATCGTCGTGCCCGGCGCCACTTCTTCGGCTGCCGCATCCCCCGTCATCAGTCCCGGCGCCAGACAGAGGGCCGCGCCGGCGAAAATGCTGGCAAGGGCCCGGCTAAAATGGGCGTTTCGCTTGGTCTGCATGTTTGCTCTCTCCTTAAGTCCCCAATTGGGTATATCCCGTTTCGGGTGCCCCGGCGCGGATATGCCCGGCTCAAGTCCCCCGTTTTGGTCGCCCGGCGGTCCGTGCCGGCGCGACCGCTTCAGCCATGGTCAGGGCGCACGGCGGCGCGCCTGTTCGCGAGCGGCATTCGACTGGTTTCGGATCTGGCCAGTTCCTCTCCCATCGTGCCGGCGGCTCGGGCCGCTTGATCTTCCCGATCAACCCCGGATTGGCTCTTTCTGGCCAATTTCCGCCCGGAGTCCGGCATGCGCTCGGAGTTGCGTGACCCGCCCCTGGCATCGTAGAATGCCAGCATCCCCTGGAACGCGGCGAGCCATGCGTCTCCGCCAATAGGAGTACGAGCGAGCCAAGGCCCCGTCACCTTCTGAAAGTATGGGAAACGGCGTTTTAGGTAGGGAAATACCGCCCGTCTTTAAATTGAGCACCAAAAGCGTAAAAAGAGGCGTCAAGTAAAGGCGCCGGCGGACGCAGGGCGGAGGAGGAGGCAGCGGGACGGCCGCCACAACGGACGGCCCCGAGGAGGTAAGTTGGCAAAAGCGGACCCGCATTTGCTGCAGGCGCGGTTCACGCCCCCCCTGAGCGACCTGCCCATGGTCGACCGGCACCGGCTGACTGCGCGCCTGAGCGAGTCGACCGCGCGCAAGCTGACCCTTGTGACCGCGCCAGCCGGCTACGGCAAGACCACACTTCTCGCGCTCGCCCACCGCGAGATGGTCCGCCGCGGCACGCCGGCCGCCTGGCTGACGATCGACCGCGATGAAACCGATTTCATGCAGTTCGCCCGCAGTATCCTGGGGGCGATCCAGACCGCCCGCCCCGAATTTGGCCGCTCGGCGGCGGCCCTGCTTCAGGCGGGCATCGGCATTACAGACCGGGCCATCCTGCTGTCTCTGGCCAATGAGCTGTCCGGCGTGCCCGAGTCGCTCTATCTCTTTCTCGACGATGCGCACGAGTTGTCCGCGACCCGTGCCCTCCCGGCACTGCGCGCCCTGATCACCGGAACTCCCCCCAACATCCATTTTGTCATCAGCAGTCGCAGTGAAATCGATATCGGGATCGGCCGGCTGCGTGCCACGGGTCAGCTCGACGAGATCGGCTGGACGGATTTGCGTTTTTCCACGGCGGAAACGCAGCAGTATTTTTCCAAGCTCAACGACATACAACTGGATTCGGGCGTCGCGGACCGGCTTTTGTCCAAGACGGAGGGATGGGCGGCGGGAATTCAGCTTGCGTCGCTGGCGATCAAAAACACCTCCGACATCGCCAATCTGGTGGATCGGATCACCGGGGACAATCGCGGAATCGCCGAATATCTGGCCGAGGACGTCCTGAAATACCTCGATTCCCGGACCCGGGATTTCATCCTCAAGATCAGCCCGCTCCGGCGATTTTCTCCGGCGCTCTGCCAGCGGGTCACGGGGATCGCGGACGCGGAGGAAATCCTCCAGGCGCTCGAGGCGGCGAACCTGTTTATCTTCCCGGTTGACCAGGCGCGCAACTGGTATCGTTTCCATTCGCTTTTCTCGGAATTCCTCAAGCGTCAGCTCGAAAAGTCCACGCCGAAGGCCGTCAACCGGATCCGTCTCGAGGCCAGCGCCTGGCTGGAGGAACAGGGCTTTTACGACGAAGCCGTGGAGTACGCCTTTCAGGCCGGAGATTCGGACTATGCCGCGCGCCTGATCGACCGCCACGCCTACGATCTGTGGCGCGCCGGCCATCAGTCCCGCCTCAACGGATGGGCGGGCCGCATCCCGGCCCTCGTCCGGGGGCGATACCCGCGGCTTCGCCTCATACAGGCCTGGGCGCTCATGACCGCCGGCCGCATCCAGGCGGCCGAAAACATCCTGGTGGACGTCAAGCACCAGATGGGTCTCGACAAGGACGACCCGGAAGAAGCCGGCATCAGGGACGACAATCACGACGTGATCGGCGACGTTCTCTTCGTGCGTCTGATGCTGGCCTATTTCGGCGACGATCCCGAGCGTTGCGAGGCGCTCGGCCGGCGCTGGCTGGAAGGGACCTACACGCCCGATCCGTTTCTTCAGGGGGCCGCCCTCTGCCTGGTCGCGAATTCCCGCGGCCTCATGTTCGACCTCGACTATGCGCGCCGCCATGCGGCCGATATCAGTCAGCTTTTCCAGGAGGCGGAAACCCAATACGGCACGATCTGGTCGCTCTCGATCATGGGCGCCACGTTCCTGATGGCCGGTTTCCTGGATGAGGCCGCGAAAATACTGAACGAGGCCCTCGCCGTCGCCGACAGCGTCGGCGGCAAGGGTTCGCCGCTGGCCGCGATGCCGGCGATGCTGATGGCGGAGCTGTCATACGAAAGCGATGACCTCGAAGCCGCTCGCGGGTTCCTGCAGGATTACCAGGGCGGCGTCGGTCAGCTCAGCTTTCTCGATCACATCATAAGCTGGTACACGGTGCAGGCCCGGTTGCGTTGCGCGGCCGACGGCCAGTTGAAGGACGCCCTGGTTGTACTGGACGAGCGCGGCCCACAAGCGGCAAGGAGCGTTTATCAGTCCAGCCGGCTGCGCGCCTCGCTCGTCCTGGAGAAGCTGCGCATCCTGACGCTGCTGGGACGCCCGGCCGACGTGCTGGAGCTCGCCCGGATGGAGGGGCTGACCGGCCCGATTGAGGATTACATGCCCGAGGCCGGCCAGGATTTCCGCGCCCTGCGCCTTGCCCAGGGTCGCATGCGCGCGCTTCTGGCAGAAGGGGCGGCCGACCAATGCCTGAGCCTGGCGCGAAAATGGCTCCACCTGCTTCGCGAATGCGACCTGCCGCGGCCCGAAATCCAATTCCGCATACTGGCCGCCCTCGCCTATCTGGCCTTGGAGGACACGCCGGCGGCCCAGCGCGAATTGCGCGACGCCATACGCTTGGGCGCGCGGCACAACATCGTGCGCGATTTTCTCGACGAACCCAAAGCCTTGCGCGCGGCTGTCGCCCGCACCTGTTCGGCGATGGAGGTGACCGACCCCGAGTTTCAGACATTCTGCCGCGCGCTTCGGGCGCGATTGCCGGAGGTCGCACCCAAGAGCCGGGAATCCGAACAGCGGGAAATGGCGACCGAGGACATGCCAAACGAACGACCCACTCGCCGCGAACTGGAAGTCCTGCGCCTGGTCGCCAGCGGCCTGTCGAACCGCCAAATCGGCGATGCGCTCGGCCTTACCGAGAACACGGTCAAGTGGAACCTGCAGCAGCTTTATCAGAAATTTGGGGTCCACAAGCGGCTTCAGGCGATCGAACACGCCCGCCGCCTTGGCCTCCTGACCGAGGCCTGAGCCCCCGTCCGCGCGGCTGAGTCGAGGGGCGGCCCGACCCCCGCCCGCACTTTCTTCGGACCCGGCCTCGAAGCCCCACAAGTCCGGGGGAAGCCGGGCCGGCCGGAGCAAAAATCAGGTTTCGCCGACGCAAGAGCCTTGCGGCGGCCCATCTGAAATTCTAGAGTTTCAGTTATCGCGACACGGCCGGGCCGAGCGCCCGTCCCATGACCCGGGAGCACCCATGAAGTTCAGCCTTTTGTTTCTGCCCTGCTATGATCCTGCCGCGCACGGATCGGAAAGCGACCTCTACAACCAGATCATCGACGAGTGCGTTCTCGCCGAATCCCTGGGGTTCGACACAGCCTGGGTTGCCGAACACCATTTCCATAAATACGGCGGTCATGTTCCCAATGTCTCGATCCTGCTTTCGGCGATCGCGCAGCGCACCACGCGACTCAACATTGCCGCCGGCGGATTATGCGTGCCGCTGAACTCTCCGATCCGGCTGGCCGAGGAAGTCGCGATGCTCGACACGCTTTCGGGCGGGCGCATGCGGGTCGGCATGGTGCGGGCGTTCCTCTCGCACGAATATGACGCATTCCAGGTCGACATGGCCGAGAGTCGCGCCCGCTACGAAGAAGGCATCGAGATCATGCGTGGTCTGTGGAGCAACAAGACTTTCTCCTACGACGGCCAGTTTACCAAATTCGACGAGATCGAACTTCTGCCGAAATGCATCCAGAAGCCCCATCCGCGCATTACCGTAGGTACGGTGATGAGCAAGGAATCGTTCGAGTACGCGGCGTATAACGGTTTCGATCTGATGGTGGTTCCCTACATCTTTCCCTTCGAGGCACTGGCAGAGAAAATCGGCTGGTACACCGATGCGCTGAAGGCGGCGGGACGCGATCCCAAGGATCACAACATCATGACGTCGTATTATTTCTACACGAACGAAAACGACGAGAAGGCCAGCGAGTATGCGCGCGAGCCCATTCTGGGATGCCTCGAATATCTCGCCGACGCGGCCAGCCCCGACAAGTGGTCAGCCGACTACAAGGGGTATCAGGGCATGTCCAAGATCGTGCGTGAAATGAAGGATTACGACCATCTCTATGCTGACAACCGGGTGATGGTGGGCCCGACCGGGAAGCTTCGTGCGCATATCAAGGCTCTGGAAGAGGTCGGCATCACCGAGGTCTCGATCCAGCCGTCGCTGCCCGGCATCTCCGCGGCCGAGGCTGAAAACGCAATCAAGGTCTTCGCCCGCGAAGTCATGCCGGCCTTCACCGGCGCCGCGGCAGCGGCGCAGTAAACGGAGGAGCCCAGCTCCAGGGCCATCTCGCCCCTGCCGGACGGAATGAACCGGCCCGAACCGGCCCGAACCAGCCCGAACCAGATCAGACGGGAGACGGGCTGGCGGGGAAATGGCGGCGCGTGCTGTTAGCGAAAGCCACCAGTGACAGCATGACCGGCACCTCCACCAGGACGCCGACCACGGTCGCAAGGGCGGCCCCCGAGGTCAGGCCGAACAGGCTGATCGCCACGGCGACGGCAAGCTCGAAGAAGTTGGAGGTGCCGATCAGGGCAGCCGGGGCGGCGATGTTGAACGGCACCTTCCAGAGCCAGGCGGCGAGGTACCCGGCCGCGAAAATCAGATAGGATTGCAGCAGGATCGGAACGGCGATCAGTGCGATCAGGAGCGGCTTGGCGACGATGGTCCCGGCCTGAAATCCGAACAACAGCACCACGGTTGCGAGAAGGCCGATAGCGGAAAGAGGCTTCATTCGGTCGGTAAATGCGACCACCTCGGCCTCGGCCCGCGCCGCCTCGTCGCCGGCACCCTCCAGCCGGCGCCGGGCCCGGGCCGCCAGCCGCTCACGCGTCAGCCACCCGGCCGCCAGTGGAATGATGACGTAGAGCCCGACCGAGAGAACGAGGGTTTCCCACGGCACGATCACCTCGGTCAGCCCCAGCAGCAATGCCACGATCGGCGCAAAGGCGAATATCATGATGATGTCGTTCAGCGAGACCTGGACCAGCGTGTAGGTGGGATCGCCGCGCGTCATGTGTGACCAGATGAAAACCATTGCCGTGCAGGGTGCGGCACCCAGCAGGATCAGACCCGCGATATACTGCGTCGCATCTTCGGCCGGAACGAGGTCGGCAAATACCACCTCGAAGAAAAGCACGCCCAGCCCCGCCATGGTAAAGGGCTTGACCAGCCAGTTGATGACGACAGTGATGACGAGCCCCTTGGGCCGGGCCCCTGCCCGCCGAAGGCTGGAAAAATCCACTCCCACCATCATGGGATAGATCATCGCCCAGATCAGGATCGCCACAACGATATTGACCGAGGCGTATTCCCAATCCGCGATCAGCGCGAAAATACCGGGCATCACGTTGCCAAGCCCGACCCCGGCGAAGATCGCAAGCACCACCCAGACTGAAAGGAATTTTTCGAAGAATCCTATGCCACCCGCCGCTTCGAGGGTGCCAGCCGCGCGATCCGTCATCGTAACTCCGTGGTGGTCCGGCGCAGAATGCCTGATACCGTTCAGGCGAGCTCAGCCGGCTGGCTGCCAATTTCGTCGAGGCGGCGCTGCAGGGACAGACGGTCCAGGGACCGGATCGGCAAATTCACGAAAATTCCGATCCGGTTGGACAGCATCCGATACGCTTCCGAGAACGCGAGCCGGCGCTCCGCCTCGGTCCCTTCGGCTACCACGGGATCCGGGATCCCCCAGTGGGCCTGCATCGGCTGGCCCGGCCAGACCGGGCAGACCTCGCGCGCCGCGTTGTCGCAGACCGTAAAGACGAAATCGAGCTTCGGCGCATCCGGCGCGACGAACTCGTCCCAGGACTTGGACCGCACGTTGTCCCTCGGATGGTTCAGCTTCGCCAGCAGATCGAGGACGTAGGGATGCACCGCGCCCTTGGGATGACTGCCCGCGCTGAAGCCTCGGAATTTGCCCTCGCCCAACCGGTTGATGATGGCTTCGGCGAGGATGCTGCGCGCTGAATTGCCGGTGCACAGGAACATGACGTCATAGGGCCGGTCGGTCATGAATGGTTGCCTTTCGTCGGAGAGGCGTATTCGACGCCGCAAAGCTCCGGACGACCGTGACAGCAATCTGCGGTCAGGAAGCGTACAAGCGCGCGAATACCCTCGGGAGAAACACGATAGAAGATCTGGCGCTGGCGACGTTCACCCGTAATCAGCCCGGCATGCTCCAACTGGCTGAGGTGAAACGACATCGTGGCCGGTGCGACGCCAAGCTCGCGGGCAATCTCACCGGCGGGGAGCCCCGCCGGCGAGTGGGCGGAGAGGCGGCGAAACACCTCGATCCGGGTTTCCTGGCCAAGCGCGGCCAGGGCGGTCACCGCATCGACCAGGAGAACGTCCGAAACGAAATCTTTGGCGTGAGCACTATTAATTTCCATATTTTTATAATTATCGAAATATCAGGGCCTGTCAACGGCCGGCGGAGCCAGCAGGACCAGCAGAGCCAGCAGGAAATGCGCCGCCGGCCGGTCCGATGGTCCCTCTCTAATGGGCCTTAATGGGCCGCGATGCCCTGTTTCTCGAAATAGCGCTGGTGGTAGTCTTCGGCCCGGTAAAATGCCGAGGCGGGCGTGATTTCGGTCACGATCTCACGCGCAAACCTGCCCTCGCCCGCAAGGCGCTCCTTGGACGCGCGGGCCTTTGCCGCCTGCTCGGGCGTGAAAAAGAAGATGGCGGAGCGATACTGGGTCCCGATATCCGGCCCCTGGCGATTAGGGGTGGTGGGGTCGTGAATCGTCCAGAAGAGGTCGAGCAGCGCCTCATAGGCGACAACCGCCGGATCGAAGGTCACGAGGACCACCTCGGCATGACCCGTGGTACCGCTGCAGACCGTTCGGTAATCGGGGTCGGGGACGTGCCCCCCGCTATAGCCCACCGTGGCGTCGCTGACGCCCTCGAGCGTGCGAAAGGCGGCCTCGACTCCCCAGAAGCAGCCCGCGCCGAACATTGCTTTTTCCATCGCCATCCGATCTGCCCCACTCTCGCAATAACCGACCAGTTCGCCCAGGAATCTAACGCCGGACAGGCGGTGTGACCAGCCGGCTTGTGGCGCCCGATTACCCCTTGTCAGCCGGGGGCTGTTCGGGCGAGTTTGGTAGCCCATCCTGTCCGCCCCGCCATTGGATTACCCTGCCACGTGAGCGACCAGCTTTTTCAACTCGGCCTGATCGCCTATGTGTTCGCCGCGAGCGCCTTCTTCGCCGGCGGTCTCATGAAAGGCGTCGTCGGCGTCGGGCTGCCGCTTGTCGTGGTCCCGGTACTTTCGCTCGCGGTCGATCCGCGCCTGGCGATTTCGGTGATGATGATCCCGATTCTGGCATCGAATTTCCTGCAGGCCATCCGCGGCCGGGACCGGCTGGCCACCCTGCGCCGCTTCCTGCCCCTGATCTTGACCCTCATGCCAACGACGTTTTTGGGCACCTACATGCTGGTGTCCATCACGGCGGAATCCGTGGCCCTTATCCTGGGCTCTCTTGTGATCCTGTATTGCGTGATGGAACTGGTGCCTCTCTCCTTCCACCTGCCCGAGCGGTTCGAGAAGCCCGCGACGCCGGCGGTCGGCCTGATCGCAGGCGCGGTCGGCGGCGTTTCCAGCTTTTACGGCCCCACGATCTTCATGTACCTGAACGCCCTGCGCCTTCACAAAGACGATTTCGTCACCGCGATCGGCATGATCTATGTCTCGGGCGCAGCCGCCCTTTACGGGGGGCTGGCCCTGCATGGCGTGCTCGATGCAGGTGCCGTCCTGGCCTCCCTCGCCGCCTCGCTTCCCGTCCTGCTGGGGCTTCTGGCCGGCCGCCGGTTGCGGCACCATATCAGCCAGCGCAATTTCGAGCGCTTGTTGCTGGCCATATTGTTCGTGATCGGGCTCACCCTGATCACACGCGGCATCAATGGCATGAATTAGCTGACACCCGAGGCGATGATGATCCGATATCCGAAGAAATCGCTTCCAGCCGCCCTCAGCCTGATGGCGATCGCCCTGATCGCCGGCGGCCTCGCGGCGGAGGAGCCGCACATGCCCCGCCCTCCCGCCGGCTATGGGTCCGGAGAATCGGATTTCAAAAACTATTGCGCAGCCTGCCACGGAGCGGACGCGGCCGGGCGACGCGTCATCGAGACGCCGGACGGCCCGCACCTCCTTGCCCGGCCGGCGGATCTGACCTCGCTCGCCCGGCGCAATGGCGATGCCTACCCGGCGGCGTATGTTTACCGGGTCATTGCGGGCGATCCGACACGCGATTCGCCACGCCTGATGCCCCATTGGGACGGCGAGTTCCGGGCCGAGCTCGGCAGTGGACTTCATGCCGCGCTGGTCACGCCGGGCCGCATTCACGCGATCGTGGATTATCTCGAAACCCTGCAAAAGTGACCTTTCCGGGCACCTGTCCGGGACCCGGAAGTTATTTATAATTTTCCCGATTCTTTGCTAACATGGCGGCGACCCCGTGCGGGGGCGCCCGGAAAACGGGGAAACCGCAGCTTAAATTAAGGGAGGGCCTCCGGGTGGCCACAGCCGGAGCACGATTCACGGCCGACCTGCCATCGGACGAGGCCGCCCTGCGCCAGGCATTCGATCTCCTGCCTTGCGCCGTCTGGCTAACGGACCCGCAAGGCAATTCCACCTATTACAACAAGGCCTATACCGATCACATCGGCCTGAGATCCAACCAGATCCTGGAAGACGGGTGGGAGAACTTTATCTATCCCGAAGACCGGGAGCGCCTGTTCAAAACCTTCTCGGAAGCGATCGAGCGCCAGAGCAGCTTCACGCTCGAGCATCGGGTGCAAAAACCGGACGGACAGCTCATCTGGTATTTCGTCCAGGCCGTGCCGCGGCGCGATTCGAAGGGCCGTTTCATCGGCTTTATCGGTACTTCCATCGACATCACGACCCAGAAAGTAGCCGAGCGCGAACTGATCAAGAGCGAAAACCGTTTCCGGGCCATTCTGGAAAACGCCCCGACATCCGTCTTTGTCCGCGACCTGAACGGCATCTATATCCTGGTCAACCAGAAGGTTCAGGAAAAGGCCCATGACCCGAGCCAGTCCCTGATTGGCAGGCGGGAGACAAATCCGGATTTTCTGCGTTCGGACCGCCTCGTTTTCGAGAGCGGCGAAGCGCTCGAGGTTGAGGAACAATTGAACTTCGACGGGGTCGAGCACACCTTCCTCTCGGTCAAGTTTCCACTGCATGACGCTGACGGCAAACCCTACGCCGTCGCCGCCATCGCGACCGACATCTCAGAAATCAAGGCGCACGAGCGCGAAGCCGTGGAAGCGCGCATGGCGGCCGAAAAAGCGACATCCCAGGCCAAGCAGGCGACCGAGGCCAGGACCCGCTTCCTGGTCAATATGAGCCATGAGTTGCGCACGCCGCTCAATGCCATCATCGGCTTTTCAGAAGTGATCGAGAACGCTGTTTTCGGCGAAGTTCCGGCCCGCTACCGGGACTATGCAAAAGACATCTCGTCGAGTGGCAAGCATCTTTTGCATGTCATCAACGAAATCCTCGACCTGGCTCGGGCGGAGTCGGGAAAGCTGGTCCTGCACGAGAGCGAGTTCGACATTGAATCGCTGTGCCACACCGTTCTCAGCATGACGCGCCTGGCCGCAGCCGAATCCGATGTCCGTATCGAAATTGTCCATGCCGAGGATGTCACCCGTCTTCGTGGTGACAAGCACAAGCTTATCCAGGCGCTCGTGAACCTGATCTCGAACGCTGTCCGTTTTTCTCCGGCTGGCGGCAGCGTCAAACTGTCCTGCGGCCTGTCGCGCGCAGGCGAGGCTGTTCTGACCGTGCGTGACGAGGGTATCGGGATGACCCCCGAAGGGATCGAAACCGCGCTCGAGGAGTACGGCCAGGTGCACGTACCCGACGACACCGCGCAGGGCGGCACGGGGCTCGGACTGCCCCTTTCCAAGCGTCTCGTGGAGCTTCACGGCGGGCATCTCGAGATTGAGAGCGAACCCGATCGCGGTACCACGGCCCGGATCGTGCTGCCGGCCAGCAGGGTGCGGCGCAGATAACCAAACTTCCGACACATTTCCGGCTAGACTCCCGTCACGAGGACCGGACGGGGCACAGCCCGAAGGGACCGAATGAAAGGAAGGGGCAAGAGATGACCGACCATACAGGGTCACGAGAATCGAAAAAGCCGCGCGCCCGGGTGCTGCTTCTGGCTCTTCTCCTCAGCCTGGCGACCGGGTCCTGGACCGGCGTCCTGGCCAACGACGGGGCCAACGACGGGGCCAACGACGCGACTGCGGCCGAGGAAAGCGGCTTCACGAAAAACGAGATCATCGAAAGCGCAAATTCCTTTTTCGGCGCGACGACAGCCGGGCTGGCCGATGTCGTGGAGAAGGCTTTTCAGGATCATGGGCGGCCGAACGCCTACATCACGGGAGAGGAAGTGAGCGGCGCAGTCGGTGTTGGCGTGAAATACGGGCGCGGCGATCTGAATTTCAAATCAGGCGGGACCCGCAAGGTGTTCTGGCAGGGCCCGACCGTCGGTTTTGATTTTGGCGGCAACGCGTCAAAAATTTTCGTGCTCGTTTACAATCTTGAGACGGCCGACGCGCTGTTTCAGCGCTTTCCCGGCGGCGAAGGGTCGATCTACGTCGTCGGCGGCGTCGGCATGCATTATCTGCAGAGCGACGGCGTGATCCTCGCCCCGATCAAGACCGGCGTCGGCCTCCGCGCGGGGGTGAATGTGGGATACATGCATTTTACCCGAGAAGCATCCTGGAACCCGTTCTAGCCGGGCAACACGCCGGGGCTGGCACGTCATGCGTGAAAGGACGGCCTTTGCGCGCGACCACGCACCGGGTAGGCTTGCCCGGTCAAGAGACAGCCTGAAAGACTTACAAAATCTGGGGAGATTGGCATGAGATCAGCGATGCGGCACGGCCTCGCGTCATGGGCGGCGATCCTTTCACTCATCACCGCGAGCGCCACGATGGCGGCGGACAACGGCACCGCGCTCTCTCCCGGAACCGTCATCACGGCCAAAAACATCGACCGGCTTCTCGAGGCCAGTTATGGCGGGCATCGCATACCGGACATGCTGCCCGAGCGGATCGTCTGGCAGATTCGTGAACATAACCTCACCATCCCGCTTGGTGAGATCCGCCCGCATCCCATCGACCCGCGCTATGCGGAGCTGACGCGCAAATACGCCGACCAGGCGCGGCTCGACGCGGACAAGAAACTCGTCGGCTGGGTTGGCGGCGTGCCTTTCCCCGAGCTTGACCCGAACGATCCGGACATCGCGTGGAAGGTCATCTGGAACTCACAGCGCGGGCGGCAAAGCGGCGATTCACTCGATCAGCCCAAATTCTCGTACCTCCTGATCGACGGCAATACCGGTGTCGAGCGCAAGCAGGTCTGGACCTATCGACTGATTCTGCTCAAGGGTCGGGTGACGGGAGGCGCGCCCTCGATCGGCGAACCCGATGCCTACCAGAAATCCCTGATCGTTGCCCTCGCCCCGCAGGACATCAAGGGCGTGGGCACCTTCGCTATTCGCTATAACACGGGCAAGGTGGACGATAGCTGGGCCTATGTGCGCGATGTCCGCCGGGTGCGCCGGCTATCGGGCAGCGCCTGGATGGATCCGATCGGCAGCACCGACGAGTTGGGCGACGATTTCGGCATTTTCGGCGCCTATCCCACCTGGTATGCCGATTACAAATTTCTGGGCAAGACCACGATTCTGGCCGTCGCCAACAGCATCAGCCCGCAATGGAATGAAGACGCGTCCAATATCGATGACGAATTCCCCGGTTTCGATCTGACCAACCGGCCGCACTGGAACCCCATCAATGACTGGGAGCCGCGCGAGGTCTACGTGATCGAGGGCACGCCCGAGCCCGAGCATCCCTATAGCCGCAAGGTCGGCTATATCGATGCCAAGACATGGAACGTCTATTACGGCGAAGCCTTCGACAAATCGGGTGAATTCTGGAAGTCGATGTATCAGGGCATCCGGGTCTGGCCCGATGCAAGCGATCCGGAAGGCGATATCGTCTGGCCCAACTGGGGCAGCACGATCGATTTCCAGAAATATCACGGCACGATCTTCACCTCGCACCCGTCCTGGCTGTTCGGGTCACCGGTGACGGAGGAGGATGTCTCGCTCACCGTTCTCGAGGCCCAGGGCCGCTAGGTCGGCCCGCAAGACCGGCCGCCGAGGGAACAAAACGTGACAAAAAGTTTGTACATTTTGAGGGGCGAGTTTGTACATTGGCGTCCCCTACGGGATTCGAACCCGTGTTGCCGCCGTGAGAGGGCGGTGTCCTAGGCCTCTAGACGAAGGGGACGAGAGGCGAGAGCCCGTCTGATACAGCCCCGCCCCGGTTTTCGCAAGTCCTCACTGGACCCGCTCCCGGCCTTCCAGCGCGCGGCGCGCAATCTCGAGCGCCGCCTGGATTTCGGACTCCGTCGTCTCGAAGCTGGTCAGAAGCCGGATCACCCCGGGGCCGAGCCTCGGCCAGGGATAGAAAAGTACGCCGGCGGCCTCGAAGGCCGCGCGGACGGGCGCGGGGAGTTCGAAAAACATCTCGTTCGCCTCGACCGGATAAAGCCGCCGCGCGCCGGGGAGCGCCGCAAGCCCGTCCGCCAGTTCGCGCGCCCGCGCATTCGCCCGGCCCGCATTCCGGAGCCAGAGTCCGTCCGCCAGATAGGCTTCAAGCTGGGCCGAAAGGAAGCGCATCTTGCTCAGGAGATGCCCCCCGCGCTTGCGCCGGAAGCCGGTTTCCCGGGCGCGGTCCGGGTTGAAAAAGATCACCGCCTCGGCCGCCATGGCGCCATTCTTGGTCGCGCCCAGGCACAGCACGTCCACCCCGGCGCGCCAGCTCATCTCGGCCGGGCTGGCATTCGTCGCCGCCAGCGCGTTGGCGAAACGCGCGCCATCCATATGCACACTGAGGCCCCGCTCATGGGCGGTATCACTCAGTGAGCGGATTTCGTCCGCCCGATAGAGCGTGCCCGACTCCGTGGCCTGGGTCAGGCTGAGCACGGCCGGCTGCACGTAATGCACCATGCCCGCCCCCGACCGGTCGAGCGCGCGCGTCAACGCGGCCGGATCGATCTTGCAATCTTCGCCATCGAGCGGAACCAGCTTCCCACCGGCGGTAAAGAATTCCGGCGCGCCGCATTCATCGGAATTGATGTGCGAGTCCGCGTGACAGTAGATCGCGCCATAGGGCGGTGCCAGGCTGGCCAGCGCCAGCCCGTTGGCGGCCGATCCCGTCACCACCGGAAACACGGCGAGATCGGTCTCGAACACCTCCGCGAATTGCGCCGTCAGCCGGGCGGAAACCTCGTCCTGCCCGTACGGCATGGCGGCACCGTCGTTGGCCGCCGTGATCGCGGCCATGATTTCCGGTGACACGCCAGAGACGTTATCACTGCAAAAATTGATCGCCATGGCTTACCGGTCCACGCCCGCGCCCGGCTCATCCTCCTCGTCCCCATCCGGGAGACGGGTGGGTTCCCCTTCCGCACCGATGCGGGCCACCACCCGTCCGGTCTCAAGATCCATCACGTAGACACTGGTCTCGCCCTCGAAGCCCTGGATTTCGACGATCAGCCGGTTGTCCGTCACCTCGAGGCCGCCGATCATCGCGCCCTCGGGCACGATCAGACGCACCGGCGTGTCGCCCGGCCCGCGCGAAACACTCGCCGGCCCCGACAGGGCGGGTGTTTCCTCGCTCGTGGCGCGACGAACGATTTCGTATACGAGCACCGCCGTTGCCGCGACAATCAGAACGGCGAGGAAAATCACGAGGCTCTTGAGTGCTTTCATCGTTGGGTCCAGTGTGAGTCCATGACGACGGACAAATCAGATACGCAGCCGGACGACGGCGGGATCGCCGAGGTTATCACGCTTTCCGTCCCGGGCGAGGCAATCGGCGGCGGGGACAGCGCGGCGCCGGTCGCGGGACGGCTCGACAAGGTGCTGGCCGACCGCACGGCGCTATCGCGAAACCGGCTCAAGTCGCTGATTTCCGGAGGTCTCGTCTTCGTAAACGGGCGGAAGATAGCGGACCCCTCCTACCTGGTCAAACCGGGGACAGAGCTTGTCGTCCGTGTGCCCGTGCCGATCGCCGCGACGCCTGCGGCAGAGACGATCGCTCTTGATATCGTCTACGAGGATGCTGCCCTGATCGTGATCAACAAGCCGGCCGGCCTTGTCGTCCACCCGGCGGCCGGCAATACCAACGGGACGCTGGTCAACGCCCTGCTCGCCCATTGCGGGGCGGAACTTTCCGGGATCGGCGGGGTGAAACGGCCGGGCATCGTCCATCGCCTGGACAAGGACACGAGCGGGCTTATCCTCGTCGCCAAGACGGACGAGGCGCATGTCCGGCTCGCCGCCCAGTTCAGCGCCCATACGATCGAGCGCAGCTATACGGCGCTGGTCTGGGGCGTGCCGGGACCGCTGTCGGGCGAGATTCACGGCAACATCGGGCGCAGCCCGACGCACCGGAAGAAAATGGCCGTGGTCACGCGCGGCGGCAAGCCGGCGCTCACGCATTACACGACAGAGCGCAGCTTCGACACATTGGCCAGCCTCGTGACCTGCCGGCTGGCCACGGGGCGGACGCATCAGATCCGCGTCCATATGGCCCATCTGGGACATCCGGTCATCGGCGACCCGCTTTATGGCCGCGTGCCGAAATGGGCAAGCCGGGCCCGGGGGGCTCGCGAGACGGCGATACTGGCCCGACTGCGCGCCTTTCCCCGCCAGGCGCTGCATGCCCGGACCCTGGGCTTCCGTCATCCGACCAGCGATGAGCTGTGCCGGTTCTCTTCCGAATTACCACATGATTTCAATGGATTAATTTATTCTTTAGAGTCGATATAAAAACTTGTTATAATTTCTTCAGCTTTGGCCACCAACCTAGGTCAATGCAGCGGGCCGTGGGACCGGCCACGATTTGGACACGAAGGCCGCCTACCGTCCCTCGAAACTGGCGCTCCCGGGGTTGGCCGGCCGCCACATCAGGCACAGGAAATCAGGCACAGGAAATCGGAACATCACGTGACAGGCTCGAACGACCAGCACAAAGAGACGACCGAGGGCACCGGCACGGCACTGACCAAGCGCCAGTTGCCGGCGCTCCAGTTCACACCGGAAAGCAATCTCAGTCGCTACCTGCAGGAGATCCGGAAATTCCCGATGCTGGAGCGGGAAGAGGAGTTCATGCTGGCGAAGCGCTGGCGCGACCATGGCGACGTGGAGGCGGCGCACAAGCTGGTGACCAGCCATTTGCGCCTGGTGGCCAAGATCGCCGTGGGCTACCGCGGTTATGGCCTGCCCCTGGCCGAACTGATATCGGAAGGCAATGTCGGCATGATGCAGGCGGTCAAGAAATTCGACCCCGATCGCGGCTTCCGGCTAGCCACCTACGCCATGTGGTGGATCAAGGCGGCCATTCAGGAATACATCCTGCATTCCTGGTCGCTCGTGAAGATCGGCACCACTGCCGCGCAAAAGAAACTGTTTTTCAACCTGCGGAAGCTGAAAAGCCGTCTGCAGCAATTCGAGGAAGGCGACCTGCCCCAGGAAAGCGTCTCGGAAATTGCCGATGCACTGTCGGTACCGGAAAAGGACGTGATCGAAATGAACCGGCGGCTGGCGGCGAGCGACAATTCCCTGAACGCGCCGTTGAAGGCGGAAGGTGAAGGCGAATGGCAGGACTGGCTCGTCGGCGAGGAACCGGATCAGGAAGAGCTTCTGGGTGAGCGGGAAGAAATGGGACGCCGGCGTGAGCTTATGGCGCGGGCGATGGAAGGCCTGAACGAGCGCGAACGCCATATTCTGAGCGAGCGACGGCTCAAGGAAAGCGCATCCACCCTGGAGGAACTCAGCCAGGAATACGGCATCTCGCGCGAGCGGGTGCGCCAGATCGAAGCGCGCGCGTTCGAGAAGCTGCAGGCGGCCGTGCGTGAAATGGCGGAGGCCGACGTCATGGCGTGAACGGCCGGGCGTGAACGGCCGGGCGTAAACGGCCGGGCGTGACGAGCCGCCGGCCCGGTCACCGGGCCAGACCTACCCGTCTTCGCGGGACGCGAGAACGTCCTCTCCCCATTCTGCCTTCAGGCCCTCGATCCGGGCCGCCAGAGTCTGGCGCCGACTGCGATTCTGCATCTGCGCCAGCGCGACGTTCACCACCGGCACTGCCAGATAGATCAGGAAGCCGACAAGCGCGCCCACATACATGGTCGCCAGGTGGACAGTGGTGGTGACGACCATGAGGGCGTTTTCGTAACTGTGGCCGCTCTCCCACAGGACCGTGACCACGTACAGGACGCCCACCAGATTAGCCGGAAAGACCGCGCGCATCATGGCTGCGCCAGGCGACTCGTCCGCCATTCTGACGAAAAACGTCGGCACGAGCCCGACGACCACGATTATGAAGGTCGGAAAGGCCGCTATCATCAGGCCCAGCAGCGTGACGGCCAGGAGAATTCGCGAATTATGCCTGCCGGGTGGCGCGGCGCGACCAGCCATTTCTGTCCTCCTACAACATTTTCATCATGAAGAGGCCAATGCCCGCGGCGATCGAAAGCGCGAGCGACACAACACCTGCCTGCGCCTGCCCTCTTAACCGTGCGTCTCGATGCAGCGTGCGCGCGGCCAGGCGAAAATGGTTGAGTTCCGCCTCGGCCCGACGTGCCTCCTGGACGGCATGGCGGTAATTCACATCGTCATTGTGCCGGATTGTCCGGTTGTCCAGCAGATCGACCAGTTTGGACAGGTTACCGCTGGCGGCAGCACTCTCGAGGCGCTCGTCGATATACTGGCGCAGGCGGACATTGTGAAGATCCCCCAGGGTGGGCTCGACAAATTTACGCAACCACCCGGAAAGGGCGCGGGCCTTGCGTCCGTTAGCACGGCGCTGGGCCGTAGCCAGTATTCGCAAGCTCGCGCGCTTGCCGGCGCTGTCCATGATTTCGGTCCGGGGTAATTCGCCATCGGGGAGCCCCCGGACCCGCGCCGCGACAAAAGCTGCCAGATGCCGATCGAAGATGCGCGTCAAATCGGATTTTTCGCCCACGCCCTCTTCAAGCGCATCGATCAGGGTTTCACAGGAAATCACATGGTATTTTTCGCCGAACATCGGGCTGAGGCACGGCAATTCCGGATTTAACGCATAAAGGCAGTATTCCATGCCGGCGCCATACTCGCGCGATGCGAGCTTGGCCGGCAGATTTTTGAGCCGGAGGGCCACACGGCTGGCCATGGCCGTATCGGCGCCCGGCAATTCCGCATGGTAGAGAAAAAATTTGTGTTCGAAGAACTGGCGCAGATCCTGCTGGAACGCTTCATCAGCGTGCCGTTCGGCGACGAGATCCCCGAGCGCGTCCGGCATTGCGGCGATACCCAGAAACCGCCACGGAGCCCTGGGATCGAGCGTCGCGAGCAGACGGGCAAAGATCAGCGCGCGCCAGCCGCTCCGGTCGGCGCGGCTCTTCTCACTGTTCCCGAGAAGCTGAAGAAGTTCCCGTGTCCGTCCAGCGAGTTCCGAATCTCCGAGCTTGCTTTCGATCCATTGCGGGAGGTGACAGGTCTTGAGCCAGTCGGGCCCGTTCTGCCAGTCACGCGAAAGGGCATGGGCGAGCGCGCGGAGGCTTTTGTACTCCTGCCCGTTGACCGTGATGCCATGCTCCATGGATCTGAGATGACTGGGCCGGGGAGATTTGCGGTTTTCCCGCACCATGCCCCCTTCGGCCCACTTGGTGAGCACGTGCAGGGTCCAGCGATTTTCCGGGTCGTCGTTAAGAAGCCCCCGAAGCGCCTCCTTGATCCCCATCGGCAGGCGATGGCCGTTGACCAGGGCGTTATAGGAGCCTTCGCGGATCTTCAGATCGAGAATCTGCTCGCTGGTCATTCCGGCCAGCGGATTCTTTCCGATCGCCAGATAAAGCATCGTGACGCCAAGAGCGTAAAGGTCAGCCGTGTGATCGCCGTCGCCGCGCGCCCAGGGGTCCGCCATAGCCAGTTCGACCGGCTCGCAAATCACCGGCTGGTCGACGCCCGGAGGTACCGTCACACCGTCGCCCAGCAAAAAAGGAGAATTTTCATCCGTGACAAAGAGATTTGTTGGCCGGATCCCCCGATGGGTAACCCCGCGCTCGTAACATTCGGCCAGGAAGTCAAGGGTCGGCAGGACGAAACGCCGCACCAGATTGCCGAGGCTGAGCGGCTCGATCTCGTCTGTCATATCGGAGACGAGGCGCGTGCCCTCCACTCGCGGATAGAAAATGGCGAATCGCCACCCGCCTTCCTCCGTCCAGCGGACGGGGCCACTTTCGATCGGCCGAAAAAAATGGGGGCTTGAAAACTGCGCAAAGACGTCAAGTGTCTCGATCCGCGCCTGACGCCGCGGATCGGCGAGATAGGCAATGAGCGGATTGCCGGAACGGGTATTACGCGCGGCGAAGGCAGGCGCATGGGGCGCGCTGAACCTGTCGAGGGGCGAGGACGGATCGATTTCAATATGCGAGCCGAACGGGATCACCCGCGCGGGCGGGACATCGCCCGGCGGACTCGGCACCGTGGTTTGCGCCTCGTTCAAGGCCATTCTCTTCGGTCCTCAGTTTCATGGCGAACGAGCTTCATGGCGAACGGGCGAGCCGCAGACATGGCTGTCTCGGCCCGCCGCCAAGCGTGCTCCTCCCCCCGAGGCAAACCTAGGACGGGGGTGGGAAATTATTCGTTAACGCTGGTGCCAAGGGCGCGGCGGCGAATTGCCGGAAACGGGCCAAAGCCCGGAAATCCGGGGGCGCTCAGCCGGAGAACGGGTCGGTCACGAGGATGGTGTCGTCGCGCTCGGGGCTGGTCGACAGCAGCGCCACGGGCACCTCGATCAACTCCTCGATCCGCCGGATATACTTGATTGCAGTCGCCGGCAGATCCGCCCAGGACCGGGCACCACGGGTCGAGTCCTGCCAACCTTCGAGGGTTTCGTAGACGGGCCTCACCGCCGCCTGGTCGGCGACGCCGCTCGGGAAAACCGAAAGCACCTCGCTGCCCAGGCGATAGCCGGTGCAGATGTTGAGCTGCGCCATCCCGTCGAGAACATCGAGCTTGGTCAGCGCGATACCGTGAATGCCCGCGATCCTGGCCGCTTGGCGCACCATCACCGCATCGAACCAGCCGCAGCGCCGCGGCCGTCCCGTCACAGTCCCGAATTCGCGACCCCGCTCACCCAGCCCGCGGCCGATTTCGTCCGACAGTTCGGTCGGAAACGGCCCGCTGCCCACGCGCGTCGTATAGGCCTTGGTGATGCCCAGAACGTAGCCCGGTGCCGCAAACCCCGCCCCCGCGCCGACCGAGGCCTCGGCGGCCACGGTATTGGATGAGGTGACGTAGGGATAGGTGCCGTGATCCACATCCAGCATGACGCCCTGCGCACCTTCGAAGAGAATGCGCTTTTCCGCCCGGCGCGCATCGTCGAGGAGTTCCCAGACCCGGGCGGCGAAGGGCAGGATGCGGGGGGCGATCGCACACAACTCGGCCAGCAGCGCCTCCCGATCGATTTCGTCGTGGCCGAGGCCGCGCAGCAGGGCATTATGATGCACCAGGAGCTGATCGAGACGGTGAGCCAGGAACGAGTGGTCCGCCAGATCGCCGACCCGGATCGCCCGCCGGGCGGCCTTGTCCTCATAGGCGGGCCCAATGCCCCGCCCTGTCGTGCCGATCCGGCCGTGTCCCAGCGCCTCTTCGCGCGCGCGGTCGATCATCGGATGGAACGGAAGGATCAGGCTCGCGTTTTCGGCGACCTTGAGCGTCTCCGGCGTGACGTCCACGCCTTTCTCGCGAATTGCCTCGATCTCCTTCAAGAGAGCCCAGGGATCGACCACCACCCCGTTCCCGATCACGGATATCTTGCCCGGGCGCACCACACCCGACGGCAGCAGGCTCAGCGCATAGGTAGTGCCGTTGATGACCAGCGTATGGCCGGCATTGTGGCCGCCCTGAAACCGCACCACAACATCGGCACGTTCCGACAGCCAGTCCACGATCTTTCCCTTGCCCTCGTCGCCCCATTGGGCGCCGATTACGGTTACGTTCCCCATGCGCTAGATTCCGTTCAGCCTTCCGCCGCGAGGACGCGGCCATCGATGACAACATGCGCGCAGCCAAGCCGGCGCGCCTCTTCTCTGGGATCGGCCACCGGACCGAGGCCCGATACCGTGATCCAGCCCTCTTCCCGCAGTCGCCGGCCGAGCGCCACGCCCTCGGGAAAGGGCAGATACAGCCGCGCCGTCTCCTCGGAGCGAGGGACTGCAGTCATCACGGTATCCATAAACAGCGTAAAGCCGGTTGCCGGCTCGGCGCTTGGACCCGGTACTTCATAGCGTCCACCCCGGCCAAGATCACCGGTGATGCCCTGGGCAAAAATCGAAAAGCTGACGCCGGTATGATATTCGAAGCCGCGATGCTCCACCGGATCGATGGTCAGCGCGAAGTCGTGCCCAGCCTCGAGGAGGCGCTGGGCACCCTCGACCAACCGGTCACAATCGGCGCGCGTGTTTGGCGGCAGGTCGAGCGCGCCGAGGGCCGCGATACTGGCATCGGCCGGCCCCATGGCCGCCACAAGCCCCTGCACCAGGCGCGCGGTTTCGCGGTCTCCCGAAAGGATGCGGCCGACAGCCTCAAGGTCCTTGCGATTAAGCGCCGCACGAAGCCTCGGCCGCACACCGTGGTCAACCGCCTTTTCATCCAGCAGAACCGGCACCAAGGTCGGCAGGTTGAGATCGACCGACAGATGTTTGATGCCAAGCCCCAGCAGCGCCTCGGCTGCGAGCGTCACGACCTCGACATCGGCCGAAACCTGCGCCGCCGTGCGCGCGGCGCCGATCAACTCGACGCCGACCTGCGCGAAACCGCGATTGGGCCGCATCTGCGACCCGCGCACGCGTAACACCTCGCCCGCATAGCTCAGCCGCAGCGGCCGCGGCACGCCGGCCAGGCGCGATGTGGCGATACGTGCCACCTGCAAGGTGAAATCGGGGCGCACGGCCATCATGCGGTGAGACAGCGGGTCCATGATCCGGAAAGTCTGGGTTGCCATTGCTTCGCCGGCGCCTTCGAGAAGCCCGTCCTCGAACTCCACCAGGGGCGGCTTGACCCGCTCGTAGCCGTATGTGTGAAAGCTCCCGAGCAGCGCCTCCACCGCGGCCGCCTCGCGGGCCGCGTCGGGTGGCAGGATGTCCCCAAGCCCCTGGGGCAGCAATGCCCGGCTGCCCGCCGTCTTCCCATTCGCAGGGTTGGTGTCCGATGCCATGGCCGTCTCGTTCCTCGCGCAACGGCCTCCCCGCCGCGCGCCAGCGCCTCTCTCTATCCTGTCCGCTTCAGACCCGCGGGCACGGCCGGGTCAGCGGCTACCTAAACCCGTTTAAGTCCCTGACGCAATTAGAATTACGGTACAGCCAGGAAGGCCCCGCCGACCGGCTTTGGGGGCCGGCTAAAAGGTAAGGCTCTTTACCTGCATGACGTCCGGAAGGGCGCACAGCGCCGCGATCAGCGCCTTGTCCAGGGGCTCGTCCACCTGAACCAGGCAGAGCGCGTCATCACCCGGCTTCACCCGCCCGAGGTGAAAGGTCGCGATGTTGACGTTATGGTCCGCCAGCGTGGTGCCGAGCCGGCCGATGAACCCGGGCCGGTCGGCGTTACGGACAAACAGCATATACCGGCCGAGCTCAGCCTCGACCGCGATGCCCTCGATATCGACGATTCGCGGCTTTGTGCCGCCCACCAGCGTACCCGCGATGGATCGCGTGCGGGTATCGGTCTCGACCGTCAGACGGATCAGCGTCTGGTAGTCGGGCTGATGCTCGTGCTTGACCTCCGTGACGTCGATATCGCGCTCCCGCGCCATCACGGGCGCATTGACGATATTGACACTGTCCAGAAGCGGCTTGAGCAGCCCTTCGAGCAGGGTCGCGACCAGCGGGCGCGTGTTCTGCTCGGCGGCGTGACCCTCGAATTCAACGCGAACCGACTTAATCCCGCTTTCCGTCACCTGGCCCGCGAAGCTGCCGAGCTGTGCGGCCAGGACCAGATAAGGCTTGAGACGCTGCGCGTCCTCGCCCGACAGGGAGGGCATGTTGATCGCGTTGACAACGGCGCCCGTCAGCAGGAAATCCGCCATCTGGTTGGCGACGTCCAGCGCCACGTTTTCCTGAGCTTCGGACGTGCTGGCGCCGAGATGCGGTGTGGCAATGAAATTTTCGATGCCGAAAAGGACGTTCTCCGTCGCGGGCTCAGTCTCGAAAACGTCGAACGCGGCACCGCTGACATGGCCCGAGTCGAGCGCAGCCTTCAGGTCCGGCTCGTTCACGAGACCGCCGCGCGCGCAGTTGATGATCCGCACGCCCTTGCGAGTCTTGGCCAGCGATTCCTTGTTCAGAATGTTGCGGGTCTGATCGGTCAGCGGTGTGTGAAGCGAAATGAAATCGGCCCGCGCGAGAACTGTATCCAGATCGACCTTCTGCACGCCGATATCCCGCGCCCGCTCGTCTGACAGGAACGGATCGTAGGCAATCACCTTCATTTTCAGGCCGAGCGCCCTGTCCGCCACGATCGAACCGATATTGCCGCACCCGATGATCCCGAGCGTCTTGCCCGTGACCTCGACACCCATGAACCGCGATTTTTCCCATTTCCCCGCGTGGGTCGAGGCGTTGGCCTCGGGAATCTGCCGCGCCAGCGCCATCATCATGGCAATGGCGTGCTCGGCCGTCGTGATGGCATTCCCGAAGGGCGTGTTCATTACGATCACGCCGCGCGAGGTCGCCTCCTTCACATCGACATTATCGACGCCGATGCCGGCCCGGCCCACAACCTTGAGGGCCGATGCCCTGGTCAGCACGTCGGCCGTCACCTTGGTGGCGGAACGAATGGCGAGGCCGTCATACGCGCCGATGACCTCCACCAGCTCGTCCGGGCTCATGCCCGGCTTGACGTCCACCTCGATCCCGCGCTCCTCGAAAATCTCGGCGGCGCGGGGGCTCATCTTGTCGGAAATCAGAACTTTCGGCATGGCTTCCTGTGCTTCTTTGGCTTCAGGCGGATTGATCGGCCTTGACCCGGGCATAAGCCCAGTCAAGCCAGGGGAGGAGCGCTTCGATATCGGATGTTTCCACGGTGGCGCCGCCCCAGATCCGGAGTCCGGCCGGTGCGTCGCGGTACCCGTTGATATCATAAGCGACGTTTTCTGATTCGAGGAGCGCGGCCATGGCCTTCGGCACCGCCGTCTGTGTCTGTTCGTCGAGCCCGTTGAACCAGGGGTCGTCAATCTTGAGGCAGATCGAGGTACACGAGCGCTCGCGAGGTTTTTCAGCGAGGAAGGCGGCCCAGTCGGATCGGGCCACCCAGCCGGCGATCGCCTCCAGATTGGATTCGCTCCGCCGAACAAGGCCGTCGAGCCCGCCCACGGAACGCGCCCATTTCATCGCGTCGAGAGCGTCCTCAACGCAAAGCATCGAGGGCGTATTGATCGTCTCGCCCTTGAAGATGCCCTCGTTCAGCTTGCCCCCCTTGGTCATGCGGAAAATCTTGGGGAGCGGCCAGGGCGGCGTGTAGCTTTCGAGGCGTTCGACCGCGCGCGGGCCGAGGATCAGGATGCCGTGCTGCCCCTCACCCCCCAGCACTTTCTGCCAGGAAAAGGTGACGACATCGAGCTTGTCCCAGGGCAGCCGCATTGCGAAGGCGGCCGAGGTCGCATCGCAAATGGTCAACCCGCCCCGGTCGTCGGGAATCCAGTCCCCATCGGGGAGGCGAACACCAGACGTGGTTCCGTTCCACGGAAACACCACGTCGCGCTCGAAATTGACGTCGCTCAGATTGGGCAAATCGCCGTAAGGCGCGTCGAACACCAGCGCGTCGTCGAGCTTGAGCTGCTTGACCACATCAGTTGCCCAGCCGGCGCCGAAACTTTCCCAGGCCAGCACATCCACACCGCGCGGACCCAGCAGCGACCAGAGGGCCATTTCCACCGCCCCGGTATCCGAGGCCGGCACGATGCCGATCCGGTACCCGTCGGGCACGCCCAGAATCTCGCGGGTAAGATCGATCACCTCCGCCAGTCGTGCCTTGCCCGGTTTGGAGCGGTGCGAGCGTCCCACCAGAGCGCCGGCCAGCGCGCTGACATCCCAGCCCGGCCGTTTGGCGCAAGGGCCCGAGGAGAAACAGGGGTTGGCCGGCTTGGCAGCGGGCAGGGGGCCGGCTGTCATGGAAACCTCGCTTGCTGGAACCTCAAGGAAAGTGCTGTTTCCTGCGCCTTTCCAGCGTTGGAAAGGGGCGGGCGGCGCGGATACTAGGTGGCGTGGCGGCGCCCGTCAACGCGGTGCACAATACCCCCGCAGGGCGCTTCCGCGGCCAATGGTCGCAAGCCTCTCCCGCAAGCCGCCGACGAAGGGGCGGCCCGCCTCAGAGGCCGAAATATCCTGGGGCGAACAGGGTGAAGACCAGCCACATCAGGAGCGTCATGGGCAGGCCGATCCGGGCGTAGTCGGAGAACCGGTAATGCCCCGGCCCCATCACCAGCAGATTTGTCTGATAACCGATCGGCGTGGCGAAGGAACAGTTGGCGGCGAGGACCACGGCAATGGCGAAGATCCGCGGGTCCACGTCGAGCCCCGCGGCAAGGCTGATGGCGATCGGCGTGAACAGAACCGCACAGGCATTATTGGAAAGAATGTTCGTCATCAGCGCCACGAAAAGGAAAAACACCGACAGCATTACCTCGGGCCCGAAATCGCCAAACCCGGCCACCAGGATGTTGGCCAGGAAGGCGGCCGTGCCGGTTTCCTGCATCGCGACACCGAGCGCCAGCGCCGAGGCGACCAGCATCATGATCTTGCGGTCGATCGCCCGGGCGGCCTGGCGCACATTGAGCGCGCCAGCCGCGATCATGCCCACCGCCCCCGCCGTGGCCGTCACCACGATCGGCATGAGTTCGGCCGCGGCGACCCCCACCACGGCCAGAAAGATCAGGCTGGCGCGCCGGGCCATTTCAGGTGCGCCGATTTCCGTCGCCGACCATTCCATCGGCACCACGTCGCGGCTCGCGCGAAGCGCCTCGATATCGCCTCGGTGGCCGAGAATAAGCAGAACGTCGCCGGCTTCGAGCCGGATTTCCGTCATCCGCGCCCGGATCATGCGCGATCGGCGCTGAATACCCAGCACGATGCAATCATAATTGTAGCGAAAACCGGACTGCTCCAGGTTCTGTCCGATCAGCCGCGAGGCGGGCGTGACCATGCCCTCCATCAGGATCATGTCGCTGCCGGCCAGGCCACCTTCCTCGTCCTCGGGCAGATCCGGGCCGAGCAGCCCCACGTCGCGCGACAGCACATCGAGAAGCGCCTTGCGTGTCGCGGCCACGATGATCACGTCACCTTCGCGCAGGCGGAACCCGTCGAAGGGCGGCAGTTCGGCGTGCTCGCCGCGCTGGATCATGCGCACGGTCACGTCCTTGAGGCCCGGAAATATACCTGCCTTCGCCTCTTCGCCAATGAGATCGGAATGAGCGGTGACGGTGATCTGGGCGATAAACTGCTTACCGCTTTCACCGACGAGCGCGCCCGCCAGGCTGGCGCGCGGCGGCAGCAGGCGCACCCCGATCACGATCAGGAAGACGAGCCCCGCCCCGCCAAGCATCAGCCCCGGGATGGAGAACTCGAAAAATCCGAGCGGCGTCTCACCCATGGCAGCCAGGCTGTCGGAGACCAGGAGGTTGGTGCTCGACCCGATCAGGGTGGTCATGCCGCCCAGGATGGCGGCGTAGCTGAGCGGAATCATAAACCGCGACGCGGATTGCCCGAAACGTTCGGCCAGGGCCTGCATGATCGGAATGAAAATCACCACAACCGGTGTGTTGTTGAGAAATGCGCTCAGCGCCATGACAGCGATGAGGATCAAGAGGAAGCAGATGAAGGCGTTGCCCCCACCCAGCCGGAGCGCCCATTCCGCCGTCTGGTCAAGCGCACCGGTCCGCACGAGTCCCTGGCCGACCACGAGGAGCGCCAGCACCGCGATCAGCGCCGGGTTGGCGAACCCGGCCAGGATCACACCGGGTGACAGCACATTCTGCCCCGATGCATCGAGCACAGGGAAGAACTGGAAATAGATCAACAGCGCGGCGATGATGCCGCCCGCTGTGAGCTCGATCGGGTATTTGTCCCAGGCGTAAATCGCGACCGCGCCCAGAACAAAGGCGAGAGTCGCCCAAATCTGCAGGGATGGATCGACTGCGAGCATACGAAAATCTCGAGAAGCGCCGTTCCGAAGCGCGGTTGACGGGGTGCGACCGGGCGGGCTTCAGCCCGGTCGGCCTGGCGGGACAAGCTCTCCCTATCCCAAAGCGACCAGCCTGGTCAATTACACCGAACGTCCCAGAGTGGCACAATACCCCTCGTCAGGGGCTGGTCATTCGCGCGTCCCGGTGCGAACACCGCTTTCCGCTCCGTTGAGGCCTCTTGACCGGTCGTCCGAGACGTCCGACCATGGGCGGTCCCTTGGGGGAGCCTCACAAGAGGCTGAGAGGCCAGGACCGATCTGGCGACCCTTCGAACCTGATCCGGCTGACACCGGCGTAGGAAAAGGACTGGCGTTTCGGGCATGCACCTGACAGACCATCCGCCCTGCCGCTTCCTCCTTGATTTTCCTGGCGCCCTGCGGTCCGGAGCCACCCGGAAGATCGCCTGACCCCAAGCCGTTTGAAAGAAAGAGGAGGCAGTGATGCCCGACGCCAGTCAAAAGAAATCCGACATCCCCCTGTCCGTCGAGACGGGCGCCATACCGGGCTCCCGGAAGGTCTATGCCTCGCCCGCGAACCGGCCGGAAATCCGGGTGCCGATGCGGGAGATCGCGCTCGACCCTTCAGCGGACGAGGCGCCGGCACTCGTCTACGACACATCGGGCCCCTATACCGATCCCGACGCCAAAATCGATATCACCCGCGGTGCTCCCCGGCTGCGCGCGGACTGGATTCTGGCACGCGGCGATGTCGGTCCGCACCCGGGCCGCGCGGTTCGGCCCGAGGATAACGGCCAGCTGAAACGGGATGACATGGTGCCGGCCTTTCCGGGCGCGGGCGAGCGTGTCCTGCGCGCCAAGCCGGGCGAAACGGTGACACAACTGGCCTATGCGCGGCGGGGCATCATCACGCCCGAGATGGAATACATCGCCATTCGGGAGAACGAAGGCCGCGAAGCTATCCGGGAGGCGGCCAAGGGGGGCGAGAGTTTCGGCGCGCAAATCCCCAGGCTGGTGACGCCCGAATTTGTGCGCGACGAGGTGGCGCGCGGCCGCGCGATCATTCCGGCCAATATCAACCATCCCGAAATCGAGCCCATGATCATCGGGCGCAATTTCCTTGTGAAGATCAACGCCAATATCGGCAATTCCGCGGTTACCTCTTCGGTTGCGAACGAGGTCGACAAGATGGTGTGGGCGATCCGCTGGGGCGCCGATACCGTGATGGACCTGTCCACGGGCACCAATATTCATAACATCCGCGAATGGATCATCCGCAACTCGCCGGTCCCCATCGGGACGGTTCCCATCTATCAGGCACTGGAGAAAGTGAACGGTGTGGCCGAGGACCTCACCTGGGAGGTCTACCGCGACACGCTGATCGAGCAGGCAGAGCAGGGTGTCGATTATTTCACCATTCATGCCGGCGTGCGCCTGCCCTACATCCCGATGACGGCCGACCGGGTGACCGGCATCGTTTCCCGCGGCGGCTCCATCATGGCGAAATGGTGCCTCTCCCATCATCAGGAAAGTTTCCTCTACACGCGCTTCGAGGAAATCTGCGAGATCATGGCGGCTTATGATGTCAGCTTCTCGCTCGGCGACGGGCTGCGGCCAGGCTGCATCGCCGATGCCAATGACGAGGCACAGTTCGCAGAACTCGAGACCCTCGGCGAATTGACGAAAATCGCCCACAAACACGACGTCCAGGTGATGATCGAGGGACCGGGCCATGTGCCCATGCATCTCATCAAGGAGAACATGGACAAACAGCTGGCGGCCTGCGACGAGGCTCCCTTCTATACTTTGGGGCCGCTCACCACGGACATTGCGCCCGGCTACGACCATATCACCAGCGCCATCGGGGCGGCGATGATCGGATGGTTCGGCACGGCGATGCTTTGCTATGTGACCCCCAAGGAGCATCTGGGGCTGCCTGACCGGGACGATGTGAAGGCCGGGGTGATCACCTACAAGATCGCGGCCCACGCGGCGGATCTGGCCAAGGGGCATCCGGGGGCGCAGTTGCGCGACGATGCGCTCAGCCGGGCACGTTTCGATTTCCGCTGGCGCGACCAGTTCAATCTGTCGCTCGACCCCGAGACGGCGCTCAACTTCCACGACCAGACCCTGCCGGCAGAAGGCGCCAAGGTCGCCCATTTCTGCTCCATGTGCGGGCCCAAATTCTGCTCCATGCAGATCACCCAGGAAGTCCGCGACTACGCCCGGAAGGGCATGGCGGAGATGAGCGAGAAGTTTCGCGATCGGGGCAGCAAAATCTACGTCGACGCGGCCGACAGCGAAGACCCGAACTAGCCCTGCCGCCACATATGGTTGAGGGGCCCGTGCCCGTGCCCGAAGCCGGGCGCGTGGCGGATCGCTCCCAGCACGTAATCCCGCGCCATTGCGACCGCGGCATCGAGCGCCGCGTGCCGCGCGAGACCAACCGCGATTGCCGAGGCCAGGGTACAACCGGTGCCGTGGGTATGGCGGGTAGCCAGGCGCGGGCCCTGAAACACTTCCGCGCCTGCCTCGGTCACCAGCACGTCGCTGAGCAGATCAGCGCCTGCCACGACGCCGGTGACGAGTACGTTCGCGGCCCCTTCGGCCTGGAGTACCTTGCCCGCGCGAGCGGCGTGATCGGGGGTGGTGATGGCAAGCCCGGTGAGAAGCTCCGCCTCGGCCACGTTTGGCGTCAGCAGATGGGCGCGCGGCACGAGGAGCGCCTTGAGCGCCGTCACGGCCGCTTCATCCATCAACCGGTCGCCGCTGCTCGCCACCATCACCGGATCAAGTACGAGTGGGCAATCGACCGCGTGATCCGCCAGGGCGGCCGCCACAGCCTCGATACAGCCGGTCGTGGGCAGCATGCCGATCTTGATGGCTTCCGCCCCGATATCGGCCAGCACCGCCGCCATCTGGTGCGCCACGATTTCGGGCGGCACAAGCATCACGTCGTGAACGCCGACGGTATCCTGGACCGTCAGGGCGGTGATCGCGGTGGCGGCATAACCGCCGAGCGCCGAGACGGTCTTGATATCGGCCTGAATGCCGGCGCCGCCTCCGGAATCACTGCCCGCGACGATCAGGATGCGGGGCATGGCGGCAGGTGGGGATGTTTCGGCCATGGGCCTCAGGCGGCCGAGGTCTGGGCCGTCTTTTCGAGCGCCCCGACGATATCGTCGACGACGCGGCCCACGAGATCGAGGTCGTCACCTTCAGCCATGACGCGGATAACGGGTTCGGTCCCGCTCGGACGAATCAGGAGCCGCCCGCTTCGGCCCAGCCGGCGCTCGGCCGCCACGACCGCCTTCTGCACATCCGGGCGATCCAGCGGCAGCCGTCCCTGATAGGGGACGTTTTTCAGGAGTTGCGGCACGGCATCGAACATATGGCCGACATGACTTACCCGGTCATCCTTGCTGACCAGCGCCGCCAGCACCTGCAGCGCCGCAATCAGCCCGTCGCCGGTCGTGGAATAGTCCGACAGGATGATGTGGCCCGACTGCTCGCCGCCCACGTTGAAGCCGTGGTCGCGCATATGGGCGCAGACATACCGGTCGCCCACCTGCGTTCGCACCAGCGTCAGGCCGAGACCATCGAGATAGCGCTCGAACCCGAGATTCGACATCACCGTCGCGACCACGCCGCCGCCCATGAGACGGCCCGTTTCCTGCCAGTTTTTCGCCACAAGCGCCATCACCTGATCGCCGTTCATCACCGATCCGGTTTCATCCACGATGATCAGCCTGTCGGCATCACCATCGAGCGCGAGGCCGATATCCGCCCCCTCGGCGACAACGCGTTTTTGCAGTTCCCCAAGATGGGTGGCACCGCATTCGTGGTTGATGTTCATCCCGTCCGGATCGGCCCCCATCGTCACGACATCGGCTCCGAGTTCCCAGAGGATGCGTGGCGCCGCCTTGTAGGCGGCACCGTTGGCGCAATCAACGACGATCTTGAGTCCGTCCAGCCTGAGCTGCTTGGGGAACGTATTCTTCACGATCTCGATATAGCGTCCCACCGCATCATCCAGCCGGCGCGCGCGCCCGAGTTCGGCCGGCGGCGCCAGCACATCGTCGAGCCCGTTCTCGACCAGATGTTCGATCTCGATCTCCACCTCATCAGAGAGTTTCCAGCCATCCGGCCCGAAGAGCTTGATTCCGTTATCCTCGAACGGGTTATGCGAGGCGGACAGCATGACGCCGAGATCGGCGCGCAGCGAGCGGGTAAGCATGGCGACGCCCGGTGTGGGCAATGGGCCCAACAGCATCACATCCATGCCCATCGCGATGAAGCCGGCCTGCAGGGCCGGTTCAAGCATGTAGCCCGAGAGCCGGGTGTCCTTGCCAATGACGACGAGATGCTTGTGATCGCCGCGCCGGAAATGATGGCCCGCCGCCATGGCGACCCGAAGCGCCGTCTCCGCCGTCATGGGCTCACGGTTGGCGGTCCCCCGAATCCCGTCAGTCCCGAATAGTTTTCGCATGCGCCCCTCAACATCCCGCTGCTGACAGAATTATATCACACCAGGACGCGCTCGACAGCAAAGCCCTCATTCCGGCCTTGCGGACCCGGCTCCAGCGTCCCGCCGGCTCCGGCGGCCGGAGTCTAGGCGGAGGAACGCGCCTTCCCGATCGCCTGCCAGACGGCGAGCGCCTGGCGGGTCTCCGCCACGTCATGCACGCGCACCAGATCGACGCCACGGTTTGCCGCGAAAAGGGCGGCGGCGAGGGAACCGCCTAACCGGTTGTCCACCGCCTCGCCCCCGCTGGCGCGGGCGATGAAGCTCTTTCGCGAGGCGCCCACCATGACGGCGCAGCCAAGAGCGCGGAACCGGTCGAGATGAGCGAGCAGGGTCAGGTTATGCGCGAGCGACTTGCCGAACCCGATACCGGGGTCGATGGCGATACGGGCGCGGTCGATCCCCACTGTCTCGCAAGCCCGCACGCGGGCGGCCAGAAAGTCCAGCACCTCGACCACGACATCGTCATACCGGGGGCCATCCTGCATGGTTTCCGGCGTCCCCTGCATATGCATCAGGATGACCGGGGATTGCCGCCGGGCGACGAGAGCCAAGGCCTCGGGATCATGGGTGAGCGCGGTCACGTCGTTGACGATAGCCGCCCCGGCATCGAGGGCGGCGGCCATCACGGCGGCGTGGCGGGTATCGATGGACAGCGGCACGCCGGCCCGCGCCAGCCCCGCGATGACGGGGAGAACGCGGCCGGCCTCCGCCTCGGGCGATAACTCTGTCGCCCCGGGGCGCGTGCTTTCACCCCCAATGTCCAGAATATCGGCGCCCGCCTCGATCAGCGCCCGCCCGTGGGCGATCGCGCGGACCGGATCACTGAATTCACCGCCATCGGAAAAACTGTCGGGCGTGACGTTGACGATGCCCATGACGGCCGGCGCGCCGGCGCGCCCGGCGAAGGGTCGCACGGCCGTCACGAATTCAGGTGCCGGGTTGCGGCTTCGGCTCCAGCCCGCCCGGCCCGGACGGCTTGCCGCTCGCGGGAACGGAGGCGCGCGGCCCCTTGGGGCCCGGCGGCTCCTCCGTCGGGGCGCGGGTGATCGTCTCGCCATTCAGCAGCTTGCGGGCCTCGTCACCTGTGAGCGACTCGTATTCCAGAAGCCCCTTGGCCAGATTCTCGAGGCCTTCGCGGTGCTCCTCGATCACCGAGCGCGCGAGGGTCTCGGCCGACTCGATGATGCGGCGCACCTCCTCATCGATCGTCTTGGCCGTCGCATCGGACATGTTTTTGCGCTGGGCGACAGAATGACCAAGGAAGATCTCTTCCTCGTTCTCGCCATAGCTGAGCGGCCCCAGAATGTCACTCATGCCCCATTCCGTCACCATTCGGCGCGCCAGGCTGGTGGCCTGCTTGATATCGTTGCCGGCGCCGGTGGTGACGTTGTCGTCGCCAAACACGATTTCTTCGGCGACGCGCCCACCGAACATCATGGCGAGGCGCGCCTCGATCTCGCGCCGGGAAATCGACAGACGATCCTTTTCCGGGAGCCCCATGGTCAGGCCGAGCGCACGGCCGCGCGGAATGATCGTCACCTTGTGCAGCGGATCGTTGCCCTCGACGAAGACGCTGACCAGCGCATGGCCGGCCTCGTGATAGGCCGTCAGACGCTTTTCATCTTCGCTCATCACCATCGAGCGCCGCTCGGACCCCATCATCACCTTGTCCTTGGCGTCCTCGAACTCCAGCATGGTCACGACCCGCTTGCCCCGTCGCGCGGCCAGCAGGGCGGCCTCGTTCACAAGGTTGGAAAGATCGGCGCCGGAAAATCCGGGCGTGCCGCGCGCGATGGTCCGCGGCGCCACATCGCTCGCGATAGGAACGCGCTGCATGTGGACCTTGAGGATTTTTTCCCGGCCCAGCACGTCGGGCATGGGCACCACGACCTGGCGGTCGAAGCGGCCGGGACGCAGCAGGGCAGGATCCAGCACGTCGGGCCGGTTGGTGGCGGCGATCAGGATCACGCCGTCATTCGCCTCGAACCCGTCCATCTCGACCAGCAGCTGGTTGAGGGTCTGCTCGCGTTCGTCATTGCCGCCGCCGAGCCCGGCACCACGATGCCGGCCCACGGCATCAATCTCGTCGACGAAGATGATGCAGGGGGCGTTTTTCTTGGCCTGCTCGAACATGTCGCGCACCCGGCTGGCGCCGACGCCGACGAACATCTCGACGAAGTCGGAGCCCGAGATCGTGAAGAACGGCACGTTGGCCTCGCCCGCGATCGCGCGGGCAAGCAGGGTCTTGCCGGTACCGGGCGAGCCCACGAGCAGCACACCCTTCGGAATGCGCGCGCCCAGGCGCTGAAATTTTTGCGGATCGCGCAGGAACTCGACCACCTCCTCAAGCTCGGTCTTGGCTTCGTCGATACCCGCGACATCGTCGAAGGTCACGCGACCGGTCCGCTCGGTCAGCATGCGCGCGCGAGATTTTCCGAAGCCCATGGCCTTGCCACCCCCGGACTGCATCTGGCGCATGAAGAAGATCCAGACGCCGATCAGCAGCAATATCGGGAACCACGAGACCAGAATGCCCAGCAGCGACGGGACGTTGTCGTCGGCCGGCACGGCCGCGACCCGCACGCCCTTTTCCAGCAGCCGGTCGACCAGCTTGGGATCGTTCGGCGTGTTGGTGGTAAACGCGCGCCCGTCGCCGAGATGGCCCTCGACGACGTCCCCCTGGACCGTGACATCGCGGACATTGCCCGCGTTCAATTCGGAGATGAACTCGGAATATTCGAGCTGGGCCTGCGCCCCGCGATTGGTTGGCCCCTGGAACAGGTTGAACAGCGCAACCAGCAGCAGACAGACGATGATCCAGAGGGCCAGGTTTTTTCCGAAATTGTTCACGCATCTACCTTTCAGAAAGCGGGCGGGACCGGCGCGGGGGCGTTTCCAGGGCGGGCAACAGTATAGCCGTTCCCTGAAGGTCCCGTTACCCCAGACAGATAATGCCTCGGGACGCAAAAACAATGCTTTCCCGGGCTCCCCCGGGCTCCCCCGGGCTCTCCCGGCCTCCCCCGGCCGGGAAACTTGCGGCCGGCGCCGGTCTTGGGACCCAATTCCGCCCCAGGGCAGGCTCAGGCGCTGGAAAACGGGGCCCCGACGAGCGGCACCCGGGGCCGGAAGCGGAACCGGGCGAAATCGCCCCCATCCAGATCGAGCCCCGCCATGGATACGATCCGGCCGTCACGGCGGATGACCGGCAGCGCCGCACGGGCCGGGGCTGGAACCTCGCGGGCGAAGGCGGTCAGCCGGCCGGGACCATCGGGCGCCCGCCCCGACAGCATCTGGCGCACCTGCCGCCAGCCCTCGGCCCCGAGCGCGCCGACCTGCATTCCCGCGCCGCCGCCCCCGGCCAGCGTCACGACGAACCGGCCATCCCAGTGTGGATCGCCCGCCGTCTCCGGCCGCGAGGAAACCACGAGGTCGAGTTCGGGCGCGACTGCCCCCGGCTCGCGGACGACCAGAAGCAGATCACCGTCGGCGCGCGCCTTGAGCCCGGTGGCAGCCCTTTGAGCCGTCATCAGGCGGCAGCCGCCCAGCGTGCGTGCGTGCCCGAGGCCGGTCGCCAGCAGGTCCTTACCCAGGCTGCGCACGCGCTGGCGGCGTGGGGGAAAGGCGCTTCCCGAAACGGTCTGCACGAGGCGGCTCAACACGGTCTCAAGCGTTTCGCCCGAAAGCCGGCGAACGCCGTCGCGCGACAGCACCGCAAATCCGAGAGGACTGAGATATCCGTTCGCGGCGAAGAACCGGGCCATGCCCCGGTCACTTTCGGCGCGCGCCGCGCCGGCCGCGATCGTTGCGGCATAAAGGCGATCGGCGCGCGCGGGTGAGGCGCGCAGAATCGCGCGCAACCGCACACGGGTAAACCGGCGGTCGCGGTTTGACGGGTCCTCGATCCAGCTCTCGCCGCGGGCGGCAAGCCAGGCGCGCACCGCGGTGCCGGGGACCGGAAGCAGGGGGCGCAGCAAGCGCAAATCGGGCGTTTCGCTGATCGCGGGCATGGCCGCCCGGCCGCGCGGACCGGTGCCGCGCTCGCGCCGGAGGAGTGCGGTCTCCGCCTGATCGTCGCGCTGATGGGCCACCAGCAGGTGCAACACGCCTTCCCGGCGGCACCAGCCCTCCATCAGCCCGTAACGCGCCGCCCGGGCCGCCGCCTGCACCCCGCTCGCGGGCTTCGGGCCGGTCCAGCGCAGAATTACATGAGCGATGCGGTGATCGCGGAGCCAGGCGCCAGTCCGCGCCGCCTCATCCGCCGAATCGGGCCGGAGCCCGTGATCCACGGTAAGCGCCGTTAGCCGCGCGCCGGGGCGCGCGACCACCCACTCCCGCGCCAGCAGGACGAGCGCCCGGCTGTCGGCCCCGCCCGAGACGGCAACGGCAATATGGGGGATCTCTTCGAACGGGCCGAGCGCAGCCATGCGCCCCTCGAACCAGGCCGGGCCGATATCACCCGCGGCCCGCGTGTCCCCGGTTTCAGGGGCAGCCAAGTCGCGCGCGTTCGCGGCTGGCATGTTGCTGAATGCGCGCAGGCGCCTCGGGATAGCGCCGCGCGAGTTCGGCGAAGGACTTGCAGGCCTCCTCCGTTTTTTCGAGCGACGCGAGCGACATACCGAGTTTCAGCAGGCTGTCAGGCGCCTTCGTACCGTCGGGATATTGCTTGTAGCTTTCCGCGAACCGGACGGCGGCCTCGGCGAAATTCTTGCGGACGTAAAAAGTCTCTGCCCGCCAATAAGCGGCATTGCTCGCAAGGTCATGCGTGCCATGGGCGGCGAGAAACGCCGCCAGCGCCTTTTCGGCCGCCTCGTAATCGGCCTGGATGACGAGAGAAAAGGCGTGGTTGTACTGCTCTTCCGCCGACCCGGGCGGCAGGACGGCGCCCGGCAAGGCCGCCATATCGGCCGTCTCGCCGGCACCGGTCGCTGCCGGTGGCACGGACGGGTTGGGCGTGACACCAAGGGGCATGACCTGCCCCGAGCGTCCGGCCGGGCGTTCGGCCGACCCTGGCCGGTCAACGCCGGAGCTGCCGGCGCTTCCGTCGGCGAAGTCCGCGGCCCCGCGGCCACCCTGGCGTTCGAGGGCCGAAAGGCGCATCTCGAGGTCGCTCTGCAACGTATCGATACGATGGCCGGTGCGTTCCAGCCCGTGCGCGATTTCCTCGACACGACCGGTCAGTTCCTGGATCTGAGTCTCGAGATCGCTCAGCTTCACCTGAAGCCGCGCCGCGACGGGGCCCGCCTGAAGCCCAGTGCCTGCGCCAGTGCCCACGCCAGTGCCCGCGCCAGTGCCCGCGCCATCGCTCGCAGGCGATACGGCGGACGGTTTCTCGCCACGGTAGACCTGTTTCTGGAGCGCGTTCAGGTCGGCCTCGAGCCGCTCGAGCCGGGTAACCACCGGCGCGAGTTCGCCCGACTGGGCGCACACCGGGCCAACTCCGCCCGAGACCGCCAGGGCCAGCCCGAGGATCGCCACAGGCATCACCGCCCGCCGCGCCGGACCGCGACGCCGACGGCGTCCCCCATGTTCTTGCATCACGCCGGGTTCTCGCATCATGCCGATCTCAATTGTTCCGCTCCCGGCCGCCAACCGCATTCGCTCCGCAACCGGCGGACATTGGGATCACCGGCCCGGACCCCGAATTATCGACCCGAATATGTCGAAAAGATGTGAGCCCCGGCAACCTGCTCGCCGGGGTTCAACAATTCCAGTAACGGATGGGAGCGATCCGGCCCGGGACCGGGCCGGGATCGCGGCTCGACCAGAAGCCGTCGTCAGCTCCGCGGCGAGGACGTGACGACCGTCACGGCGCGACGGTTTTTCGCCCAGGCCGCTTCGTTCGATCCCTCGACCGCCGGGCGCTCCTTGCCGTAGCTGATCGTGGTGATACGCCCATCGTCGATGCCGAGCGCCACGAGGTAATTCTTGACCGCGTTGGCCCGCCTCTCGCCGAGGGCAAGGTTGTATTCCCGCGTGCCCCGCTCGTCCGCATGGCCCTCGACGGTCACGGTGACCGACGGGTTGCTTTCGAGCCAGGCTGCTTGTGCCTTGAGCGTATCCTCCGCCTCGCCGTCGATATTGTAGCGGTCGAAGTCGAAGAAGACCCGGTCACCCGCCGCCTGCTCAAGCGCGGCCTGGCTGCCGGGCTGCGGCGTCGAAACGACCGAGCCGCCGGCACCGCCGCCGGACGTGCCGAAACCCGTTCCGCCAGCGCCTCCCGTTTGCGTGGGACTCGTCTGACAGCCGGATACGAACAGGAGCGCCGAAAAAAGCGCCGCCAATTTGAGTTTCATAGTTCAATTCCCCTGACAATGGCGCCCGTCTCCGGGCGCGAGAAACGGCAGGCGGCTACCGCAAACCAGCCCCGTTAACCATTCCATTTTCGCTGTGTTTTTCATACAACACCCCAGCAAAAGCGGCAATTTCTTTGTTTTCTATCTCTTAACGCGCTCTTTCCCCACCCGATGGCCGCTTCCGCCTAGGGCAAAAGCGGCGACCAGGCCGGGTCAGAAGCATTTAACGGCGTAAGTATTTCGCGTTCGTTATGCCCCGTCAGATCGATGGAAAAAAGCCGGGCCCCGCCGCTATCCGGCCCGGACTGGGGTTCCTGGCGGAAAAAGGCGAGAACCCGCCCGTTTGGCGCCCAGGTCGGCCCTTCCACCAGAAATCCCTTGGCCAGAAGGCGCTCCCCCGACCCGTCGAATTTCATCACGCCAATATAAAATTCACCCTTTAACATTTTCGTAAAGGCGACCAGATCGCCCCGTGGCGACCATACCGGAGTGGCATAGCGCCCCTCCCCAAAGCTGATTCGATGCACATTGCCCCCATCCGAATCCATGACATAGATCTGCTGGCTGCCGCCCCGGTCCGAATTGAAGGCGATGGATTCCCCGTCGGGCGAGGCGGAGGGCGACGTATCGATGGCCGGATTCTTGGTCAGGCGACGGACCCGACGGGTTCTGAGGTCCATGCTGTAAATTTCCGAATTGCCCCCCGTCGCCAAGCTCATGATGACCTTGTTGCCGTCGGGCGTGAAACGGGGCGCGAAGGTCATGCCCGGAAAATCACCCAGGATTTCCTGCCGTCCACTTTCAATATTATAGATGTAAACCCGCGGCTGATCGTTGACGTAGGACAGGTAGGTGATTTCCTGGGAGGTCGGAGAAAAGCGGGGCGTTAGCACCAGCGTGCCACCGTCGGTCAGAAAGCGGTGATTGGCGCCATCCTGATCCATGATCGCAAGGCGCTTGATGCGATTCATGGCCGAGCCGCTCTCCGAGACATAGACGATCCGGCTGTCGAAATAGCCGCTCTCCCCCGTGATACGCTCGTAAATCTTGTCCGCGATCTTGTGCGAAATCTGACGCCAGTTATCCTGTGTCGTCTGGAACGCCCAGCCGCTGATTTGCTGCTCGGCGAAAACATCCCAAAGCCGGAACTCCACGCGAAGCCGCCCGTCCGGCATGAGCTGCGCTCGCCCGTGCACCAGGGCCTGGGCATTGATGATCCGCCAGTCGCCGAACCGGGGACGCACCGCAAGCGAGGACAGTTGCTCGATGAAGGCGCTGCGCTCGATCGGGCGAAACAGGCCGGAGCGTTCCAGGTCGGCCGAGACCACATCCGCCACATCGCTGGCGAGAGATGTCTCCTCTTCCGTGCCGCCGGAAAACGCCGTCACGGCGATGGGGAGCGGGTCAATATTGCCCCGCGTGATGTCGATGCGGAGCTCGGCCCGGGCGGAAAAGTTTCCGAGCACGATGACCAGCAGCAGGACGGATAGACCGAAAGGGAGGGGAATGTGCCTAATCACGAGATGGAATCTTAGCTTCCGAACATTTCCTTGGGATTAAAGGCCAGTGTCATTGTGCGCCACACTTCATATTTTTCCGGCGGCAACCGCAAGGGCGAACATTGGGGGTTGAGAACCGCGCGCAGGGCGCTTTCGGCCGCGGCCCGGAAGAACGGGTCCCGGCCGGCCCGGTCCCGGTCCACGATCCTTGCGTCGCTCACCCGGCCATCCGGCAGCATCGCCACCCAGATCTCCACTACGAGGTTCTCTGCGTCCCGCGCGCCGGCGGGAATGTTCCAGCACCTGGCGATCTGGGCCCGGACAGCGTCGAGTTCGCTCATGGTCAGTCGCCTGGCGGGCGAAACACTGGGCTGGGACTGTGGCGGTTCTGGGGCGCGATCGGCCGATTCCTGCTGTTTTTCCTGGTGTGGCGCCTGGGATTTCAACTCCTCCACCGTCCTGAGGACGGACATGAACTCGTCGGCGGCCGGCTTCTGGCGCTCCGGCGCGGGTTTTTTTCGCGGCGCGGCCGCCGTTTGGGGGGCCGGAGACGGCCGCTCGGGCGGCGGCTTCGGCCTGGCCTCGGGCTTCGGCACGGGCGGCGGCACGGGCGGCGGGGCGGCCGGAACCACCTCGCGCGGGGCGGGTGACGGGGCCGGGCTGGGCGGCGCGGCGGGTGATGCGGCCGGCGGCGCCGGTTCCGGCGCCGGTGCCGGCGCGGGTGCCGGCTCGGGCTCGGGTTGGGGCTCGGGTTGGGGCTCGGGCTCGGGCTCGGCCATCGGGACCGGCGCGCGGGTCTCGTCGTCGATTGTCACCATTTCGACAGGGATGGGCGGCGTCGGGCCGATCCGGTCCTCGAGCACGCTTGGAATCCCGAAGACCGCGACCAGGAGTACCGCGACATGAACCAAGGCTGAAAAGAGTGCGCCGCGCCGCATGGTCCTCGCGCCGTTTCCCTGTCGGGGATGGTCGTCCGGGCGAGCCGCCGCGCCGGGCGCATCACCCGCATCACCCGCCTCACCTGCCCGATTGGTCAAGTCAGCCACGCCCTACTTCGGACGCGGAACTTCCGCCACGAGGGCGACCCGGTTGAAGCCGGCCGCGTTGACCGTCCCCATCACTTCCATGACCCGCCCGTAATTGAGCGTACGATCTCCCCTCAGATATATCCGGGTTTCCGGATTGTTCCCGGTTATCGCAGCCAATCGTGGCGCAAGTTCGGCAATCGTCGTTTCGGTTTCCTGGATGAAGATCCGCCCCTCCCCGTCGACCGAAACCACCAGCGGCTCTTCCGGCTGGGTGAGCGAGGGCGCATCCGCCTCGGGCAGATCCACCGGCACGCCCACGGTCAGGAGCGGCGCTGTAACCATGAAAACGATCAGAAGCACGAGCATCACGTCAACCAGCGGGGTGACGTTGATCTCACTCATCATGCCGGGCCGGCTGCGGGCGCGGCCCCGGCGGCCCGTGTTCTGGCCAACTGACACGCCCATCTCTATTTCTCCTCGAACTCGCGGGAGAGAATGGCGATGAACTCGCCGGCGAAGGCTTCGAGTCGGCCGGCATACCGGCCGAGGTCGCCCGACAGCTTGTTGTAGGCCAGGACGGCCGGGATCGCGGCGATAAGGCCAAGCGCTGTGGCGAAAAGTGCCTCGGCGATGCCGGGCGCGACGACTGCCAGGCTGGTGCTCTTGGTCATGCCGATCGCCTGAAAACTGTTCATGATGCCCCAGACCGGGCCGAACAGGCCGACAAAGGGTGCGGTCGATCCGACCGAGGCCAGAAACGGCATGTAGCGTTCGAGGCGCTCCATTTCGCGACCGATGGTGATGTCCATCGCGCGCTCGATACGTTGCTGGAGCCAGGCGCGCCCGGCGGGCGCGATTCCCTTGCGGGCGGCGCGTTCATACTCGCCCATCGCCGCGACGAAGACGGCGGACATCGGTTCCTCAGGCTCGCTTTTGGCATCCTTGTACAGGCTCTCGAGCGCCGTGCCGGACCAGAATTCGGCCTCGAAGGCGTCCGTGTCCCGGCGCAGACGGCGCAGGCGGAGTGATTTCTCGAAAATGATCGACCAGCTCCAGAACGAGGCCAGGACGAGAATGATCATGACGGATTTGACGATGAAATCGGCCTGGAGAAACAAGCCCCAGATCGACAGGCTGGCATTATCCATCGACCCGGCGAGCTGCACGGTATCAACGACTGCATTTTCCATTTGAGTTGCCCCTAACCCTTTTCTTCTGTCCCGCCGGCCCCGACCGTTGCGACAAAGGCTCCCAATCTGTCACGAACGTGATCCGGTATCCGGACCGGCTTTCCCTCGCCCGTGAGACAAACTAGAACGATATTCATTTCAACCAGCATCCGGCCTTCGCGTTTCACGCATTGGCGGGCGGTCATCGAACTGCCCCGCATTTCCAGGATTTCACTCTCGACCTCGAGTGCATCGTCCAGATAAGCAGGCGCGAGATAGTCAATCTCCGCATGGCGGATGGCGAAGATACGATCCTCCTTTTCCCAGAGATGACGGCTCTCCAGTCCGACCGTACGCATCATCTCGGCGCGCGCACGCTCGGCATGCCGGAAATAATTGGCGTGATAAACGATGCCCCCCGCGTCCGTATCCTCAAAGTAGATACGAAGCGGCATAATATGGGCATGAGTATGGCGACGTGTTGCCTCGCTCGTTCTCCGACCGGATCGTTCAGTCATCCGCCTCACCTTCGCCGGTCGCGTCTTCCGCGCCCAGGAGATCAAGTTGCCGGGCGAGCCCGGCCGGGATGCGCAGGCCCAGATGCTCGAACGCGCTCGCGGTCAGCAACCGCCCACGCGACGTGCGTTGCACAAAGCCCTGCTGGATCAGGAAGGGTTCCACGACGTCCTCGAGCACATCGCGCTGCTCGGACAGCGCAGCCGAAAGCGTTTCCACGCCCACCGGACCGCCGCCGTAGTTGGAAGCGATGCAGGAAAGGTACCGCCGGTCCATCGAATCCAGGCCGCGGCCATCCACTTCCAGCCGGTTAAGCGCCGCATCGGCCGCCGCCGCATCCACCTCCTTCGTGCCCGAAACGGCGGCGAAATCGCGGACCCGACGCAACAGCCGGCCGGCGACGCGTGGTGTCCCGCGGGCGCGCCGGGCAATCTCGCGCGCGCCGTCGGGAGTCAGGGCAAGATCGAGCAGCCCCGCCCCGCGGCTGACGATACGCTCGAGTTCGTCCGTCTGGTAGAATGCGAGCCGCAAGGGAATACCGAAGCGCTCGCGCAGGGGGGTGGTGATCAGGCCCGAGCGCGTCGTCGCTCCAATCAGGGTGAATTTAGGCAGATCGATCTTGACGGAGCGCGCCCCTGGCCCCTCCCCGATCATCAGATCGAGCTGAAAATCCTCCATCGCCGGGTAAAGGATTTCCTCGACCGCCGGATTGAGGCGGTGAATTTCGTCGATGAACAGCACATCGCCCGGTTCCAGATTGGTCACCAGCGCCGCCAGGTCGCCCGCCTTGGCGATCACGGGACCGGACGTCGCGCGGAACCCCGCCCCCAGCTCGCGCGCGACGATCTGGGCGAGTGTCGTCTTGCCGAGCCCGGGCGGTCCGTGAAACAGCACATGGTCCAGCGCGTCGCCCCGTTTCTTCGCCGCCTCGATGAAGACCCGCAAATTCTCGCGTAGCTTCGCCTGGCCGACGAAGGCCGAAAGGCTGGTCGGGCGCAGAGAGGTGTCGAGAGGGTCGCCCGGGACCTCGTCGGCGGCCATTGCCTTCCCCGCAACCAGTCGATCCGTGCTCACGTGCTCAGCTCCTTCAGGCCGTCCCGGATCAGCAGCTCGACCCCCGCGCCATCGCCCAGCCGGCTGGCCGCGCGGGCGACTGCGCCATAGGCCTCGCTGCGTCCATAGCCGAGATTGACGAGCGCCGATACCGCGTCGCCTTCAACCGTCCGTGCCGCCGGATCGTCCGCCGCCGCCCCGCCGGCCGCGGAAAACCCATGGCCGGTCTCCGGCGCCGGGGCCTTGTCGCGCAACTCGGACAGGATACGCGTCGCCAGCTTGGGGCCGACGCCGTCCGCACGGGTTATCAGTGCCTTGTCGCCGGCCGCGATCGCCCGCGCAAGATCCTTCGGCGGGAGGACCGAGAGAATCGCCAGCGCGACCCGGGCACCCACGCCCTGCACCGTGATCAGGAGACGGAACCAGTCGCGCTCGGACACGTCACGAAATCCATAAAGGGCAATCTGGTCCTCGCGCACCTGGGTCTCGATTTCGAGCGTCACGGGACTGCCGGGAGCGGCCAGGTCAGCAATGGTGCGGTTCGAGCAAAAGACCAGATAGCCGACACCGCCCACATCGAGCACCACGCGCCCATCGTCCGTATAATCCAGAAGCCCTTTCAGCCTGGCGATCATCCGAACCGTCCCGCAACCGCATCCGTCCGCCCGGCCGCAATGCGCGTCGCCGTCATCGACATATGCGCATGGCAGATGGCCACGGCCAGCGCGTCGGCCGCGTCGTGACCGCTGATCTCGGCCCGGGGCAACAGGGTGGTCACCATCATGGCAATCTGATCCTTGGTCGCGTGCCCGCTGCCTACGACCGATTTCTTGATCTGATTGGCGGAATACTCCGCCACCGCCAAGCCAGCCCTGGCCGGCGCCAGCAGCACGACCCCGCGCGCCATGCCAAGCTTGAGTGTCGAGCTGGGGTTCCGGTTGACGAAGGTCTCCTCCACCGCGGCACTTTTGGGCCGGTGCGCCGCCAGCACTGCCATCAGGCCGGTAAAAATCTCCTCGAGACGCCGGGCGAGTGGCGCGCTCGCCTCGCTTTCGACCGTGCCATTGGCGACATGGACGAGCGCGTTTCCCGTGACCTCGATCACGCCCCAGCCAGTGCGCCGCAAGCCGGGATCAAGCCCGATCAGTTTCATTGCGCGCCGCTCCCCGTCACCATCGCCGCCCCGTCAGGCCCCACGCCAGGGCCGAAGGGCCCCACGCCAGGACCGAAGGGCCCCGGTCATGCCGTCAGTCGTTCGAGGATGTCATCGGACACCTCGAAATTGGCGGCGACCGATTGCACATCGTCGTTGTCGTCAAGCGCGTCCAGCAGCTTGAGAAGTGTCGCCGCCGCCGCCTCATCCACCTCGACCGTGTTGGCCGGCCGCCAGACCAGTTCGGCGCTTTCCGGCTCGCCGAAGCGGGCCGCCAGCGTGTCGCGCGCGGCATGCAGGTCTTCGGGCGCGGTGATGACGTCGTGGCCGTCCTGATCGTGCGCGACATCCTCGGCCCCCGCCTCGATCACCGCCTCGAGGATATCTTCAGCCGAGCCCGCCTCCGCGGGATACCGGATCACCCCCCGGCGCTCGAACATGAAGCTCACGCTGCCGGTTTCGCCGAGATTGCCGCCATGCTTGGAGAAAATGGCCCGGACCTCGCCGGCGGTGCGGTTACGGTTGTCGGTCAGCGCCTCGACGATCACCGCCACCCCGCCCGGTCCATAGCCCTCGTAGCGGATTTCCTCGTAATTCGTGTCGTCGTCCCCGCCCGCCACCTTGGCGATCGCACGCTCGATGTTGTCGTTTGGCATGTTGGCGGTGCGGGCCGCGGCCACGGCGGCGCGCAGGCGTGGATTCTTGTCCGGCTCGGGCAGGCCGGTACGGGCGGCCACGATGACCTCCCGGATGAGGCGACTGAAGATCTTGGCGCGCTTTTTGTCCTGCGCCGACTTGCGGTGCTGGATGTTCTTGAATTTGGAATGACCTGCCATAGTCGTCCGACCCGTGCTCCGCCCATCGGAGATAGAGATATTGTAAGAATTGGCGGGATTTATACCAGATATAGGGTGAAATCCCAGCGCTTCCTCGGCCTGCCCACCCTAGGCCGGGCCGGCGGGTGCCAGAATGCCGCCCCGGCGCAACGGGGCGACGGTCCGGGCGAGCCCGGTCGCGTCGTCGGTTTCGACGAAGACGCCGCATAGCGTCGCCGGGCCGGTCGCCGGCGGGACCCGGCCCGTGGGCATCTTGCGGATGAACCGCCTCATGGCCGGCTCCTTCTCCATGCCGATCACCGAATCGTAATCGCCGCACATGCCGGCGTCGCTCTGATAAGCAGTGCCGCCGGGCAGGACATGCGCATCCGCCGTGGGTATATGCGAATGGGTTCCCACCACAAGCGAGGCGCGGCCGTCCAGATAATGGCCGATCGCCATCTTCTCGCTCGTCGCCTCGCCATGCACATCGACGATGACGGCGTCCACGGCTCGCCCCAGCCGGGCCGTCTGCAGTACCGTGTCAAGCGCGGGGAATGGATCGTCGAGCGGGTCCATAAAAAGTCGTGTCATGACGTTGACCACCAGGACCCTGCGCCCGTCCGCCAGCGAGTATGTCGCGGCCCCGCGGCCGGGCGTGTCTTTCGGGTAATTCACCGGACGCAGCAATCTTGCGTCGCCACCGATATAGCCGATGATTTCCTTGGCGTCCCAGACATGATTGCCCGTCGTGATGGCATCAACGCCGGTCTGGTACAGGCCCTCGCAGATTTGCGGCGTGATGCCGAACCCGCCGGCGGCGTTCTCGCCATTGACCACGACAAAATCGAGGCTTAACTCGGCCCGAAGGTCCGGCAAGGCCTCCATCAGCGCATCGCGCCCGGCGCGTCCCATGATATCGCCAAGAAACAGTAACCGCATGTCGTCGCCATCCGTTGTTCACATCAAGGGGAGAGCCGGCGCCAAGGTGGCGGACCGTCACACCGCCGGCCCTGTATAGACGGTTTTCTCCGTGACCACCGCATCGAGCCGCGCATCGTGGTCGGCCACCGGCAGGTCGTCGCGGCGCTGGCCGTCAAAAGCGAGGCCGACGGCGCGGCTGGCCGGAGAGATCCTCCGCAAGGCCGCCAGGGTCCGGTCATAATAGCCGCCGCCATAGCCGAGCCTGTGGCACCCGTCATCGAAGGCGAGAAGCGGCACGACCACCAGATCAGGCAGGAGCGAGGGTGCATTTTCGTCGGGCGCCGGGATCCGGAAGCGGCTGAAGGGGGGGCGTGTGTCCGGCGACCAGACACGAAAATCAAGGGGCGCTTCAGTCAGCCGGTTGGGGGCGATGGCGGGAAAACAGGTGGTCCAGCCGTCCGCCGCCAGAGACCGCATAAATGGCAGGGGATCGATCTCACTACCGTGTGGCCAGTACCCGGCCGCCACGCCCGCTCCCGTCAGGCCGAGACCCGGGAGAAGTTCAAGGAAATGCCGGGCGGCTGACGCCCCCGCGCCATCGCTGGCCGCGCCGGTGCTCTCGACTGCCGCGGCGGCGGCGCGGATCCCGTCGCGCCGGGCCCGGCATTCTGCGCGCAGGGCGGCTTTCTGCTCCTGAAGCGAGGCGGACGCGGCCAAGATCCATCCAATCTAACCCGCGGGACGCGGGACGGCCTGGCCCGCCGGAGGCGGGACGGCTTTGGCAGTGGGCGTGATCGGGGCCAGTCGGACCGTCGGCATTGATAACTCCCTTGGACCTGCACAAGCAGGTGGGCGCCGTGAATACCGGAACCAAGGCTCCGGCAGGGACAGCTCCCTAGGAATTATGAGTAGGCCCAGGTGTTAATCGCCTAACGAATCCACCAGCGCCGATCAGGCCCAATCTAGGCGCGCGACTGCCCGTCCGCAAGTGTGGCTGACAGCCGCTCCAGGCGCGCCGTCAGCCCGTCGAGCGCCGCCGCCGCCTCGTCCGCCGCGCCCGATGCCCCCGCCTCGAGAGCGGTCCTGACGGTTTCCAGCTCGTCATAGGTCTCGGCCAGTTCGTCGGCGACGAGAAGCGCGCCCATCAGGAGAAGCTGGGCGTCACTCACATGATGGCCGGCGCCTTGGGCGATCTCGCGCACCCGCTCGTCGACATAGGAAGCCAGGGTCGACAAATGGCCCTCCTGCCCGTCATCGCACGCGAGTTTGTATTCCCGCCCGTTGACCTGAACCGTGACTTGCGCCATCGCCCTATGCCTCCAAAAGCGATTTGATCTCGGCGATGGCGGCATCCAGGCGCTTGCCGAGCTGCCGGTTCCGGTCCCGGACCAGATCCGCCTCGGCCCGGAGCCGCGCGACATCGTCCTCCGATCCGCCCTTATTCGCGATGTTGCGCGCGGCCGCTTCGAGTTGGTCCACCGCGGCTGACAGCCGCGCCTGCGCCGATAAGAGACGTTCCATCGAGATCCTGTTTCGAGAAGGCCATTAGGGGGCGCATGGCCGAAGGCGCGCCCTGACTGAATTGAACCATACGATCGCGGCGAAATCACGGTCAACCGCGCCCGTGCATGGATGCGCGCCAAAAGCGGTGACGGATGGCGGCGGCACGCGGGAATCGGGTTGACGACCGGGGGCCGGCTCGGCACATTCCGCCCCAATACAGGCGCGCGACCCTGCCGTCGCCCGCCCGCCCCCAACCTCGCCCAGAATCCATATCAAGATCCGCACGGATCGTCCGAACAACTCCGAAAATCCGGCCTAAACGGCCGCAATCTGGAAATCCCGATGCCCGCCGTGAAGCACGCCGCCACCTCTTCTGAAAATAACCGGACCTCCGGTTTTTCGAGGCAGATGGCGAATGCGATCCGCGCGCTCGCAATGGATGCCGTCCAGAAGGCCAAATCGGGCCATCCCGGCATGCCCATGGGCATGGCCGATGTCGCGACCGTGCTCTTTACCCGGGTCATGAAATACGATCCGGCCCATCCCGAATGGCCAGACCGGGACCGGTTTGTCCTCTCTGCCGGGCATGGGTCAATGCTGCTCTATGCGGCGCTTTACCTGACCGGCTACGCGGATATGACGATCGAGGAGATCAAGAATTTCCGCCAGCTCGGCGCGCGAACCGCCGGCCACCCTGAATACGGCCACGCCGGCGGCATCGAGACGACGACGGGCCCGCTCGGGCAGGGTCTGGCCAATGGTGTCGGCATGGCCATGGCCGAGAAGCTTCTGGCCGCCCGCTACGGGCGCGGGATGGTGGACCACTTTACCTATGTCATTGCGGGCGACGGGTGTCTGATGGAAGGAATCAGCCACGAGGCGATTTCGCTTGCAGGCCACCTCAAGCTGGACCGGCTGATCGTGCTGTTCGACGACAACGGAATTTCAATCGACGGCCCAACCGACATGACCGTCTCGGACGATCAGTTGGGGCGGTTCCGGGCCAGCGGCTGGCACGTCCAGAGCGTGGACGGGCACGACCAGGACGCGGTGCTGAAAGCGATCGAGGCTGCCCGGGCGAGCGACGCCCCTTCGCTCATCGCCTGCAAGACGGTCATCGGTTTCGGAGCGCCCAGCAAGGCAGGCACAGCGGCGACCCATGGCGCACCCCTTGGCGAGGAGGAAATCGCCGGCGCGCGGGAAGAACTCGGCTGGCCCTACCCGCCCTTCGAGGTGCCGGACGACGTGCTCCGGGCCTGGCGGGAGGCTGGAAGGCGGGGCACCGAGGCATACCGGGAATGGCAACGCGCCCTTGACGGATATGACCGGCGCGCCGAGTTCGAGCGGGTCATGCGAGGCGATGCACCGGACGGGCTCGCCCAGGCCATTCAGGCCTTCAAGGAGAAAATCGGCGCGGAAAAGCCGATTTGGGCCACCCGCAAGGCGTCGGGCGAGGTGTTGAGCCATCTCGGGCCGGTCGTGCCGGAGCTGATCGGCGGTTCGGCGGATCTCACCGGCTCGAACCTGACCAGGGGTGCGGGACAGGCAACCGTTACCCCCGATGATTTTTCCGGCAGCTATATCCATTACGGGGTGCGCGAACATGCCATGGCGGCGGCCATGAACGGCATGGCGCTTCATGGCGGACTGATCCCCTACGGCGGCACCTTCCTGGTTTTCACCGATTACTGCCGGGCGTCCATTCGCCTCTCCGCCCTGATGGGCCTGCCGGTGGTCTATGTCATGACCCACGATTCGATCGGGCTGGGCGAGGACGGGCCGACACACCAGCCGGTCGAGCACCTCGCCAGTCTCCGCGCGATCCCCAATCTTTCCGTGTTCCGCCCGGCCGATCCGATCGAGACGGCGGAATGCTGGGCGCTGGCCCTGTCCAATCGGACGGGCCCGTCGGTTCTCGCCCTCTCGCGTCAGGGCACGCCGGTGGTGCGCGAGGCGACGACGGAGAACCTCTCGTCGCGCGGCGGCTACGTCCTGGCCCCGGCCTCGGGCGAGCGTCAGGCGACGATCCTGTCCACGGGCACGGAAATCCCCCTCGCCCTGGAGGCACGGCGCAACCTCGAGGCAGCGGGCATTCCGACAGCAGTGGTCTCGATGGTGTCTTGGGAACTCTTCGAGACGGAATCAGAAAGCTACCGGGCGAGCGTTCTGGGCCCGCGTGCCTCGCGGGTGGCGATCGAGGCAGCGGCCGTGTTCGGCTGGAGCCGCTATGTCGAGAGCGAGGACGATGTCATCGGCATGCGGGGCTTCGGCGCCTCGGCGCCGGCCGAGGAATTGTACGCACATTTCGGCATCACCGCCGAGGCGGTGGTGCAGCTTGTAAAGAGAAAGCTGCGCGGCTGACCGGCGGCGCGGCACAATAACTAGGGAGACGGCAATGGCGATCAGGGTGGCCATTAACGGATTCGGGCGGATCGGACGGCTTGTCCTCAGAGGCATCTTCGAATCCGGGCGCGATGATATCGAGGTCGTGGCGATCAACGATCTGGGCGACGCTGAAAGCAACGCGCACCTTCTGAAGTACGATACCGTGCACGGCACACTCAACGCCGATATCACGGTGGATGGCGACAAGATGGATCTCGGACGCGGCCCGATCAGGGTGGTGGCCGAGCGTGAGCCCGGCAAACTGCCGTGGAAGGACATTGGCGTTGATGTCGCGCTCGAATGCACCGGCCTCTTCACCAAGCGCGACGCGGCCGCCCAGCATCTGAGTGCAGGGGCAACGCGGGTCCTCGTTTCCGCGCCGGCCGACGGCGCCGACCTCACGATTGTTTACGGCGTCAATCACGACAAGCTCGAAAAGTCCCATACCGTGATTTCAAACGCGTCGTGCACGACCAACTGCCTGGCCCCCGTCGCCGACGTGCTGCACAAGACATTCGGAATCCGGCAGGGATTCATGACGACCGTGCATGCATTTACTGGTGATCAACGAATCGTCGACACGCTGCACAAGGATTTGCGCCGGGCACGCGCGGCGGCCAACAACATGATTCCCACCTCGACCGGCGCGGCCCGCGCCGTCGGCCTGGTCCTGCCGGAACTGAAGGGCCGGCTTGATGGCTCGGCCATTCGCGTGCCGGTGCCGAATGTTTCGATGGTCGATTTCAAGATCACGGCCGGCCGCGCGACCAGCGCCGAGGAAGTGAACGCCGCCATGGTCGAGGCCGCCAACGGACGCCTGAAGGGGATTCTCGGCATCGTGGATGTGCCGCTGGTCTCAAGCGACTTCAACCACAATCCCAACAGCTCCACCTTCGACGTCACCCAGACCGAGGTCATCGACGGCACGTTCGTCCGCGTGCTGTCATGGTATGATAACGAATGGGGTTTCGCCAATCGCATGGCCGATGCCGCCGTCGCGGTAGGCCGGCTGGGCTAGACCGTGGCGCAGAAGGACGCACCGCGCCGGATCATCGTTCAGGGCCGCGAGGAGGCCGAGGCGGCGCTTCGGGCGGCGCGGCGGCTGGACCGGCCGGTCTCCCTCGAAACCCCACCGGGGGGCGCCGGCGCCGGCGGCGCGCTCTACTGGATCGAGGTCTTCCGCCAGGCGGGCGAGGCGGTGCCCGAGGCCCGCTTCTCGGGCGTTATCGATGCCGCCGGAGATGCCGGGCTCGCCATGGCCTGCCTTCGCGCGGGCGCCAGGGCCGTGCGGTTCACGGGTCGCGCGGATATTCAAGAGAAACTCGCCAGCATGGCCCGTGCGACGGGTGCCAGCCTCCTGCCCGCCGACGCGGCGGGCAGCGATGAGGAGAGCCCCCTTGTCGTGGCCGATATCAGGACCCGAGCGGATGACGCCGCCCTGGTCGAGGCACTGGTATCGTGCTGTCGGGGCGACGGTTAGGTGCGGCCATGCCCATCTGCCGGGAGAGGCGAGAGCGGCGGAAACATGAGAGGCCGTTTGCATTGCCTCCGGGGCTGAGCTATTCAGAAACCGTGTGGGCGACAGAGCCGCAATCGGATGGGCCGCGCGTCCGTCTCGTCAACTTTCGACCCCTCTAATCCGGGAAAGCGACCCATGAAGGTCCCGCAGCGCGTCCGCAAAATCCTGACCAATTACGAAAGTGACAACCCGGGCACGAAGGCGAACCTGGCGCGCATACTGATGCAGGGCCGGTTGGGCGGGTCGGGCCGGCTGGTAATCCTGCCCGTCGACCAGGGGTTCGAGCACGGCCCGGCACGGAGCTTTGCGCCCAACCCGCCGGGCTACGACCCACATTACCACTTTCAACTCGCAATCGACGCGGGGCTGTCCGCCTATGCCGCACCGCTCGGCATGCTTGAGGCGGGCGCTGACAGTTTCGCCGGCGCGATCCCGACCATCCTGAAGCTGAATTCTTCGAACTCGCTTGCCAGCGCCAAGGATCAGGCGGTCACCGGTTCCGTGGGCGATGCCTTGCGACTGGGCTGCGCGGCCATCGGCTTCACGATTTATCCCGGCGCCGATGACCAGTTCGAGATGATGGAAGAGATCCGCGAGCTTGCCGAGGAGGCCAAGGCCGTCGGGCTGGCGGTCGTGATCTGGTCCTACCCGCGCGGCGGCGGCCTTTCCAAGGCTGGTGAAACAGCCATAGATATTTGCGCCTATGCGGCGCACATGGCTGCCCTTCTGGGCGCACACATCATCAAGGTCAAGCCGCCGACCGAAGTGCTTGAGCTCGAGGACGCGCGCAAGGTCTACGAGAAGCACGAAATTGACGTGAGCACGCTGGACGCGCGAATCCGCCATGTGGTGCAGAGCTGCTTCAACGGCCGCAGGCTTGTCGTTTTCTCGGGCGGTGCCGCCAAGGACACGGATGGTATTCTGGACGAGATCAGGAGCCTTCGCGACGGCGGTGCCACCGGTTCCATTATCGGCCGCAATACCTTCCAGCGCCCGCGCGAGGAGGCGCTCGCCCTGCTCGACAGCATCATCAAAATCTACCAGGGCAAGCTCTAGCACCATACCGGAGAAGCGGAGCTCCCTCATGAGCGACGCAATGAGCGACGCACAGACCGGCCTTTACCTCATCACCCCGCCCCGGCTTTTGACGGGGGAGCTCGACCTGCGCGACTTTGCCGATGATCTCGGCCGTGCCCTCGACGCCGCAGCCGTCGCCAGCGTCCAGCTCCGGCTCAAGGGAGTGGACGACGATACGCTGCGCCGGGCCTGCGATACTTTGCGCGCCGTGGCCCATGACCGCGACGTCGCGTTCCTCGTCAACGACCGGCCGGATATCGCGCAGGCGACCGGTTGCGACGGGGCGCATATCGGCCAGGAGGACATGGCGTATGAAGACGCGCGAGACATCCTGGGCGAGGAAGCGATATTGGGCGTGACCTGCCATGCCTCGCGCGATCTCGCCTTCCGTGCCGGCGAGGCGGGCGCCGATTACGTTGCCTTCGGTGCCTTTTACCCGTCGCCCACCAAGACCCGCGTTCATGCGCCCGAACCCGAGCTCCTCGCCTGGTGGCGCGAGGCAACGGTGGTGCCGTCGGTCGCGATCGGCGGCATCGGCGCGGAAAATTGCGCCCCTCTTGTCCGGGCCGGCGCGGATTTCATCGCCGTGTGCAGCTATGTCTGGGATCACCCCGAGGGACCGGCGGCCGCGATCCGCCGCCTGGCGTCGGCAGTGGTCGCGGCGAGCGACGGCAACAGCGCAATTGAAAGCGCCTGATCAAGCTGTTAGCTTCCCGCGCGCATCCGGGACCGGTCGGGGGCGGACCCCGCCGGACCGCGACCCGCCCCCGGGACTATCTGCAAAAATTGAAAATGGAATACGGTCATGAAGATCAGCGGGAACGCGATCCGCCCTGGCAACGTCATTGAGCACCAGAACCGGTTATGGCGCGTGGTCCGGACCCAGGCCACCCAGCCTGGCAAGGGTGGCGCCTATGCACAGGTGGAGATGAAGGACATCCGGGACGGGACAAAGCTGAACGAGCGCTTTCGCGCATCGGAGGAAGTGGAACGTGTCCGGCTCGACCAGATCCCTTACCAGTTCCTGTTTCAGTCAGGCGACATGCTGACCTTCATGAACCAGGAAAGCTTCGAACAGATCGAATTGCACCAGGACCTCGTGGCCGAGGATCAGGTGCCCTTCCTGCAGGAAGGCATGGTGGTCACGATCGAAAGTTTCGAGGAAGAACCTATTTCGGTCAGCCTGCCCGACACGGTGACCTGCGAGGTCGTCGAGGCGGACGCCGTGGTCAAGGGTCAGACGGCCTCGTCCTCCTACAAGCCGGCAGTGCTCGACAATGGCGCGCGCGTGATGGTGCCGCCTCATATCGAGGCGGGCACGCGGATCGTCGTGAATACCGCCGACAAAACCTATGTGGAGCGCGCCAAGAACTAGGCGCGCCGGAAACGGACTGTTCATGACCCGGCGATCAGCCACGGTGAATGTCATGGCGGGCGCTGCCTACAAGGCGGCGCGCCGGCTCGTGCGCGATTTTGGCGAGGTCGAGCAGCTCCAGGTCTCCCGGAAGGGAGTTGCCGATTTCGTCACCAACGCCGACCTGTCGGCGGAACGGACGCTTAAGCAGGAGCTTGGCAAGGCGCGCCCGGACTTCGCCTTTCTCATGGAAGAGGACGGTGCCAGCGGACCGAAGGATGCCACCGAGCGCTGGATCGTCGATCCGCTCGACGGAACACTCAATTTTATGCACGGCATCCCGCATTTCGCGATTTCGATCGCCTATGAGCAACGGGGCGAGATCGTGGCCGGCGTCATCTACGAGCCGGTGCGCGATGAACTGTTCTGGGCCGAACGCGGCATCGGCGCCTTTCTGAACGACCGGCGCCTGCGCATCTCGGCGCGTAGCCGCCTGCAGGACGGATTGTTCGCGACCGGCATCCCCTTCATGGGGCGGGAAACTCATCCCCGCTACCATGCCTCCCTTGAAGCCGTCGGACAGAATTCGACGGGCATCCGGCGCTTCGGCGCCGCTTCCCTCGATCTCGCCTGGGTCGCGGCCGGCCGTTTTGATGGTTTCTGGGAATTCGGCTTGAAACCCTGGGATATGGCCGCCGGCATCGTACTGGTAAAGGAGGCCGGCGGTTTCGTCACCGACATGACGGGCCGGAGCGGCATGCTTGCCTCAGGCGATATCCTGGCCGGCAACGACAAGCTGCACGCGCCGCTGCTGGCACTCGTGCAGAAAGCGCTCAGGGAACCCGCCGTCTGACCGCGCTCCAATCGGCCACCCGGCGTCACATCTTTGAAAAGCCCCGGTTTTTCGGCTTCGGCCCCTGCCAAACCAGTTGTTTGGCCGGGCCGGTCTGAGCTAAGGTGGGGCGCTATATGGGAGGGGCTGGCGGCTTTCGGCCGGGGTCCCGGGGAGCGGCATGTCGACATCTTTCACTGAGCCAGGCATTGATCGGACGATGCCGACCCGCCCGCCAGGCTCCGCGCGTCACGGCGCGCCCGCCCTGCCCCGCCTCATCATCCTCTCCGCCCTTGCCGGGAGTCTCGTCCTGGCAAGCAGGCCCGCGCCGGCGCAGGACGGCTATGGGTTGGCCGATCCGCCCACGATTGTGATTGGTGGCAGCGGGCGACCCGCGGTCGAACTCAACCTCGACGCGATCGACCAGCAGGCCGACCCCAAAAGGCCGCCCCGGCTTCTCTTTCCGGGCGTCGGCCCCAAGGGCAACCAGCCCATCACTTTGACCCCTCCGGACGGACACGGGGCGACCGGCGAACGGATCGTGCTCCGACCGCCCGGATCGGACGGCCCGGCGACGGCCGGGCTGCGCCAGCCGCCGGTGTTCGACTCGCCAGGCCTCACCGTTCCGCCGCGGCCGCAAGTAGCGCCGCCGGAGCCGAGTCCGCGGCCACAACCGTCCGGGTCCGCCGCACCAGCCAGGCTGACGCCCCAGCCCGAGGTCGCAAAGCCTGCGCCCGTTCCGCCCACGGCCCCGCCCGCGCGACCGGAACTGGCCGCGATCCCCGAGCCCGAGGCGGAACCCGCGCCCGCGCCCGCGCCGGAAATGACAGACGAGGCGCCGACCGACCCCGAATTCGTACCCACACCGCCGATCAGCGCGGAGAGCGACGCGGCGCGCGGCGACGACACAGCGGAAGAAGACGCGCCCGCCAGCGCTCCACCTGTGGCCGCCGAGACGGCCGCGATACCGGCCAGCGATGATACCGTGCCCGACGTGCTGCCGCCGGCCAAGACACCGGCGAACGAGCCCCCGCCACCGCCGGCCGTACCGACGGTACCGGTGGAGAGCGCGGCCCTGGCGGTGCCGGCGGAAGAGACTGCACCGGCCGCGGGCACGCAAACGGCCGCCTTGCCGCCGCGCACCACCTCGGTCGAGGGCGGCGTGCGGATCACTTTCAAGGGCGGCAGCGCGGCCCTGCCGGCCGACGCGGCCGAGGCGCTCGACGAGATCGTGGCCACGCTCAACGAGGACCAGAAGCGGCGCGTGAAACTCTCCGCCTATGCGGCGGCGATCGACGAGGACCCGAGCGACGCCCGCAGGCTCTCCCTCTCCCGCGCGCTGGCCGTGAGAACCTATCTGATGGATAACGGGGTGCGCAGCACGCGGATGGATGTGCGCGCGCTGGGAGACCGATTCGAACAGGGCCCGGCCGACAGGGTCGACGTCACCGTTACCGCCCCCTGACGGGCGTCCGTCATGGCGCCAGAAACCGCCGCCCGACCGCCCGGCGCGGCACGGAACCGTTTCTCGTCCACCAGCCGGAAGCAATTCGACCCATGACACGCCCCACCGCCTACATCCTGCGCATGATCGCCTTTCTGGCCCTCGTGGCCGGTGCGATCGTGGCCCTTCACCCGTTTCTCAGATCGGCGTTTATGGCGAATGTTGTCATCAACGGGATCATCTTATCGGCGCTTGCTCTGGGCATCCTTTACATCCTGCGCCAGGCCTGGTCTCTTGCCCCGGCCGCCGACTGGATCGAGACCTTTCGCCGTACCGGCGACGCCCGAAAGGCCGGGCCGCCGCCCGCCCTCCTGGCGCAGCTCGCCCCGATACTGGGCAGTTCGGCGGGCAGCGAGACGTTGGCCGCGCCGACCAGCCAGACGCTTCTGGTCAGCGTCCGCTCGCGCCTCGACGAAGGGCGGGAAAACTCCCGCTACCTCATCGGGCTCCTGATCTTCCTGGGGCTCCTCGGGACTTTCTGGGGTCTGTTGCAGACGATCCAGTCAGTCGGGGGCGTTCTGACGGGCCTCGAGCTGCAGCCCCGATCGCTCGAACAGTTCCTCGCCAATCTGCGCGAGGGCCTGACCGCGCCGCTCGACGGCATGGGCACGGCCTTCAGCTCCTCCCTCTTCGGCCTCGCCGGCTCCCTCGTGCTGGGCTTTCTCGATCTGACGGCAGGCCAGGCGCAAAACCGGTTTTTCAATAATCTCGAAGAATGGCTGTCCTCGATCACCCGCCACACCCTGCCCGCGGGCGTATCGGCGGGCGAGCGCCCGATGGGCTTCTCCGGCGAGATATCGCCGCCCGCCTATCTCGAGGCGCTCATGCAGCAAACGGCGGACAATCTCGATTCCCTTCAGCGCACCCTCTCGCGGTCCGAAGCGGCGGCGACCGAATCCCACAGATCCCTCGTCACCCTGGCCGAGCGCCTCGAAACCCTGAGTGACCAGATGCGCGCCGAGCAGAAGCTGATGCTGAAACTGGCCGAATCCCACGCCGATATCCGGCCCCTCTTCGTACGTCTCACGGAGCTGGCCGAGGCCGGCAAGCTGGGTCTGGATGAAGCCAGCCAGGATCATCTGCGCCATCTCGACGTGCAGCTGACCCGGCTGGTGGACGATCAGGTCATCGGGCGCGACCGGATGCTGGCCGATCTCAGGAGCGAAATCCGCCTGCTGGCCCGGACGCTTGGCGCGACCATCCGGGACGATGCGGCCGGCTCCGGCGCGACGCCGCCCCATAGCGGCTGAGAAAAAAAGGCAGCCAGCATGTATTACCCGAGCGTTGCCCGGCGATACCGCCACAGCGAGAGCACCTGGCCCGGCTTTGTCGATGCCCTGTCGGCGCTGCTCATCGTGCTCGTGTTCATGCTGCTCATCTTCACCGTGGCCCAGGTCTATCTCGCCCAGCAGGTCACCTCCAAGGAAGACGCACTCGACCTGCTGAGCGCCCAGATCGAGCAGCTGGCCGATCAGCTCGCACTCGAACGCAAGGCGGTCACCACGCTGACCACCGAGCGTGACCGGTTGAAGAGCTCCCTTGAAGCAACCCTTTCCGAACGGGACACCCTGGCCAGCACCGCCGAAGCGGCGGGCCAGCGCGCGCGGGTCGCCAGCACCGCGCTCGCCGCCTCCGAGGAGGCGCGGATAGACCAGGCGGAACGCATCGCCACGCTCGGCCAGCAGATCGAGGCGCTGCGCCGCCAGCTCTCGGCCCTCGAGGAGGTGCTGGCCGCGTCCGAATCCACGGTTGCGGCGCAGACTCTGGAAATCGAGGATCTTGGCAAGCGGCTCAATGTCGCGCTGGCCAAGCGGTCGCAGGAACTCGAACGCTACCGGTCCGAATTTTTCGGCCGGCTGCGCGAAGTCCTGGGCGAGCGCGCCGATGTCCGGATCGTGGGCGACCGCTTTGTCTTTGAATCCTCGGTCCTCTTCGCCACCGGCTCAGCGCGGCTGGGCGAGGCCGGCCAGGCGCAGATCCGTCAACTGGCCGAAACGCTGCAGGAAATATCCGCACGTATCCCCGATAATGTGTCCTGGCTTCTGCGCGTCGACGGGCACACGGACCAGCGCCCGATCCACAACGAGCGGTTCGAATCAAACTGGGAGCTCTCGACCGAGCGGGCGATTTCCGTCGTCCGGCACCTGATTGACAGCGGCATCCCGCCGAATCGGCTGGCGGCCACGGGCTTCGGCGAGCATCAGCCCATCGCCGAGGGCACGAGCCCGGAGGCGCTCCGGCAGAACCGGCGCATCGAATTCCGCCTGACCGACCGCTAGGGAGCCGCAAGGCCCGGATTCCGGGGCTGCCGGGGCGTCTTGCAGGGGACGGCCGGCTTCGCTATAACCGCCCCTCGTTTTGCGCCGCCGAGGCGCGCCGCGTCCAACGCGGCAGCGGGCCCCGAAAGCGGGGCCGGAAGGAAAAAAGGATGAAAAAAGACATTCACCCCAACTACCACGAGATCAACGTGGTGATGACCGACGGCACGACGTTCACGACGCGCTCTACCTGGGGCAAGCCCGGCGACACGATGAAGCTGGACGTGGATGCAAAGACGCACCCGGCCTGGACGGGCGGTTTCCAGCACCTGGTCGATACGGGCGGCCAGTTGGCGCGGTTCAAGAACCGGTTCAAGGATTTCGGCGTCGGCTGAGGGTCGTCGCCCAATTCTCCGCGCTCATGCGCGCGAAGGGCTGCCTCTGGCGGCCCTTTTTTTGTGCTCCTGCCGGCCAATGCGCGGCGGCTCAGCCCCGCCGCGCCGCCTGTGCGTTCGGCGCGCGGGTATAGATCATCTGGTCCAGCCGGTGCGCCCTCAGATAAAGCCGGTAGGACCGCTCGAGCAGGTGGCCGAGACGGGGCGGGATGGCGCCACCCGGATCGCGGGGCCGGACGAGATTGACCCGATGGCCGGCCAACCGGTTTTTCTGCCGGGCGTAATGGGCGGCGGAAATTTCACCCCGCGCGACTGCCTTTTGCTCGAGGCACCAGGCCATGACGCTGGTAATCCGGCTGGTCAGGCGGTGGAGCTCGCGGCTGAGCGCCAGCCGGCCGATGCCGTCGGCCGCGCCCGGTTCCGCCAGACCCAGGCCGCCCCGATCACGGGCGAGGCCATCCGAGAGATAGTCCCGCGCGTCCAGGAGCAGGTCGAACGCGTCGTCATACGTTCGACTGAAGAAAGCAACCGGGCCGTGTGTCATGGCCTGAGATTACCACGATCGGGACCCGATTTGTCGCAAAAACTCGCGGGTTTCCGGCCTTTTCCATTAACCTTAACGGGTGCGGCAGACTGCCTTGCGGACGCACGTCCCGCCCCTTGAAAATCTCCCGGCCCTACCCAGATTGTCGAACGGAGCGGCGTCCCGTCGGGGGCCGTTCCGGGCGGCCCACTGCCGAACCGATGGAGTGTCCGGCCTCCCTTTTTTCGGATTAACCATGTTGCTCATTGGAGGATATGGAAATGCAAGATATCGATTTCAGCCCGTTTTTCCGGTCCGTGATCGGCTTCGATCGTGTCGCGGAACTTCTCGACGCCGCGTCCCGCGATCAGATGCCGAGTTACCCCCCCTACAACATCGAGAAGGTCGATGAAGAGAGCTACCGCATCACCATGGCGGTGGCCGGCTTCAGTCGCGAGGACCTCGATATCTCCGTTGAGGGAGATGTCCTGACCATCGCCGGCAAGGCCAATTCCGACGCCGATACCCGCCATTATCTCCATCGCGGGATCGCCGGGCGCTCGTTCCAGCGCCGCTTCAACCTGGCCGAGCATGTCCAGGTCAAGAGCGCCGCGCTCGAGAACGGCCTCCTGCACGTGGATCTGGTGCATGAGGTCCCCGAAGCGCTGAAGCCCCGGACCATCAAGATCGAGTCCGGGTCCGGCAAGTCCTGGCGCAAGGCGATCACCGGCGAAGCCGCGTAGGCACGCCGCGCGCAGACTGGTGAAACGGGCCGGCCCCGGCCGGCCCGTTTCTCTTCTGGCCACACGGAAGCGGCCAAAAAAATGGGCCGCTCCCGAAGGGCGGCCCAGTTCTTACAGGGAGGCGTGATCGAGGGTTGGATCCGGCCCGGCATCCCGCACCAGAGCGGGGACGGGCCAAAAGGTCGAAACCTCAACCGAGCCTTGAGGCTAGCTCCCTAGTCTTGTGATTTGGTTAACGGCCGGTGGGCCGGTGGGCCGGTGGCGACCTGTCTTTTTTTCCGGCCTATTTCCGGAAAAGCGCCTCGGCGGCGCCCGCCTGACCGCGTTTTTTCCCGATCACGGTGCGCGCGCGATCGATCTCGGCCTCGAGCCGGGCGATGTAGCCTTCGATCTCCTCGATCGACATTTTCTCGAACGTCTCCGCACTGTGCGGAGACTGCCAACCGAGTTCCTCGTCTTCCATGCCGCCCCCGGAAACCGTTGCCCTCGCCGCGCGCGATCCGTTTCACGCCCCTGGTCTCGACACTTGTTTCGACACCCGTCTCGCCCCTTGTCTCGCTTCAGGGGACAGATTAGACCTCGAACCCTGTCTTGAGAACCCGGGAGGCGAGAGCCGTGGCCGATCTGCCTGACACCATGACCGTCATCGAAATTACCGAACCGGGAGGCCCCGAGGTGCTGAAACCGGCGGAACGGGCTGTTCCGGTTCCCGGTCCCGGAGACGTTCTGGTCAAAATCGCGGCCGCGGGCGTCAACCGGCCCGACGCGATCCAGCGCGCCGGCGCCTATCCACCGCCGCCCGGCGCGTCCGATATCCCGGGGCTCGAATTCGCGGGCGAGATCGTGGCACTTGGGCCCGAGGTGACGGGCTGGCAGGTCGGCGATCAGATCGCGGCGCTGGTCACGGGCGGCGGGTATGCCGAATACGCGCTGGCGCCCGCACGCCAGTGCCTGCCGGTGCCCCGCGGCCGAAGCCTGCTGGAAGCGGCTGCCCTGCCCGAGACCTACTTCACGGTCTGGACCAATCTTTTCGACCGGGCCCGGTTCGCCGAGGGCGAGCGCCTGCTCGTGCATGGCGGCTCGAGCGGGATCGGCACCACTGCCATTCAGCTTGCCCGCGCATTTGGTGGCACCGTCTACACCACCGCGGGCAATGCCGAGAAATGCGCGGCCTGCGAGAAACTCGGCGCCACCCGCGCCATCAACTATCGCGAGGAGGATTTCGTCGCGGTCATCGAGGAGGAGACCGAGGGCGCCGGCGTGGATGTCGTCATCGATATGGTGGGCGGCGACTATATCGCGCGGAACCTGAAATGCCTGGCGCCGGAGGGCCGGCTCGTCTTCATCGCCTTCCTGGGCGGCGCCAGGGCGGAGATCAATTTCATGCCGGTGATGCGCAACCGCCTGACGATCACCGGCTCGACGCTCCGCCCCCAATCCGTCGACGCCAAGGCCGCCATTGCCGACCGGCTCCGGTCCCGGGTCTGGCCCCTGATCGAGGCCGGCGAGGTAGGTCCGATCATCCACCAAAGCTTTCCGCTCACGGCCGCCGCGGCGGCTCATGAGCTCATGGAATCGAGCGCCCATATCGGTAAGATCATGCTCGTCCCGGCGGGCTGAGGCGCCAGGACACGCGCCGCGCCGCCACCCGCCTAAATCCTTGAACCCTGAACCGGAGCGCGTGTATATAAGCCATCCCCGTAGAGTTCATGGTGTGCGGCTCAATTCCGGCTCGGGCAGATGCCGGGAACCGTGGCGCACGTTCTGGAGGCCTGATGAGCGAGCTGTTGATGCCCAAGGCCACCGCCGTATGGCTGGTGGAAAATACCGGCCTGACTTTCGATCAGATCGCGGATTTCTGCGGCCTGCACCGTCTGGAAGTGCAGGCTATCGCCGATGGCGAGGTCAATACCAGCATGCGCGGCATGGACCCGATCGGGAACGGGCAGCTCACCCAGGAGGAGATCGCGCGGTGCGAACAGGACCCGACGGCCGAACTCGTCCAGGCTAAACGGAGCATCCCGCTGCCTGCCTGGAAGACCAAGGGTGCCCGCTACACGCCCGTGGCCAAGCGCCAGGACAAGCCGGACGCCATCGCCTGGCTGCTCAAGCATTACCCTGATCTGACCGACGCCCAGATTTCGCGCCTGATCGGCACGACCAAGCCCACGATACAGGCGGTGCGGGACCGCACCCACTGGAACGCCTCCAATATCACGCCGCGCGACCCGGTGGAGCTGGGGCTTTGCAAGGTCGTCGAGCTGGACCAGGCGCAGGCCCGGGCGGACCGGGCCAAGGCCCGCGCCGAGAAGGAGGCGGCCAAGGCCCAGCGCAAGAAAGAGGCCGAGGAAATGGCGACCGCGGCGGCCACGCTGACCGGCGGTTCGGAGGCAGACAAAGCCGAGGCGCATTGGCCGGAAGACCCCGACCAGCCGAAGCCGGCGAGCACGGAGGCCCCTGGGGCGGCGCAACATTGGCCGGAAGACCCCGAAAACCCCCCGACCAGCGACGGCGACGCGCAGGAGAACGACCCGGAGCAGTCCTCCTGATCGCGGGGCCGCGCAGCGCGGGAGTGGACTGATCCCGTGCTGACCGACCCCTGGTTCTACGCGGCCGCCCTGCCGGCGATCCTCATCACCGGCATTTCCAAGGGCGGCTTCGCCGGCGGTCTCGGAATTGTCGCCGTTCCCCTCGTCTCGCTCGCCGTGCCGCCGCTACAGGCCATCGGCATCCTGCTGCCCGTCCTGATCGTCATGGATGGTGTCGGCCTCTGGGCCTATCGCGGCAAATGGGACGCCGGCAGCGTAGCCATTCTTCTGCCGGCCAGCCTGGCGGGTGTCGGCCTGGGGTGGCTGCTCGCCGACTATCTTTCGGAAAACCTGATCCGGCTTCTCGTCGGGCTTATCGCCCTTGCCTTCGCGGTTGATTATTGGCTCGGCCGGCGGTCGGGCGCTTCGGCCGCGGCCGAGAGACCGGCCCGGCCACAGGACTGGCGCAAGGGGGGCTTCTGGGGGGCGGTCGCCGGACTGACCAGCTTCGTCGCCCATGCCGGCGCGCCGCCGGCCCAGGTCTACATGCTGCCCCGGCGCCTCGATAAGACCATCTATGTCGGCACGATGGTCGTGGTCTTTGCGTCAATCAATGCCGCCAAGGTCGTGCCCTACGGGTCCCTCGGGCTGCTCGACCGCACCAACCTGGCAACCGCCGCAGTGCTGCTGCCCCTCGCGCCGCTCGGCATGTATCTCGGCATTTGGCTTCACAGCCGGGTTAACCAGGCCCTTTTCTACCGGCTTTGCTATACCCTCGTCGTGATTGCCGGGCTTCACCTCATCGCCACCGGCCTCGGATTTCATCTCGTTTGAGGCTCGCCCGGACGGCGGGCGGGGTTTGCGACGAGCCGCCAGCCGGGTAAAGTCGGGCACCGCCGCCCGGCTGCCGGTCCGGCGGCCAGCCCGCCAACCACCACGGCCCGCGAGGACGGGCCGGAACAGGGAGACACGCCATGGCCGATTTGCCCAGCAAGAAAGTCCTTACCGCCAGCGTCGCCGTCACCATGATTTCGGCCGCCGAGGAGGCCGCCAACAAGATGGAAAAGCCGCTCAGCATCGCCATTGTCGATGACGGCGGCAACCTGCTGGCCTTCCTGCGCATGGATGGCGCACCCCTCCTCAGCGTCACGATCGCACAGCAGAAGGCCAAGAGCTGCGCCGGCTTCCCCATTGCAACGCACGAACTTTGGGATTTCATCAAGGACGACCCGATGCTGACCGTGGGATTGCCGGCCTCGGGGCAGGCGTCCGTGCTGGGCGGCGGCTACCCCATCATGGTGGACGGGCAGCTCATCGGCGGGATCGGCGTCAGCGGCGCCCATTACACCGAGGATATGGAGGCCGCTCAGGCTGCGCTGGCCAAGCTGAAATAGGAACGGGCGGCGCGAATTAGGGAACGACGGATCATGCTTGAACTCTATACGCACCCGATGTCGCCCTGCGCGCAGAAGGTGCGACTGGTGCTCGCCGAAAAGGCCGTCGATTACACGAAGCGCCACGTCAACCTGCCGGAAAAAGAGAACCTGAGGCCGGAATACCTGAAGCTGAACCCGGCCGGCGTGGTCCCGACCCTGGTGCATGATGGCCGCCCAATCGTGGAATCCTCTATCATCTGCGAATATCTCGAGGATTGCTTTCCCGAGCCCGCGCTTCGCGCGGCCGACCCATACGAAATCGCGCGCATGCGGCTTTGGATGAAGCATGTGGACAACAAGCTGCATCCCTCCTGTGGCGCCCTGCAATGGCCGCTTGTCATGCGCCCGAAGCTGATGGAACTCCCTGAAGCCGAGCGCGAGGCGATCCTCGATCGGGTGCCGGAAAAGCAGCGCCGCGAGCGCCAGAAACGCCTGGTGAAAATGGGCCTCGATGCGCCCGATGTCGCCGACGCCGTCGGCGTCTACGCTCAGACCATCGTGGATATGGAGGATGTGCTGCGCGACCGGCCGTGGATGAGCGGGGATATGTTCTCGATCACGGATTGTTGCCTCGCGCCATATTTCCAGACCCTCATCCAGTTCGGCTGGACGGCACTTTTCGAGGATGGACATCCTCGCGTCAGCGACTGGGTCGCGCGAGTGCAGGCGCGGCCATCTTACGAGGTGGCGATCGCGGACGATTTGTCCGACGAGATGCGCCGAAACCTGGCCGAGCTGGGCGCGCCGGGGTGGGCCAGGATCGAGGCCCATCTTCGCGCCGCCTGAGGCGGGCATCCCGGATCGCACGGCACGGAACGGCAGAACACGGTTTCCATTGGCATATCGGGGGGTACAGAACGCAAGATGACCGCACAGTCCAGCGTCTATGACGAGCATCTCGGCAGGAATGCAGCAAATTTTCAGCAACTCACGCCGCTAACCTATCTCGACCGGTCAGCCCGGGTTTTCCCCGAGCGGACGGCGATCGTCCACGGCGATTTGCGGCTGAGCTGGGCCGAGGTCTACACGCGATGCCGCCGGTTTGCCTCGGCTCTCGCCAAACGCGGGATCGGCAAGAACGAGACGGTCGCCATTCTGGCTCCCAACACCCCCGCCCATTTCGAGGCGCATTTCGCGGTCCCGATGGCGGGCGCGGTTCTCAATTCAATCAATATCCGTCTCGATGCCCCCATCGTGGCCTTTATCCTCGAACACGGCGCCGCGCGGATGCTTTTCGTCGATCGCGAATTTTCGGCCCTCGCCCACGATGCCGTCCAGCGCCTGGAGGAGCCGCCCGAGATCGTCCTCATCGAGGATCCTCTCTTTAAGGGAGAGGCCAGCCCCGATTTCGCCGCCACCGAATACGAGGCGTTTCTCGCCGAAGGCGATCCGGATTTTACCTGGGAGCCGCCCGCGGATGAATGGGACGCGATCACGCTGAATTACACGTCGGGGACGACCGGTAATCCCAAGGGCGTCGTCTACCATCACCGCGGCGCCTATCTCATGTCGCTGTCGAACATGGTGGTAGGTAATATGACGGAGTCGCCGGTCTACCTCTGGACCCTGCCGATGTTCCATTGCAACGGCTGGTGCTTCCCGTGGACCGTGGCCGCCGCCGCCGGGACTAATATCTGCCTGCGCCGGGTCGAGGCGGCGCCGGTCTTCGATGCGCTGGCGCAGCACAAGGTGACACATTTCTGCGGCGCGCCCATTGTGATGAACATGATCAACAACGCGCCCGAGACGGCAAAGAAGCCGCTTCCCCATACGGTCAATGTGATGACCGCCGGCGCCCCGCCACCAGCCGCCGTCATTCAGGGCATGGAAAGCCAGGGCTTCCGGGTGATTCACCTCTACGGCCTGACGGAGACCTACGGCCCCGCCACCATTTCCGAATGGCAGGAGCAATGGGACGATCTGGACGCCAGCGAAAGGGCCCGCCTCAAATCACGCCAGGGGGTCCGCTATCCCTCGCTCGAGGGTCTGATGGTGGCCGATCCGGAGACGCTGGAGCCGGTGCCGGCCGATGGCGAGACCATGGGCGAAGTGATGTTTCGCGGAAACATCGTGATGAAGGGTTATCTCAAGAACCCGAAAGCCACCGACGAGGCGTTCCGGGGCGGCTGGTTCCATAGCGGCGACCTCGGCGTCCTGCATCCCGACGGGTATATCGAGCTGCGCGACCGGTCCAAGGACATCATCATTTCAGGCGGCGAAAATATATCCAGCATCGAGGTGGAAGGTATCCTGTACCGCCATCCGGCCGTGCTGGAAGCCGCCATCGTTGCGCGTCCGGACGAGAAATGGGGCGAAACGCCCTGCGCCTTCGTCACCCTGAAGGATGGCAAGACGGCAACCGAGGAAGAGATTATCGCTTTTTGCCGGGACAATATGGCGCATTTCAAGGTGCCCAAGACGATCGTCTTCGCCGCCTTGCCAAAAACATCGACCGGCAAGATCCAGAAATTCAAGCTGCGTCAGCAGGCGGAATCGCTTTAGCCCGCCGGGCCCCCGGCGCCATCAGGTCTTGAGAGCGCGTATTTCGTCCTTGAGGCGGAGCTTCTGGAGCTTCAGATCTTTTAGCAGTGAGTCATCGGGGTGTGGTCGGTTGTTTTCCTGGGTGAGAGAATCGTCGATTTCCTTGTGGCGGGCTTTCAAAGTCCTGATCCGATCCGTTGCAGCCACAGCAAGCCTCCCTTCCTGACCATCACGACACCTTCCGGGGGATGATACGCCCCTCGCCGGCACAACTAAACCCCTGCCCCTAGGCCCGACTCGCGGCCGCGGCGCCCGCCTCCGGCATCGCACGCGCCAGCAGCGCCGTCAGGATATCGTCCAGGGCCGTTTCGGAAAGGCCCGGTGCCGCAGTGCGAAACGCAGCAGATACCGCGGCATAACGGCGGAAATTATGGTCGGCATCGGAGAGACGGCGCTCGGCCGGCAGCCCGCTCTCGGCCGGCTTCTCACCAAGCGTGCGCACAAGGATCATATGCTCGATCCGTTCGCCTTCGAGTTCCTGCGCGAGTATCTCCTTCCGGAAGTTGGTGGCCGCCTCCGCGGGCGCTGCGCCGGGTGCGTGTTTCAATGTCCGGCGGACCTGACGCAGCACCTTGACGACGCCCTCGTTCCACGGCGTCGTCGCTTTGAGACCGGCCTCGAGTTCCGCATCGCTCAGCCGCCCGCGGCCCGACAGCCCCATCCAGAACGCCAGCAGAACGTAATCGACATCGAAGCCGCCCTCGTCCTGAAGCCGCAGGCAGAGGTCACTGATCCCCTCCCGCCCGTAAAATTCGAGGGAGAATCCCCAGAACTCCTCGGTCACTGCCGCGCTCATCCCGCCGTTTCTCCCGTCGTTTCTCCCGCCGTTTCTCCCGTCGTCCGGCCGATATACACACCGAGCCCGCGGGCCGTCCCGACCAGCGTGCCGTTCACGTCGACCAGCGCCGGCCCGGCGGTGGCGTCCTCGAGGGGAACCTCGATAACCTGGCGCTGGTGCCAGGCGACCATGCGATCGAAGCGACCGGCGGCGATCATGTCCACTGCCCGCACGCCGAAGGCCGAGGCGATCAGCCGATCGATCGCCGTCGGCTCGCCGCCGCGCTGAACGTGGCCGAGGACCGTCACGCGCGTATCGGCGCCCGTCGTCTCGCCTATACGCCGGGCCAGATAGCTGCCGATCCCGCCATAGGTGGAAGCCCCGTGGGCCTGGGTCTGGGAGACGGTCTCGCCGGCCTCGGTCCGGACCGCTTCCGCGACTACGACAAGGGCGAAATTCCGCCCGCGGCGGCGGATTTCGCGGATATGGTCGGCGATCTCCCCGATCTCATAAGGAATTTCCGGAATCAGAATAACGTCGGCGCCTCCCGCGATACCGGCCGCGATGGCAATATGGCCGGCGTCGCGGCCCATCACTTCGAGCACCATGACCCGGCTGTGGCTGGCGGCCGTGGGCTGCAGCCGGTCGAGCGCCTCGGTGCCGACATTGACCGCCGTCATGTAACCCACCGCCAACTCGGTCGGCCCGATATCGTTATCAATGGTCTTGGGAATACCGACAAAGTTGATTCCACCCTGGCAGGCGAGGCGCTGAAGAATCCGCAAGCTGCCGTCCCCGCCAACCCCGATCAAGGCCTCGAGGCCAAGCGAGCGGAAGCCCTCGATCACCTCGGCCGACCGGTCGGTCGTGGTGCCGTCGGCGCCGGGATAGGAAAACGGGTTGCCGCGATTGGTCGTCCCCAGAATGGTGCCGCCCTGGCGCATGACCGGACCCGAAACGCGGTTGAGGGTGAGGACCTCATGCTCCACGGGGCGTGAGAGCAGCCCGGTTATGCCCTCGCGGATGCCGACAACCTCCCAGTCGTAGCCGTGAAGGGCGCGCCGGGTGACGGCCCGGATAATGGCGTTGAGGCCGGCGCAATCCCCGCCACTCGTGAGAATACCGATTCGCTTGCCTGGCACGCGCGCCCTCTCCTTTCCGATTCCCGAAAATCCGGTGCCCGCGGGCCCGGGGCGAAAGACGCTAGCCTAACGCCAATTCAGGCAACATGAAATGAGGTGGGATGGGCAGCGCGAAGCCCGAATGGGGCGAATCATTCCCCGTTGGGGCGCTTGTTCTCGTACATTGCGCGGTCGGCGGCGGCGATGGCCGAATCGGCGCTCTGATCACCACCCGCAAAAGTAAACGAGCCGGCCGAGACCTTGAGCAGGATCGTATCGCCGTTCCAGGCGAAGGGCTCGGCCTCGATCCGGGCGACGAGGCTCTGCATTTTCTCGAGCGCGGTCTCCTCATCGGCATTCACCAGGATGACGCCGAACTCATCGCCTCCCAGCCGGCCGATAACATCGAACTCCCGAACGTTGCGGGAAACCACATCCACGACCCACGTCAAAGCCGCATCACCGGCGCCGTGCCCGTAAGTGTCGTTCAACTGCTTCATGCGATTGATATCGAAGTAAATCAGGCTGCTTTTCGTCTCGTAGCGCTGAGTGTACGCGATCGTGCGGGTGAGCTCGCGGATGAAGGCCCGGCGGTTGAGCGCGGGCACCAGCGTGTCCTCATCCGCAAGTTTTTCCAGAAACGAAATCCGCGCCTGACTTTTCTTCAGTTCCTCGCGAAGATTGGCAACTTCGCGCATCAGCCCCTGAATGGCCGCCTGTACCTTGGGCGTCAGTTCGGCCGAGGGAATGTTCATGATCGAGGCCGTATCGCTGACCGGACGGAGGGCGGGCTGACCCCCTGCCGGCTGCGCGGACGGCGCGGGCGCAGCACCTCCCGCACCGGCGGCCGGTCGGCCCGGCGAGACGGGCTGTCGGCTGGAAATCTTCATGTTCTGGCGCACCCTCCCCACTTGGGCGGATTGCGGCCGACATCTCGCGGCCGGGTCCAGACGGACCCTAAGGGGGGATGCTTAAGGAAATCTTTCCGGGAAACGGGGCGGCCTGGCGCACGCCGACGGCCGTTTCGTGATCAGGGCCCGGCTTCCGGCCTTATCTCAGCGCTTGCGGCGGCCGCCCCTCACCCTATAATCCGCACTTTTTCCGGCCCCGGCCGGGCAAGGGGAGATCCAAGATGGCGGACAGCGCCGACGCGCCGGCGACGCCCAGGATCGGCATTATCATGGGAAGCCAGTCCGACTGGGCGACCATGAAGCACACGGCCGACATCCTCGACGAGCTTGGCGTTGTCCATGAAACGCGGATCGTCTCGGCCCACCGCACGCCAGACCGCCTATATGCCTATGCAACCAAGGCGCGCGATCGGGGAATCCGGGTCATCGTGGCGGGCGCCGGCGGCGCGGCCCATCTCCCGGGCATGGCCGCCGCCATGACCATCCTGCCGGTTCTGGGCGTGCCGGTGGAAAGCGCGGCCCTCAAGGGCCTGGACAGTCTGCTTTCGATCGCCCAAATGCCCGGCGGCGTCCCGGTCGGCACCCTCGCCATCGGCAAGGCCGGGGCCAGGAATGCCGGATTGCTGGCGGCATCGATCGTGGCGCTCGACGATCCGGCCTTGTCGGACAGGCTGGAAGCCTGGCGGCGCGCCCAGACGGAGGCGGTCGGCCTCGACCCCCGGAAACGGGATTGACCGTGGCGACAGGGCGCGACCCGAAACGATCAGCCGCGCTCGCCCCGGGTGCCGTGATCGGCATTATCGGCGGTGGCCAGCTCGGCCGCATGACGGCGCTGGCGGCCGCCCGCCTCGGGTTTCGCAGCCATGTTTTCTGTCCGCCCGGCGACGCGCCGGCGACGCAGGTCACGGATCGCGCGACGCGAGCCGCTTATGATGACCGGGCGGCGCTCGACGCCTTCGCCCGCGCGGTCGATGTCGTGACGTTCGAATTCGAGAATATCCCGCACGAATCGGTCAAGCTGCTGGCGGACCACGTACCGGTCCGGCCGGGCTGGAATGTGCTCAGGATTTCCCAGGACCGGGCGCTGGAAAAATCCTTCATCAAGGGCCTCGGAATCGCCACAGCCCCGTATGCCGAAATTACCTCGCCGGATGCTCTCCACACCGCAGCCAGGCAAATCGGTCTGCCAGGCATCCTGAAGACCAGCCGCTTCGGCTATGACGGCAAGGGCCAGCAGCGCCTCGAACCCGCCAGCGATCTTGATGCCGCCTGGCGGGCACTGAATACAGAGGCCGCGGTGCTCGAAGCCTTCGTCGATTTCAAGTGCGAGATTTCCGTCATCGTGGCGCGCGGGCTGGACGGCAGCGAAGCGCATTTCGATACGGTCGAGAACCGCCACGTCAACCACACCCTGGATACCACCATCGCGCCGGCGGACCCGACCATCGTCCCGGCCAGGGTCGCGCGGGAGGCGGAGCGCATCGCGGATGCCATCGCCGACGGGCTCGATCTGGTGGGGCTCCTCGCCGTGGAAATGTTCGTAACCCGCGACGACCGGGTGCTGGTCAACGAAATCGCCCCGCGGCCACACAATTCGGGGCATTGGACCATCGAGGCGGCCGAGACCAGCCAGTTCGAGCAACACGTCCGGGCCGTCGCCGGCTGGCCGCTTGGCTCGCCGCGCCGGCTGGCCGACGCCGAAATGAAAAATCTGATCGGCGATGAGGTGCGCGACTGGCAACGCCATGCCGGCACGCCTGGCGTCAAGCTTCACATTTACGGTAAGGACGCCCCTCGGCCAGGCCGCAAGATGGGACACATCACCCGACTGAAGCCGTTATCGAAGGGCTGAGTCCCGAAGTCAGCGTCCGGATGGACCCGGTGGGCGGCGAAAACTGCCGAGGATGCGAAACGGATCCGGCATGTGAGCCAGCGCGCTCTTGCACTGGCGGGTCAGTTCCCCGAATGCCCGGAGGCCGGCCAATCGGCGATCGAGGAAACGCCACGTCTCGGCATTGCCCTCAGAATTATCGGTAAGCCAGTAGAGCAGCGTGGCCCCGTATATGCCGGCCAGGGTCATGCGTTTCGTGTAATAGCTGAAATCAGCCGACCGGTCGCCGGCCGCCTGCCAGATCGTGTCCACGGTGCGGCTGAGGCATTTTAGAGCGGTGGGCGCGTTTTGCGGCAATGCCTGAAAGGACGCGCCGCGCGAGACGGCTTCCTTGTAGGGGGAGACGATCTCGATCCGCCGGCGCACCAGTGCCGATACCCGCTCGCGCAATCCTTTTTCCGCCCATTCCGGATCGCCACCCCAGCCGGCGGCCTCCGCTTCAAGCTGACGATCCGCCCAGGCGCTGAAGCAGTCGAGGGTGCCGATCGGTCCCTCCGGAAAGGCGCGGTCCACGTCAGCGCCTTCGAGGCCGAGATCCGCCGCCGCCATCTCGAGCGCCGCCCGGCTCCAACCTTCGAAGGTGACGTGGGGCAGGGCCGCCATCATCAATTTCCCCCTAAGGGCATCCAGCGCGCTCGGCGTCTCGGTATCGGACGGCGGTGTCATGGCTCTCCTTTCGACCAGGCGCCCGGGGACGCCTGTATCGGTATTTTACGCGGCGGGCGGGATATTCGCCCCGGGACAATCTTGCCCGAGCCAGGGGGGTCGCTGCAACGGACCAGACGGCGCAGGGTCCGAATCGGGCGGAAATCCCGGGGAAACGCTCGGCACCAGGCGCTTTTTGCACTTTCGTCGCCGCCTCTTCCATGGTCTGTGGGAGTGTGTTAGAAAGCCGGCCCCGGCGCGGGACAAACCTGCCCATCGGCTGCCATGGAATCATGGAGTGGGCCGGCGGGCCAGCGCAGGGGGAACGGCCCGGGGAAAAGACGGGCGCAAACGGGATCCGAAAATGCCCGGACATGATCCGGGCGCAGACTGGAGTGAGAACCATCGTTAACGTCGTCGTTCGCGATAACAATGTCGATCAGGCCCTGCGCGCGCTGAAGAAGAAAATGCAGCGCGAGGGCATCTTCCGCGAAATGAAGCTGCGCCGGAATTACGAGAAGCCGTCGGAGCGACGCGCCCGCGAGCGGGCCGAAGCCCTGCGTCGGCACCGCAAGCTGATGCGCAAACGCCTGGAGCGGGAAGGCTACTAGATCGCCAGGGCGGCACGCCCCGCCACCCGCCTCATCCAGAACAAAAAAGCCGCCCCGGCATAGCCGGCGCGGCTTTTATCATTCCAGGCCATTCGCCGGCCGTCTATTCAAACGCCTTGACGATGTCCTCGCACATTTTCTTGGCGTCACCGAAAAGCATCATCGTCTTGTCGTTATAGAAGAGCGTGTTGTCGATCCCGGCATAGCCCGGCGACAGCGAACGCTTGACGAACAGGACCGATTTGGCCTTGTCCACATCCAGGATGGGCATGCCATAGATCGGACTGGTGGGGTCATCGCGCGCGGCCGGATTCGTCACGTCGTTCGCGCCGATCACGAACACCACGTCGGTCGAGGAAAAATCCCGGTTGATATCTTCAAGCTCGAAAACCTCGTCATAAGGGACACTCGCCTCGGCCAGCAGGACGTTCATGTGTCCTGGCATGCGGCCCGCGACGGGATGGATGGCATAGCGCACCTCTACCCCGGCGCCTTTGAGCAGATCCACCATTTCGCGCAACGCGTGCTGCGCCTGGGCGACCGCCATGCCGTAGCCTGGCACGACGATGACGCTTTCGGCATTCTCCATCAGGAAACGCGCGTCCTCCGCACTACCCGATTTAACGGTCCGGTCCCCCATGTCCACGGCCCCGGCCGACCCTTCCGCGCCGAAGCCCCCCAGGATCACGTTGAAAAAGGAGCGGTTCATCCCCTTGCACATGATGTAGGACAGGATGGCGCCGCTGGCGCCCACCAGCGCGCCGGTGACGATCAGGAGATTGTTGCCCAGGGTGAAGCCGATGCCACTCGCGGCCCAGCCCGAGTATGAGTTCAGCATCGAGATCACGACCGGCATGTCGGCGCCGCCGATCGGCACGATGAGCAGCACGCCGATGACCAGCGCCAGGAAGGCGATCGCCCAGAACAGCTCCACCGATTGGCCGAGGCAGAACAGCACCACAAGTGCCACCAGCCCGAGACCGAGGGCAGCGTTAAGCGGATGCTGCAGCGGAAACACGAGCGGGGCCGAGGTGATCAGCCCCTGCAGCTTGCCAAAGGCGATGATGGAGCCGGTAAAGGTGACCGCGCCGATGGCCACGCCGATGCTCATCTCCACAAGGCTGACCGTCTTGATATTGCCCGCGACGCCGATGCCGTAGGCTTCCGGCGCGTAAAACGCGGCGGCTGCCACCAGAACGGCCGCCAGCCCGACCAGGGAGTGAAAGGCGGCGACGAGTTGGGGCAGCGCCGTCATCGAAATCCGGCGTGCGATAATCGTGCCGATCGTCCCGCCGATCAGAACAGCGATGGCGATGTAGGTGTAGTTCAGTACTTCGTTGCTGGCCAGCGTGGCTGCCACGGCGATGGCCATGCCCGCGATGCCCAGAAAATTGCCCTGGCGCGCGGTTTCGGGCGAGGACAGTCCGCGCAGCGCGAGGATGAAGCAGATCGAGGCCAGCAGATAGGCGAAGGCCGTAAGATTCTCCGACATGGCGCTTCCCCTACTTCTTTTTCTTTTTGAACATGGACAGCATGCGCTGACTGACGATAAAGCCCCCGAAGATATTGACCGAGGCCAGCACCACCGCGATCAGCCCCATGACGGACGACAGGCTGACGTCATTCGGACCCGCGGCGATAAGGGCGCCCACGATGATGACGCTGGAAATGGCGTTGGTCACCGACATCAGGGGCGAATGAAGGGCCGGCGTAACACTCCAGACAACGTAATAGCCGACGAAAATGGCCAGCACGAAGACCGTGAAGGCGAGCACGATCGGATCAGCCCCGGCATGGACCGAGGTGGCAGTGGCATCCGCGACTTTCGAGAGGGATTGGAATTCCATGACCTAGCTCTCCCCGCCAATGAGAATCGGATGGACGACCTTGTCATCCCGGGTCAGGGCCGTGCCCTTGAAGACGTCATCCTCCCAGTCGATGACCGGCTGGTCCTCCTCGGGCTTGACCATGAGGGTGACGAAATTGGCAAGGTTTCGCGCGAAAAGAGAACTCGCATCAGCCGGAATGCGCGCCGGAACGTTGAGGTGGCCGACAATGGTCACGCCGTGGGCCTCGATGATCTCCCCCGGTCGTGTCAGTTCGCAGTTTCCCCCGGTCTCGGCCGCCAGATCCATGATGATCGCACCCGGCTTCATGCTTTCGACCATTGCCGCCGACACGAGCCGCGGCGCCGGCTTGCCCGGAATGAGCGCCGTCGAAATCACGACATCCTGGCTTTTGACGGTCTCCGCCACCAGTTCGCCCTGCCGGCGCTTGTAGTCCTCGCTCATTTCCGATGCGTAGCCGCCCGCGGTCTCGCCCTCCTCGCCTTCCTCCACCGGCACTTCGATGAATTTACCGCCCAGGCTCTGCACCTGCTCTTTTACCGCGGGCCTCACATCGAAGGCGGAGACGACCGCGCCCAGGCGCTTGGCGGTGGCGATCGCCTGAAGTCCGGCCACGCCGGCCCCCAGCACCAGCACCCTTGCCGGCGGCACGGTGCCGGCGGCCGTCATCATGAGCGGAAAGGCGCGCGGCAGCATGGCGGCCGCATCGACGACCGCCTTGTAGCCGGCCAGATTGCTTTGCGAGGAGAGCGTGTCGAGGGATTGCGCCCGGCTGATGCGCGGCATCAGCTCCATGGCAAACGCCGTCAGCCCGGCTCGCGCATAGGCCTCGGCCGCCTCGCGATCGCCAAAGGGCTGCAAATTGCCGACAAGCAGCGCGCCCTTCGGAATAAGTGCCAGTTCGTCGACCTCGCCCTCGCCCGCCTTGAGGGGCCGCTGCACCTTGAGCACGATGTCGGCGTCACGCAAACAGGCCTCGAGATCGGGCGCCATGGTGGCACCGGCCTGGGTCATCGCGTCGTCCGGGATCGCGGCGCCGGCGCCGGCGCCCGCTTCCACGACAACCTCCGCACCGAGCGCGATGTATTTCTTGATCGAATCGGGCGTCACCGCCACACGGGTTTCGCCGGCGCGGCGTTCTTTCGGTATCGCTATCCGCATGCTTTATCCTGATCCCCCGAAACTCTTGATCTCCTGACTCGCGTATCCGGAGCCTTCGGCAGCCCGGAAAAGGTGCCGAAGGACGTCGCCGGGGCCGAGGCGAGCACGCGGTCAGGTGCGGCAGCGCAAACATGCGCGAAGCCCGGCCCCGCTTCAAGGCCTTTCCACTGGATGCCTAATCCACCTCCTGGTCGGCCGCCTCGAGCTCGTCGATGAAGCCCTCGAGGACGCCGAGCCCCAAGGCCCAGAAATCAGGGTCGGAGGCATCGAGGCCGAAGGGTGCCAGCAATTCCCGATGGCGCTTGGCGCCACCCGCGCGGAGCATGTCGAGATAGCGTTCGGCGAAACCCGGCTCGCCTTTTTCGAAGACGGCGTAGAGCGCGTTTACCAGACAATCGCCAAACGCGTAGGCGTAGACGTAAAACGGAGAATGGATGAAGTGCGGGATATAGGCCCAGAAGTGCCTGTACTGGTCGTCGAACCTGAGCGCCGGCCCGAGGCTTTCGCCCTGAACCTCCATCCAGATCCGGCCGAGATCCTCCGGGAGCAGCTCAGCCTTCCTGCGCTCCGCATGAACGCGGATCTCGAACTCGTAGAACGCGATCTGGCGGACGACCGTGTTGAGCATGTCCTCCACCTTCTGCGCCAGCATCGCGCGTCGCCGGCGGGGCTCACTTTCCTTATCCAGCATGGAACGGAAGGTAAGCATTTCGCCGAAAACGGAGGCGGTTTCGGCCAGGGTCAGCGGTGTATCCGCCAGGAGATATCCCTTGGGTCCGGCCAGCATCTGATGGACACCGTGGCCCAGTTCGTGGGCGAGCGTCATCACATCGCGTGTCTTGCCCTGGTAGTTGAGAAGGATATAGGGATGCACCGTTGGTACCGTGGGATGGGAAAAGGCACCCGATTCCTTACCGGGCCGGACTTGCGCGTCGATCCAGTTCCGGGCGAAGAAGGTTGCTGCAGTGTCCTGCATCACGGGCGAAAACCGGCCGTAGGCATCGAGCACGGTGGCTTGCGCTTCGGCCCAGGGAATGACCCGGTGATCCTCGTCCGGCAGGGGGGCGTTGCGGTCCCAATAATCCAGCCGATCCCCGCCGAACCATTTGGCCTTCAGGGTGTAATAGCGGTGAGACAATCGCGGATAGGCACCGCGCACGGCAGACCGCAACGCCTCGACCACCTCATCCTCCACGAGATTCGAGAGATGGCGAGGTGACATGGGGGTAGGATATTTACGCCAGCGGTCCTCCACCTCCTTGTCCTTTGCGAGCGTATTGGTAATGAGCGTGAAGACCCGCACATTTTGGGCCAGCACATCTCCGACCGCATGAGCAGCCTCGCGGCGAACCGCAACATCCGGATGAGAGAGACGGTCCAGTGTTTCCGCGATCGTAAGGTCCCTGCCGTCGAGCCGGAAGCGGAGGGCGGCCATGGTTTCATCGAACAACCGGATCCAGGCATTCGCCCCCGCAACGGATTTGTCGTGCAGCAGCCGCTCGATCTCGTCGGAAAGCTGATGGGGCTTGTGAATGCGCGTATTCTCGATCCATGGCCGATAATGTGCGAGGCCGGGCTCGGCCAGCAGGCCTGCCAGGTGATCTTCCGCAAGACAGTTGAGCTCGAGCTCAAAGAACAGCGTGTGGCTCGAGATGTCGTTGGCCCGCTCCTGCATGGACTGGAGGAAGCGGCCGTTCTCCGCCAGGCTGACATCGCCGGCATATCGCAGATAGGCGTAGCCCAGGACGCGCGAGAGCGTCTCCGCGATAGTCTCGTAGGCGCTGATTGCAGCCTCCAAGCCCCGGGCATCCAGCCTGGCGAGGCAGCCCTTGTATTCCGTCTCAAAATCGCGCGCCGCCGCCTCGGCCCCGGCCAGATCGTCCACAAGCTCCGGCGCGTTCGGGCTGCGATAGAGATCCGTAAGGTCCCACAAGGGCAGGGCCTCCGACGCCTCAGGGGCCTCAGGGGCCTCCGGGGTCGCGGTTTCGGTCGTCATCTTCTCAACGGGCGGTTTGGCGGTCATTGGTTACTCCTTCACGATAACTCATATAAGATGGCAGCCGCCTGCCGCCAAGAAGCGGTGCCGGAGGGCGAGAGCGCTGCAAGGCGGCAATCTCCGGCGCATCAGGCGGAATTGGCACGGAGGAAGGCGCCGGACCAGACCGGGCCGCGAGCAGCACAACGACCGGGGAGCGTCATGGCGAAACCGCCCGATTACAGCCAGATTACCTCATTGACCCAAATGTTTTTCGACCGCGCGGCGGAACTTGGCGACAAGCCCTTCCTCTGGACCAGGCGGTCGGGAAAGTACCATCCGGTCACCTGGCAGGAAACCGCCGCCCAGGCCACGGCCATGGCGCGCGGGTTGCGCCAGCGCGGGGTGCGCGACGGCGACCGGGTGGTGCTCTGTTCGGAAAACCGGCCCGAATGGCTGATCGCCGATCTCGCCATCATGGCGGCGGGTGGCGTCACTGTGCCGGCGTACACGACCAACACGCTGACCGACCATCTGCACGTTCTGGACGATGCCCACGCCAAGGCGGCGATCGTCTCCTCGCGCCGGATATCGCGCCACCTGCTGCCGGCCGCCTACAAATCTTCGCAGACCCGTTTTGTCGTCACGATGGACGATGCCGATGTTGACCAGCAGGGTGATGTCCCGGTCTATGGCTGGCAGGACACGCTTGAGGCCGGCGAAGGCATCGAGGATTTCGTCGCGGCGCGCGTGAGCCAGACGGCGCGCGACGATCTGGCCTGTCTCATTTACACATCCGGCACCGGCGGCGCGCCCAAGGGTGTGATGCTCAGCCACGGGGCGATCATCTGCAATTGCATGGGTGCTTACGGGCTGCTTCGGGAAATGGGGCTCGGCAATGAGATATTTCTCTCATTCCTGCCGCTTTCGCATTCCTACGAGCACACGGCCGGCCAGTTTTTCCCGATCTCGATCGGCGCCCAGATTTATTATGCCGAGGGGGTCGAGACGCTGGCGACCAACATGCAGGAAGTGCGCCCCACCATCATGACGGCCGTCCCGCGTCTCTACGAATCGATGCGCGCGCGTATCCTGCGCGGGCTGGAGCAGCAGCCCGCGAGCCGGCAGCGGCTGTTTTTCAAGGCCGTCGAGCTGGGGCTCAAGCGTAAGCACGAGCCCGAAAGCCTGAACCTGGGCGAGCGCATACTCGACAAGCTGCTCAACCGGCTCGTGCGCCGAAAGGTCAAGGCGCGGTTCGGCGGGCGACTGAAGGCGCTGGTCTCGGGCGGCGCGCCCCTCAATGTCGAGGTCGGCGAGTTTTTCGAGGCTTTGGGGCTGCGTCTGCTGCAGGGCTACGGCCAGACCGAGGCCGCGCCGGTCATCAGTTGCAATCCGCCTTTCGCGGTCAAGATGCACACGGTAGGCCGGCCGCTCGACGGGGTCGATCTGCGGATCGCCGAGGACGGTGAAATTCTCGTCCGTGGCGAGCTCGTGATGCAGGGCTACTGGCAGAACCCGGAAGCCACGGCCGAGACCATCCGGGACGGCTGGCTTCATACCGGCGATGTCGGGGCGCTGGACGAAGACGGCTACCTCGAGATTACCGACCGCAAGAAGGACATCATCGTCAATTCGGGGGGCGACAACGTCTCACCCCAACGGGTCGAGGGCTTCCTTACGCTGCGGGCCGAGATCAGTCAGGCCATGGTCTATGGAGACAAGCGCCCCTATCTCGTGGGACTGATCGTGCCGGACGAGGATTTCATCGCGTCGTGGCTCGAGGAAAAAGGCCGAACGGGTGAGGCCGATCTGGCGGCACTGGCCGAGGATGCGGAGTTCCGCAAGGCCATCGGCACGGCCATCGAGGAGGTCAACAAGACACTTTCCCAGGTTGAGCGCGTGCGGCGGTTCATGATCGCAAAGGAGCCCTTCACCATCGAGAACAGCCTGATGACGCCGAGCATGAAAATCCGCCGCAACGAACTGAAACGCCTTTATGGCGCGGAGCTCGACGGCCTGTACTAACGAGGATCGGGGACCCTTCTAAACGCCGTAATAATCGCGATACCACGCGACGAAGCGCGGCAATCCGTCCTCGATCGTGGTTCGGGGATCAAACCCGAAATCGCGCCGGCTGGCCTCGATATCGGCGAAGGTTTCGGGCACGTCGCCCGGCTGGAGCGGCTCGAAAATCTTTTCGGCCTTGCGGCCGAGCGCACTCTCCAGCACCTCGATGAAGTGCATGAGGTCCTCGCTGCGGTGGTTGCCCAGATTGTAGACCCGTTGCGGCGCGCCTCCGTCGATGCTTTGTGGCGGCTTGTCAAGGACCGCCAGCACGCCCGCGACAATATCGTCGATATAAGTGAAATCGCGCTTCATCCGCCCGTGGTTGAAAACCCGGATCGGCTCGCCTGCGAGAATGGCGCGCGTGAAAAGGAAGGCAGCCATGTCGGGCCGGCCCCAGGGACCATAGACGGTAAAAAACCGGAACCCCGTGGCCGGAATATCGAACAGATGGGCGTAAGTGTGGCTCATCAACTCGGTCATGCGCTTGGTCGCGGCATACATCGAGACCGGAGTATCGACCCGATCCTCGACCGAGAACGGGATCTTGGTGTTGCCGCCATAGACCGAGGACGAGCTCGCGTAGATCAGGTGGTCGAGCCGGTCGAGCCGTCGGGCGAGCTCGAGCAGGACGAGATGGCCCGTGACATTGCTGTCGACATAGGAAAACGGATTCTGAAGCGAGTAGCGCACGCCCGCCTGAGCGGCAAGATGAACGATCGTATGAACGGCCGGATGCTCACGTGCCAGTTCGTCGATCAGCGCCCGGTCCGAAATATCGCGTTCCAGGAAGCGAAAATGCGGCCCGGCGGCCAGTTTTTCGAGCCGCGCCTTCTTCAGCCCGACATCGTAATAGGGGTTGAGGTTGTCGATCCCCACGACATCGGCGCCCCGCTCCTGCAGTGCCCTGCACACATGAGCGCCGATGAACCCGGCCGCCCCGGTCACGAGAATCGTCACGGGCGCCTCGGCGCCGGCCTGGACCGGTTCTCAATCTTGCCGCTCTTGATCATGCCATGGTCATAGCGGCAATCGGGCCGTAAATCATCCCCTTCCGTCGCCAGGGCCATCGCCGGCGCGGCCCGCTCCGGCCCGCCCCGGGCCCCAGGCGCGCACCCGTCCCGGGCAGGCGGAATACCGGTTTCCAGCGGGCTTTGCCACGGCTAGGGTAGGCCCGAGACAAGCTCGGATACATTCATGCCGCTCGATAACATCAGTTACGAGGACAAGTTTCTCGTCGATGAAGGCCGCGTCTACCTGACCGCCATGGAGGCGCTCACACGTCTGCCGCTCATGCAGCGCCGTCGCGATCTCGCTGCCGGCCTCAATACCGCGGGCTATATATCGGGCTATCGCGGCTCTCCGCTGGGGCGGTTCGACACAACACTCTGGCAGGCGGACCGCTACCTGCGCGCGCATCATGTAATCTTCCAGCCGGGTGTCAACGAGGACCTCGCCGCCACGGCGATTTCGGGCACCCAGCAAACCCAGATTTTCGGCAACGCCAAGTATGACGGCGTGTTCGCCCTCTGGTACGGCAAGGGGCCCGGCGTGGACCGGGCGGGCGACGCGCTCCGCCACGCGCAATTCGCCGGGACAAGTAACCATGGCGGGGTGCTGATGGCGGTCGGCGATGACCAGGGATGCAGTTCGTCGACCCTGCCGCAATATTCCGAACACGCCTTGCGCGCCTTCCACATCCCGATCCTTTACCCGGCAACCGTGGCCGAGATGATTTCCTACGGGCTTTTGGGATGGGCGGCCTCGCGTTTCGCCGGGCTTTGGGTCGCGATGAAGCTGGTGGCCGATCTCGCGGATGCGGCCCAGCCGGTCGAACTCGACCAGATGCGTCCCCCGCGGCTGCCGGAAGAGATCGCGCGCCCCGAGGCCGGCTTCGGGATGCGCTGGCCGGATCCGCCGCTCGCCCAGCAGGACCGGCTCTGGCAGGCGCGCATGCCGGCCCTGAGCGCCTTTTTCCGCGCTAATGGCGTGGACCGGACCAGTCTTGGCACAGGCGGCGGCGGGCGGCTCGGCATCATCGCCGCCGGCAAGGCACATCAGGATGTGCTGAGCGCGCTCCAGGCAATGGGGCTTGGCGAACAGACCGCCCGCCAGCAGGGAATAGCCGTCTACAAGCCGGGGCTCATCTGGCCCCTCGACGCGGCAGGTCTGCGCGCCTTCGCGGATGGCTTCGAGGCTGTCCTCGTGGTCGACGAGGGGATGGGCTCGCTCGAGGCGCAAGTGCGCGAGGCGCTCTATGATCTGCCCGACGCCCGTCGCCCGCGCGTCCTGGGCAAGCGCCAGCCCGGCGCGCCCGAGGCATCGGGGCCGGTCCCCATCCTGGGCGAGTTAAGCCCGGCCAGGATCGCACGTATCCTCCAGGGCATCCTGGGGAACGGCACTTCCGACACCGCCGGCGCTTATCTTGAGGCGTTGGCCCGACGCGAGGCCCAGATCGCATCCCCCCGCGAGAAAATGGCCCGCACACCTTATTTCTGTTCGGGCTGCCCGCATAACACCTCGACCCGGGTGCCCGAGGGCAGCCAGGCCTTTGCCGGGATCGGGTGTCATGTGATGGCGCTCAACATGGACCGATCGACGCGCACCTGGACTCAGATGGGCGGCGAAGGCATGACGTGGTGTGGTCTCGCACCCTTTTCCAGGACCGAGCACGCCTTCGTGAATCTCGGGGACGGCACGTACTATCATTCGGGCTACCTTGCGATCCGCGCGGCCGTGGCGGCGGGCGTGAACGTCACTTACAAGATTCTTTACAACGATGCGGTGGCCATGACCGGCGGTCAGCCCATGGACGGCCCCCTCAGCCCACAGCAGATTTCCCGCCAGATCGCGGCCGAAGGCGTGCAACGGATCGCCATCGTCACCGACGAGCTCGAAGACCTGCCGCCGCGCCATCTCTTTGCAGAGGGCGCCACTTTCGATCACCGCGACGATCTCGACCGCGTGCAGAAGGAACTCCGCACCCACAAGGGCGTGAGCGCCCTCGTCTACGTGCAGACCTGCGCGACTGAAAAACGCCGGCGGCGCAAGCGCGGCCTGATGGCGGATCCCGATAAGCGGGTCATCATAAATGATCGCGTATGCGAAGGCTGCGGGGATTGCGGCGTGCAATCAAACTGCCTGTCCGTCGTGCCGCTCGAGACCGAATTCGGGCGCAAGCGCGCCATCGATCAATCCGCCTGCAACAAGGATTATTCCTGCCTCAAGGGGTTCTGCCCCAGCTTCGTCACCGTCGAGGGCGGGGAATTGCGCCAGAAGGAGGGCGTGGCCCCACCGGTTGACAGGTTCGAGTCCCTGCCCGATCCGGAACGGCCCGGCACGTCGGCCCCTTACGGCATCATCCTTGCCGGCATCGGCGGCACCGGCGTGGTCACGGTCAGCAGCCTCGTGGCCGTCGCCGCCTATCTGGACGGCAAGGGTGTCAGCCAACTCGACCTTACGGGCATGGCGCAAAAATTCGGCTCCGTCCTGAGCCACATCTGGGTGGCCGACCGGCAGTCGGATCTGCATGCCACGCGAATCCCCGAACTGGGCGCGCGGCTGCTGTTTGGCCCTGATCTCGTGACCAGCGCTTCGGACGATGTCCTGGCTTCCTGTCGGCCGGGCGTCACAGCGGCCATTCTCAACGAGTATGCCCAGGTCACCGGAGACTTCACCCGGAACGAGGACTTGCGCGTACCCTCGGACAGCCTCCTCGAGGCGGTGCGCGCGGGCTGCGATGACGGGCGTGTTCATACCACCGATGCGACAGGCCTCGCGGTCGCGCTCATGGGTGATGCGATCGGCGCCAACATGCTGCTTTTGGGCCTGGCCTATCAAAAAGGTCTGGTGCCGGTCAGCGAGGACGCCCTGTTCAGGGCGATCGAGTTCAATGGCGTCGCGGTCGAGTTCAATCGCACGGCCTTCCGCTGGGGCCGGCTTGTCGCCATCGATCCGGATTTCGTCGCCGCCGAAGCACGCGGCCACAGTTTCACGCCCGACAGCCAGCGTTTCTCGCACGACCTGGACGAGCTGGTGGCCCGGCGCGAGGCCGATCTCACGGCCTATCAGGATGCCGCCTATGGCGCGCGCTATCGCAGACTCGTCGATCGGGTAAGGACGGCAGAGAAGGAGCGCACCCCGGGCCGCAAGGGCCTGGCCGAGGCAGTCGCAAAATATTTCTACAAATTGCTGGCCTACAAGGATGAGTACGAAGTGGCGCGCCTCTTCAGCGAGACCGACTTCGCCGGTTCCCTGGCCGGCCGTTTTGTCGGAAACTATCGATTGCGGTTTCACATGGCACCGCCACTGCTGGCGAAGCGCGATGCCAACGGCACGCCGCAAAAGCGGGAATTTGGCGCATGGCTGCTACCGGCCCTCAAACTCCTGGCCCGCATGAGGCGGTTGCGCGGGACGCCGTTTGATCCATTTGGCTATACGGCCGAGCGGCAGGCCGAAAGACGGCTCATCGAGGATTACGAGGAGACCACGGATTGGCTGCTCTCGCGTCTCGATCATGACAATCATGCCTTGGCGCTGGAAATCGCCAGCGTACCGGAGCACATTCGCGGCTTCGGCCACGTCAAGATCCGTCACTTGACTGAGGCGAAACAGCGCGAGGCGGAATTGCGCCGAGCCTTCGAGACGCAGCGGCCAGCCAGCACCGCCGCCGAATAAACGCCAGCGCACTCAATCGAGAAGGAGACCGTCATGCCTGGAACAATTGTCGTCGTGGGCGTCGGCCCCGGGATCGGGGCCTCCGTCTGCCGCCGCTTCGCGGCCGACGGCTACAATGTGGCCGCAGCCTGCCGGAATCCGGAAAGCATCGCCGATTTGATGGCGACGCTCGGCGACAGGGCCAGGGCATATGCGGTGGACGCTGGCCAGGAAGCCGATGTGCTTGGCCTTTTCGACGCGGTGGAGAAGGATTTCGGTATTCCCGATGTCGTCGTCTTCAACGCTGGCGCCTTCGAGCGGGCTGCGGTCGTGGACATTGCGGCGGAAGATTTCGAGCGCTGCTGGCGGGTCGGCTGTTTCGGTGGGTTCCTCGTCGGGCGCAGCGCGGCCCGGGCGATGCTCAGGCGCACGGACGAGGTCAAGGGCACGATCATCTTCACGAGCGCGACCGCCGCCAATCGCGGGAGCGCCAATTTCGTCAATCTCGCCATGCCCAAATTCGGACTCAAGGCGGTCTGCCAGAGCATGGCGCGCGAATTGGGCCCCAAAGGCATCCATGTCTGCCAGGTCGTCGTGGACGGCCAGGTGCTGTCCGAGCGCTACGCCCATCTGGCGGACGAGCGCGGCCCGGACGCCCTTCTCGACCCGGACGCTATCGCCGAGACGTACCACCACCTGACACGTCAGCACCGCAGTGCCTGGACGCTCGATGTCGATGTCCGGCCGTGGTTGGAGAAATTCTGAGCCGGGCCTACATCTAAAACGCGTGCCGGCCTTTCGTTGCCTCGAATTTCTCGAGCTGTTCCGCCGTCGCCTCGGTCTGGTACTTCGCCTTCCATTCGCCATACGGCATGCCGTAGACGATTTCACGCGCGGCGTCGTAGTCCATCTCGATGCCCAGCGTGCGCGCGGCGCCCATATACCATTTGGCGAGGCAGTTCCGGCAGAACCCCGCCAGATTCATCAGATCGATGTTCTGCACGTCGCTGCGAGCCTGAAGATGCGCGACCAGCCCGCGAAAGGCCGCCGCTTCGATTTCGGTGCGGGTAGCGTCGTCGAGTGCCATGAAAGCCTCTCCTTTTTTCAGAACAAACAAATCTCCGCCTAGACGACGGCGATCCGGCGCAATTCCGGTTCCGCCAGAAGCGGCGCCAGCGCATCACCGATCAGGGTCGCATAAGCCGCCTGACCTGCTGCATCCGCGATGACGTCCTGGCGGATTTCCAGTTCCACATGGGGATAGCCCCGGATGAGCGCATGGATATCGTTGGTATGGGTCAAGCCCTCGAAGCCCGAATAAGGCTCGTTATCCCCCACGATCAGGCCCGCCGCGGCCAGGGCCCGGATCAGCGGACGCGCCAGCCGGTCATCGCGATTCCAAAGCACGCTCACCTGCCAGGGACGTTCCGCGGCCGGCCCCGCCCGAAGTTCCGGGGTAAAACTGTGGATCGAGATGAGCACAGGTATGTCGCCCGATCCGGCCATTTCCGCGAGCGTTTCCTCGATGGCGTCGTGATAGGGCTGCCAGAGGGTTTCGATCCGGGCCCGGATTTCGGCCGTGCTCAGGTTCCGGTTGCCGGGAATGACCGTGCCGTCGCTCTCCAGCGGCACGAGCCCCGCCTGATCGAGCGCCCGGTTGGGGTCGATCACGAGGCGCGAAAACCCGGCCATCAGCGCGGGCGCGCCGAAGCGCCGGGCGAGGTATTCCGTGACCGGCGCCGCGCCCGGATCGAAGGCGATATGTCGCTCACGGTCGGCCGTTGTCAGGCCAAGATGGTCCAGGCGCATCGGGATGGCGTTACTGGCGTGGTCGCAGACGAACAGCACGCTGGCCTGCCCGCCGACGCGACCCGCTTCCCGGATCCGATGCACCGCCGGGCCGTCACCCGGCAAGAGCAGTGGTGTTGCGGTTACGGTCCCCGCGTCGTCGTCCCGGCGTGCCAAGTCCTCGGGCAGTCCCGTCAAATGCCGCGTCCCTCGATCTGCAGGGTCAGCTTTTCCTCAAGCGCGATCATCGCCTCGAGATGGGGATGCACCTCGAGCGTCCGGCGGATCGCCGCCAGAGCGGCCACGTCGTCACCCATTTCGTGATGCACCATGGCCAGGCCGGACAAGGCGCCGAAATGACGCGGCTCCAGTTCGAGCGTTCGTTCGACGTCGGAGATCGCCCCTTCATACTCGCCGGCCAGGTAGCGCACCGTTGCGCGCTTGTTCCAGGCTTCGGCGAAATCGGGCGCCAGCTCTGTCACTTTGGTGAAGGCCGCTTCCGCCTGGTCATATTCCGCCGCTGCCATCCCATCCAGCCCGCGCTGCATCAGCAGATCGACGGTAGCGCTGCCGGTTTCGAGCCAGATGCGCCAGATCGCCGCCTCGAGAATGGCGATTTCGCGGTCCCCCGTCGTGCGCTGCAATTCGCCGAAAAGGCGGTCGAGCCGGGGATCCGTCTGATCGGCCCACCCGACGGGCGGCGCGACCGTTCCCAGAACCAGCGAGATCAGGAGACCTGCGGCAAGGCGGGCGGCGCGGGGGAAACGATAGATCATGGGAAATCTTGGCGTGCACTTGGCGATCAGTCCAGACCGAGAATGCCCGGACGGGCGTGCCGGTCACAGAAAAGGGCGCCATTGGCGCCCTCGTCGTGCGGTCGGGGACTGCCCGGGTCAGCCCGGAGTCAGCCCGGGTCAGCCCGGTGTCAGCCTTGGCGCGCCTTGAAGCGGGGATTGCGCTTGTTGATCACGAAGACGCGGCCGCCGCGGCGCACGATGCGGCAGTTCTTGTCGCGCTTCTTGGCGGATTTGAGAGAATTCACCACCTTCATGATCTTCAGTCCCTGGTTGTGCTGCGGCCGACCTGTTTGCGGCTTTGCCACTGCCCCGCCCGGCGCCTCGAGGCGGGCGGACCTTAGTGAGGGGGCCCGGTCCTGTCAAGCCGGCCAAACCCGCCGGAAAACGGCTCCTTTTCCTAGGTCCTGATGGCAAAAATCCGGAAGAGCCGCAGCGACCCAGAGGCCAGCACATCGGCCCGGCGCGCCCAGAGCTCCGCCTCGGTCAGGACAGCAAGCGTAAGCTCGGGATCCATTTCCCGCGGCTTGAGGCCGGCAATGGCGTTTTTCCACGCGCTCGTGATCTGCTCGAGATGGGGGCCGGTCACATCTTCGACCGTGCGGCAATTGAGCCCCGCCGCTGTCGCCAATTTTTCGAGCTCGCCGGCGGTGGACAGGTGAGGAGGGATCGGCTCACCCTTCTCCCAGGCGGCGAGTTCATCCTCGTTTGCACCATCGCCCTTTACGTAGTCCGTCATCACGATCTGGCCGTCGGGCTTCAAGGCCTGGGCGACGGCCTTCATCAGATCTTCCTTTTTTCGCACCTGAAACAGGAGTTCCTTTGAAAAAGCGCGGTCGAAGCCCTTTTTCTTGAGGAGCGGCGCCTCGGCGTCGAAGGAAGAGATCGGCGCGCGCTTGAACATTCCCAGATCACGGCTCTCCGCGTTGCCGCGGGTCGCAAGATCGGGGGTCATTTCCTTCCCCGTGACCCAGGCGCCAAAGGCTTCGACAAGCGTGCGCGCCGGCCCGCCCAGCCCCGCGTGAAGATCGAGGATGCTATGCTCGGGCATGAGGGCGAGCGGCGTGGTCAGTTCCAGTATGTATTCGGCGCCGCCAGGCGAAATGAAGCCGGGGCCCCAGACGCGCTCGGCCGCCCGAATGCGATTTTCCGGCCAGGCATGCTCCCAGGGCGATGTCTGAAGCTCCGCCTTTTTTTTGGGCCCTTTTTCGACAGGTGGCGCGGCGGCGCTGTCGCGCGCCGCCGGATCAGAGCCGGAGCCGGCCGAGGCGCGCGCCACATAAGCATTGGCGTCGTAGCCTTCCCACCAGGCCTTGAGGCGCAGCGAGAGCGGCACGGCCGCTGCACGGGATTCTTCCTCGGGCGCGCCTTCGTCGTCTGTCGCGGCCAGGTCTTCCGGCGGCGGCACCACTTTCTTCAGGAACGGCAGTTTCGCCAACACGTCTGATTGCCTTCTCGTCGGGGGACCAGACCGTGCCCCCGCACCGGTCCCGCATACATCTGCGCGCCCGTCCCGATCATCGCGCCATAGGCTTAAGTCGGGGTTAACTTGCTCTGTCCTGGGGTCCGAACCCCTTGGAAATTGGGAAAGAATGCGGATCGGCTGAAAACCGGGTCCCGAACGGGACGGCGGCGGCGAAATGGTGGGCGGTACTGGGATTGAACCAGTGACCCCTACGATGTCAATGTGGGAGAGAAAGCCAAAAAGACTTTTTATTTCAAACTATTGGGCAGACAATCCCACCTGACTGCCGGAGAATTGCCGCATGATGAGACCTCTCCTGAGAATACTCTGTCTCATTCTTCTGGCCGCGACCCCCGCCCATGCTGCCTACGCCATCACCGGCCCGGCGATGGAGGCGGACTCTGAGGGCGGAGAACAGAATCAGAAAGGATCGCGGCTGTGCCTTAATATTCTGTCTGCCACGAGGTCGGAGCCTAGCCTGGTTTGCTCGGCTGACGTTCAAGTGGCGCACGACCGGAAATGGGGAAATCAAGGGCGGTAGAGAATTACTGCCGCCACTGGCTGTTCTGGATTTCGGAAAGCACGCTCAGGCCGCGGCCTGTCTCTCTGCTACGAGATTGACGAAGTCACGCAGGGGCCATATCCATCCCTGCTGTTCGCTGGAATAACTATCGCGAATATGGCCTGGCACAATTAGCTGAACGCCGGATTCTTTCATCATGGTGGTCTGGGGAACAGAAATACCGGGCTCGAGCGTTACCAGGTGCTTCACGGGAATGCGCTCCGCCTCGGGCAGAATCTGTGGCCACCGGTCCTTGCAGGTGGATTTCGCGGCCAGCATCGTAAGCAAGCTGACGTTGGAAGCCGGATCGGTATATTCCTTCGCGCCGGGGAAAATGAAGTCCGGTTTCTTGCCCTTTTCGGTGATGACCTGGTGATCATACCGGAGCTCGAAGGCATCAAAAACCGCTCTCAGATGATTCTCGAACGATCGCCCCATCCGTGACTTGCGGCGGTTCTGGACACCCAGCGAATACTTGATGAAGGCATCGACATCGACCTTTCCGTCGACTACCCAGCCCTTTCTTATATCCTCACCAACAATCCTGTTTTCGAGCCGCCGGAACATGGCTTCTTCATGATCGAGCCACGCAACGAGCGCACGGTCCGGATCGTCACGTGCATCCATATGGGGCAAAGTCAGTCTGGCAAGGTTCGAGAATTCTATTGTACCCGGAAAGCTGGTACCGAACCGCTCGATAATGGAATCCAGCGTATTGGCATTCGGGTCTTCAAACTCGATCCCGATTTCATCCAGAATGAAGCGCGAGATGAAATCAAGCTCCCCGTCATCCGCACCCGAAAAGTCCTGAACGGTGAACTGCAGCTTTGGCTGGGCGTCCATGCCAAACAGCCAGAGAAGCTGGTTCTGGATAGTGCTGTCTGCCGGCACCACAATGAAGAGGATGCTCTTGTCGGGCCGGATGGCAAGAAACAGGGTATCACCTGCCGACATGGTTTCCGTGACGGGATTTGATGGATAGTAGAACCGGTATTCTGCTGCGCGGGGCTTGCCTGCCCTTGAATCGTAGTGTGTGGCCCGGCCTCGTTCGGTGATAGTTTCCTGCTCGTCGCTGAGCCAGAGATAGGTCACATTAAAGCGACTTTTCCCGGTGCCAAGGAATTTTCTCATGGCCGCAGTGGTGCCGATTTCATGCTGGTTGGAGGATTTCGGCTCGGCATCGACGGCCGAGAGCGTCTTCACACCCACACCTTCGAAATATCCGGAAAGATGTCCTTTATCCATGGCCGCTAATTTCCAGTTCCGGCTTGTTACCCGCCAGCCAGGCGGCACACCGGTCAAGAACCTCATCAGGTGAACGGCGCGTCTTTCCCTTGAGGGCACATTCCCAGATTCGTCCGACCCGCCATCCCTGCTTCCGCAACACTGCAAGGTTTGCAGCATCACGCTTTACATTCCCTGAAATCTTTTCCCTCCAGAACTCCTCGCGCGTCTGCGGCCATTTGAACAGATGGCAGTCATGGCCATGCCAGAAACAGCCGTTGACAAGAATAACCGCACTATGTTTGAGGAACACAAAGTCGGGTTTTCCCGGAAGTTTTCGGGAATGCAGCCGGAACCGGAATCCGCGCCTGTGCAGGCCGCGTCTCAGAACCAGTTCGGGGCGGGTATTGGTGCCCCGGATGCCGGACATCATCCGGCTTCTCACCTCTTTGCTTACAACGTCAGCCACTCTTCCTTCTCAACGGCAATTCAATCTGAGCAGGCACTTCATCCCGCAAGGCCAGTGCCTCGACCAGATTCGGCTTCAGCAGGGTAGCGACAGCGCGCACAACAGGAACGACGACCGCATTCCCGAATTGCCTGTATGCCTGCGTGTCGGATACCGGGATCTTGAACTCCGCTTCACCCGGTGCGTCAAACCCCATGAGCCGCGCACATTCGCGGGGCGTAAGCCGTCTTGGCCTCCTGCGCGTCTGCCGCACAAGGATCTCGGAGCCATCCTTGTAATAGCGGGCAGACAGCGTGCGTGTCACGTCTTCGGGGCTGAACAGGGAATATCCGAACCCGTTGCCGGCGTTGTTGTGCTTCTTCTTGTAATTCTTGAGATAGTTCCAGAGCTTGGGTGTCAGCGTGTATTTTGGATCGACGGACGGCTCCAGGATATCGCCCAGCCTCGGGCGATTGCGGTCCGGAATATCGAGGCCATCAAAGTCGAATGAGCCGGGATATCTGAACCCCACTATGAAGATACGCTCTCGCTTCTGCGGAACCCAGGGGTCCGAGTTGATGACCTTTGTGTGAATGTGATACCCGAGTTCCTTTTCGAGGACATGGCGGATCGTGGCAAAGGTCTTGCCGCCATCGTGCCGTTCCAGGTTTTTGACGTTTTCGAGAACGAAAACAGGCGGCTTGTGATACTCGATGATCCGCGCGAGATCGTAGAAAAGCGTCCCCTGCGTATCACACAGGAAACCATGCGGCCTGCCGAGGGAGTTTTTCTTCGAGACACCGGCTATCGAGAAGGGCTGGCAGGGAAAACCCGCCAGAAGGACATCATGGACAGGGATGCGGTACGGCGCCCTCGCAAATGGCCGGATATCGCCCGCGAATTCGTGCGCTTCGTCATCCGTGAAATTCGCGGCGTAGGTCTGCCGTGCAAACCGGTCCCATTCGGATGTGAACACACAGTGTCCGCCGATTTCCTCGAACGGGATGCGGAGTCCGCCAATTCCGGCAAAGAGATCAATGAACCGGAAGCTTGTCTTCTCGTCAGTGTCGCGGCGGATGCGATCGGATACTGCGCGCTTGAGTGCCTCGATCACCAGCACCGGCGGCACTGAACCTGACGGTCCCTTCGCTTCATAGCGCCTGACAGTACGTGCTGACTTGCCGAGAAGAAGGGCTGCCTCATCGATTGAGAGGCCTGCCTTTTCGCGAAGGGTCGAAAATTCGGTGGTCTGGAGCATCTGTTCCGACTCTCGTTGGCTGGGAGGTTTTTGGACACAGTGTCTAAATTTTTCCCAGCATACCACAAGAAAATCGGAACATAAAAAGAACACATAGCAGATTTTCCCTCATGTCGCGATTATCCGTCGCATGATGCGCTCTCCCCCAGTCAGGGTCGCAAAATACCATAGGCGCCGGGCTCCCTGCTTCCTTGACTGTATAATGTGTATGGTGTGTGGTTTTTCATTGCTGCCTTGCGTGTTCATGTGTATATTGTACACATGAACAGCCGGGAAATCATGAAACTTCTGAAGGCGGACGGATGGTTCGAGGTTGACCAGATCGGAAGCCACAAGCAGTTCAAGCATCCGGCTAAAAAGGGCCGGGTCACGGTCCCACATTCAAAGCGTGATCTCCCGATCGGGACTTTGAAGTCTATCGAGAAACAGGCGGGAATCAGGCTTCGCAAGAGATAGGAGAAGTCAAAGCCATGTCCAGCTATATCGCCCTCATCCGCAAGGAACCGGACTCCGACTACGGAGTCGAGTTTCCGGATTTTCCGGGCTGTGCAACGGCCGGAAAGACCCTCGACGAAGCCTATCGCTTCGCGGCCGAGGCGCTGGCTCTGCATGTAAAGGGAATGCGCGAAGACAACGAAGGTCTGCCGGAGCCGTCATCCGATTCCGATATTCTTGCCTTGGCTGAGTCCAAGGGCGCGATTCTCGCGTGGATACAGGCGCCGCCGCTCGATGATCCGACGGTGCGGATCAACATTACCCTGTCATCCCGGACGTTGGAGAAGATCGACCGCTATATCAGTGACCACGGGATCAGGAATCGGTCCGCCTTCCTGGTCAGCGCGGCCGAAAAGGAGGTCAGTGGCAAGGATGCCGCTTGAGGATGGTGGCGCCGCTACCTATCCCCCAAGCGTTCCCGTCACGGATTTCGTGATATGCCCTTTAGAGGCGCTCAAGGAAGCGATCCTGCAGGCGGTCCTCAATTACACCGCCTTTGATCTCCGCTATTCCCCACTCACTGCGGCTGCCTCATATCCGGTTCAGCAATCAGCGTGTTCGGTGGCTGACCCCGGCCGATGCTGATCACGATCCGCGATCTGGGCGGTTGGAAAGACCTGCGGATGGTCGAGCGATACGCTGGCGTATCGCCAGCCCACCAGGCGAGAGCCGTGGCGCGCGCCAGATGAACATCGCCGGAACAAATTGCCGGGATTTTGTCAGGTTTTTTTCGGCAATTCGTATTCTGTTCACGTCGATTGGCGGCGACTTGCGTCGATTGACGGAAGCAGAAGGGGCCGGGGAAATCGGGAAATGCCTTTGTTTATCAAGGCTTGGAATGGTGGGCGGTACTGGGATTGAACCAGTGACCCCTACGATGTCAACGTAGTGCTCTCCCGCTGAGCTAACCGCCCCCGCAAGGCCGGCCGTGCCGGCCGCTCGCTTGTTCCGGTTTTATAGCGCCAAACGCCGTTTTGGCAAGGCTCCACGCCCCGCCCGGCCGCGCGCTGGCGGCGCGCCGGTCCTCCGGGCCAGGACCGAAGCCGGGACCGAAACCCTTGTCCCTCAGGCCACCGGCTGTCGGCCGCCCGCCAGCACCGTATCCACCTCCGTAGCCAGATCCTTGAGATGAAACGGCTTGGACAGGACGGTGGTCTGGCCACCCAGGGCCGATTTCGCCTTCAGGGTCATGGCCGCGAACCCGGTGATGAACATGACCCGCATGGCCGGACGCATAGGCCGGGCCCGGCGCGCGAGCTCGATCCCGTCCGTGCCCGGCATCACCACATCAGCCAGGAGGAGGTCGAAATCGCGCGTGATCACCCAACGCATCGCCTCCTCACCGTCGCCGACGGCAACGACTTCGTGCCCGGCGCGCTCGAGCGACACCTTGAGAAAATGACGTAATGCGTGATCGTCCTCGGCGAGAAGTATCGTCGCCATTCCACCTGCCCCGTTCGGCCGGGATCCCGTCCCGTCCGGAATCCTACCAGCCCAAGACCTAAAACACCCTTAGCCGGCGGTCAATTTTCCCGGACAAATCCGGCGTGACATGCCCCCGTCCGGGCCGCCGGACGCGACCCTCCAGATAATCGCCGATTTCCCCCGGTTTGCCTAAAAGACCGGCGGGTCGCCAGGTGGCGGCGTGACGACGGGGCCGAATTGTTCTAAAGACAAAAGATGCACGGCAACATCGATATGACCACCCGGGCCGAGCCCCTCATGCTCAGTGCCCCCGAGACCCAGACCCTGCCGCTGGTCTTCGCCTCGCCCCATAGCGGGCGGGATTATCCGGCCGATTTCGTCGCGCAGTCACGCCTCGATATGGACGGGCTTCGCAAATCGGAAGACGGATTCGTCGACAGGATTTTCGACTTCACGCCCGGGATCGGGGCGCCCCTCCTCTGCGCCCTGTTTCCGCGCGCCTTTGTGGACCCGAACCGCGAGGCGTACGAGCTGGATCCGGAGATGTTTTCCGACGTCCTCCCGGCTCACGCGAACACCACCTCGAGCCGGGTCGCGGCCGGATTGGGGACGATCGCACGGGTCGTGTCCTCGGGCGAGGAAATCTATCGCGACAAGCTTACCTTTGCCGAAGCAGAAGCCCGGATCAGGCGCTTTTATCGGCCCTACCACCACGCACTGGAAAAGCTCGTCAAGGCGACGCGGGCGGAATTCGGCCATTGCATCCTTGTGGACTGTCATTCCATGCCATCGGCCGGGCTATCGACCACCGGGCGACAGGACGCCTCACGGCGGGCGGATTTCGTCCTCGGGGACGTTTACGGCAGCGCCTGCGCGCCAGCCATCACCGATCGCCTGGAGGAGACGCTGCGTGAACAGGGCTATCTCGTGGCGCGCAACACGCCCTATTCAGGGGGCTTCACGACCCGTCACTACGGCCAGCCGCACACGGGCGTCCACGCAATTCAGATCGAGATCAGCCGCCACCTCTATATGGACGAAACCACGTTTACCGCGACCCCCTATCTCGATGCCCTGGCGCGGCATCTGAAGACGGCGGCATTGAGGCTGGCACAGGTTCCGGGCGGGCTTCTGACCCCCGGCACCTGAGCCGGCCGCACCCCCGGTCGGCAGAGCGGGCGACGGCCGAAAAAAAGGGGCCGTGCCCGCAGGCACGGCCCAAGTTTAGGGAGGAAACGCCCAAGGAGGGCTGCGACATAGAATGCCACGAGGGATGTGGCTATGTCGCAATGCAGTATATGCAATCTCTGATAACCCGATGCAAGAGCAAAAATAATCCATTGAAAAACAATGGTTTTATTGTGGCATTTTGACGCATCGCTGTCCCGGCCATCCTCGAATTGCTGCGACGCAAAATTTTCTGCCGGTGCCCCGGCCAGGCCGAGCGGCATTAACCATTGGCTTACCCCTGAGGCTTAGGCTGGGGTCCCGAAACGGCGCCAAGTAGGCGAGACCCGTTGCCACGAAGGTAAGCGTGCCAGAACCATGCGAAACGCACTCAGCCCCCAGATTCTTGCGATCATTATCCTGATTCTCCTGGCCGCCGCCGGGCTGCCTCCGAGCGCCAGCGCGGCCGAGCGGGATTTCCTTGTGGTCGAGGGCGGGAAATGCGCGGCCGCGCTCGCGGCGGCAGAGGACGCGATGGACATTCCCAGGCATCTGCTGGTGGCCCTTGCCGTCGCGGAATCGGGACGGTACGAAAAGAAAAGCCACGGCATCCAGGCCTGGCCCTGGACGGTGACGTCGGGCGCGCAAAGCTGGTACCTCGACAGTCGCGAGGCCGCGATCGAAAAGGTCCGCCACCTCCAAGGCCAAGGGGTGCGCAACATCGACGTCGGCTGTGTGCAGATCAATCTGCACTACCACAAGAACGCCTTCGATAACCTTGAGACCGCCTTCGACCCAGGGGCGAACGTGCGTTACGGCGCCACCTTCCTCAAGCGCCTCCATGGCGAAACGCGCTCCTGGGTGCGGGCCGTCAGCCACTACCACTCGCGCACCCGGGAATTCTATATCCCCTATCGCCGCAAGGTGTTCCGGTATTGGAATCTCGTCCGCCGCACCGCGAATTTCGAGCATCGCCTGGCAATGCAGGAGAAGTTCGCCCGGGCTCGGGCCGCGCGCGACGCGGCCGGCGACGAAACGGGTCACTGACCCGGCCGCAGATCCCCAAAGCCGTCTGAATTCAACCATTTATTTATAAACTGGGCGCCTAATGCAATCTGTGATTGCAAGAGGCCAAGATGATACCAACCGCCGCGGGGCCGGATCGCGCGAATATCGCCGGGCAGGGTGACGGAACGGCAGCAGACAAGCCGGGGCTGATCACGACTCATTTGCCCCGGGCGATGGCGGACCGGCTCCGGGACCGGCTCGCCGCTGCCGGGCTCGCGGACGATGGTGCTGGCCCGAGCGGCGAGACGGGCGGCGAGACGGGCGGCGAGACGGGGGGCGCAGTCTGGCTGGTGCCCCTTGGTGACGTGCAGCCGGAGGCGGCCCTTCCCGGGGACGCAGCCGTCCTGTTCATAAGGCAAGATACCTCTCCGGCAGACCTTGCGCGCGTGGTGGCGCGTCTCGAGGGGATGTCCCAAACCTGGGAGGTCATTGCCGCCGACGCATCGGCCGAGGAATTTGCCCTGCGCGCCCGTCACCTCATGTGGGAAACTCGCCGGCGGCGGAAAGAGTCCGCCCGGCTCGCGGAACTGAAGCACCTTCTGGCCGAACGCCGGGCGGAGCGCGACGAAACCGTGAACGTCTTGCGCCAGGCGGCGCATAAACTCGAAAACGGGCTGCGCGCCAGTGAAGCGCTGGTCGAGGCGAAAACCCGCCAGATGGCAGAGCTCGGCCACGAGATGCGCACGCCACTCAACGCCATTCTCGGCTTCAGCAGCATTATGCGCGATGATCCCCGCGCCCCCATCGAGCCGCCGGAGTACCGGGACTATATCGCCCATATCGCCGATGCCGGCCAGCACCTCCTCGCGCTCGTCAACAACAGTCTGGATCTGGCCAAGGCCGAGTCGGGAGAAGATAGGCTCAGACTTTCCGACGTGGACCTCCGCCAGGCGGTTCGGGCCTGTGTGACCTCTCTCGGCCCCATGGCGGTGGAATGCGGCGTAAATCTGCAAATGACACTGCCGGCGGATTTTCCGGTGTTTCACACCGATGCCATGAAATTTCGCCAGATCCTCACCAATGTGATTTCGAATGCCATCAAATTCACCCCGGAAGGCGGCAGCGTTCGGGTATCCGGGCGCCACTCTCCGGACAAGGGGGCCTTCATTTTCGTCGTTTCCGACACCGGCGTCGGCATGACACCACGCCAGATGGAAGCGGCCTTCAAACCCTATGTCCAGGTGGAGAACGCTCTCCAGAACCGGAAAAAGGGCACCGGGCTGGGGCTTCCGCTGACCCGGAAACTGGTCGAGGCCCTGGGCGGCAAGATGCATATCGAGAGCAAGCCCCGGATCGGCACCACCGTCACCCTGTCCTTCCCGGAGACCGTCCTGGCCCGGCAGCAACCGCCGCCGCCGCCGCAGGATGGCCAGGATCCGGGCCCCTGATCCGGCCAGCCCTGCCGGCCCCCCGCCCGGGAAAAACAATTGTTACTCTTTTTACGCGTATGAAAAGCGTCCTAAAAGTCCATGAAACGGACATTCTTCCTATATTTGAAATATTTTATTTACCTTTTATTAAAACCTTTGGTTGTATCCATGAGATCGAGAGTTGGGCGACCGGGATTGCTGACACGCGGATCGAACTTCTCTCAGCCACCATACCTAAGACGCCGGGGTCCTTGCTAGTTCGCCCAACTTGCCCCAAGCCCGGTGTTTTTCCCGAGAATGGCGGCTCCAAATCGGCACCGGCTGTTGCCCACAGCCGGTGCCTTTTTGTGTGCGCCGGCCGGGATCGTCAGCCGGTGGCGCCGATAAGGCTGATGATGCCGGTGCTGATGCGCCGCACCAGGGCGTAATGCTTGGCCATCGGGACGAAAATCTGGCCATGCTGCGTCTCGTAACCCCGTGTGGTCGTACTGCGATAGGTTGCCGGCTCGCCGAAATCCTCGAGCAGCGAGAGGTTCTGGTCCGGCGGAAAAATTTTCTCCAGCAGATTCATGGCCCGCTCGATATCGAGATGGGCAATCATCCGGATCAGGCTTTTCGGCGTGGTGCCATGCTGGACGCTGAACTCGGGAATACGAGTGGCGATCACATAAATCTGGCGGATCAGGGCCACCCGCAAGGCATGCAGGATCACAAGACGGTCGCGCAGGTCCGGATCTTCCTCTGGAAACAGGCTTGAGGCCCGTTCCGCCGGGGCGGCGACCTGGCCGTCACCATCGTCCATGGCGCGAGCCATGAACCGGTCAAACTCGATCACATCCCGATGCAAATTGCGGAACACGGCATTGAGCGGGACATGAACATCCAGCTCTTCCAAATTCTCCGCAACCGTCATGACTTCGGAAAATCGCTCCGAATCGCCGATCGAGACACTGCGCGCAAGCCACAACTCGGGATCGGTGAGATTAATGTAGGACTTGAGCGCGTCGATATCCGAGAAGACCAGGCCCCACCGCGCCATGCTCAGGATCAGGCGGAACCGGGGGGAGGCCTGATACAGGCTGCGGAAACCGTCCGGATCCTTGGCAATGGCCCGGCCGACCCCTCCGACGCTGTTTGCGAGAAACCCCATCTGCTGGAGGATCGAATTGTGGGAGATGGCGCGAAGCTGCATCGGATGGGTCACTTCCCGGCCCGGCGCCAGCGGATCGTCACTCTGGCGGGTCAGGGAGCGCGATCCCGCCGGATAGAGAAGGTTGGTCCCGAACATGCCCAGGAGCGCAGCAAAATTCGGGTCCTGCATGAGACCGCGGTTGAACTGGTTGATCGTGGCGAAGAACTCGACCACATAATCCCACTCTTCATAGAACGGGTCCGGTGGCTCTGCCGGAACCGGCCGCGGCAACGCGCGTTCGAGGATCCGGCAAATCGACGCATAGGCCAGATCCGGGGTGATGAAGTGGACGTAACCGTCACCCCCCTGAAACGAGATTTCCTGTTTGAGCGCAATGCCGGCCCCGTCGGCCCGCCACCGGCTCTCCGGCGTCATGATGTAGTCGAGCCGCGCGCCGAAATCACCCGGATGCCCGCCCCGGCCCACGGCCTCGCCATGGGTGTCGAACACCACGAGTTGGACATCCTTGAGACCCTCCTCGGCCAGAAGCTCGGTCAGTCCCAGTTTCAGCCGTTCCATGCCGGCCGCGGCCGTGGTTTGGCCGAGGAGACGGCCGGCATCCGAGAACCCGGTCTGGATGCAGAGCCGGCCGCGCCGCTTGACGTAGGCGCGGTAATGTTCGTTGGCCAAGAGGTCGCGCATGATCCGCACGCCCCTCTCCAGGCCCTTCTCGGTCTCGAACAGGGGTGAAATATCAATCCGGTCCTCGATATCGAAGAGCTTGGCGAAATAGAGCGCAATGAGCACCGTGAGCGTGGTGTCCGATTCGGCGATGAGGAAACGCACCGGCGTTGTCGAATCGACATATTTGATCAGTTGCGTGACCACCATGAAAAGCCGGCGGGCCGAGGCGCGTTCGGCAATGATGGTGCCGAAATTGATGGTCACTGGCTGGACCTTGTCCAGCAGGTCGTTGATGGCGGCGAGATAGCTGCGTCGGAAGGCCGGGTCATCCGGCGCGGCTGTCAGGCCGATTTCGGAATTGATCGCATTGTGAAGCTGGGTTGCGTTGAGGCGCACGTGGGTATGGGCCATGGCGAGGCCGTAATTGGCCAGCTCGGCACGCAGGATACACAACCGACCGATCAGATCGTCATCTTGCGCCGCCAGAATGCCTTTCGAGATCAGTTCCACAAGATGGCCCGATTCCACCAGGCGCAGCGAGAGGCCTTCGCGCATCTGCTTGGCGATCCGCTGTATCTGGGCGTAATCGGCCGCCGCCTCGGCGGCGCCGAAAACATTCATCTCGTCCTTGATTTCCTTGATGGCGAGCGCCAGGCGCGATTCGACAAGTTCCAGCGTCTGCACCAGCTCGGCCGAATCGGAGCGATCTCCCGCGGGCCGCTCCCTGGCCTGCTGATGAATGTCGCGCACATAGTCGAGATAGGTTTCGAGCTGCCGAAGCTGGACACGCAGCCGGGTATGGAGCGTCGCAGTCCAGGTGATATCGGAGCGGCCGTCCAGATCGTAGCCGACCCAGCTGGCCACGGTCAGGAGGCGCGGACACAGATCCTGCCAGCGGTTGGGATAGAGATCCCGGGCTACGGCAAAAACATGCTCGTAGACCCGCCGCAGGCCGTTCTGGATGTTGCAGATCGCTTCGAGCGAGAGATCCTGCTCGGTCTTGAGGTCAATCGGCTGGTCAGAGCGGTGCTCCAGCGCGGCCACTTCCTGAAACAGGGCATCGAGCTCGCCCTCGTCCAGCTTGTGGCCGGTGGAATCCTCGCCCGCGATGACCGCACCCAAGGCACGGATCAGACGCGAGGACAGGCTGAACGTGGGGTGGGCCGTTATGACGATCCCGAACAGCTCGGACTCGACCCGCGACTGGAAGGCCTCGAACGGGACCGGTGTGCCGTCGGGATCCGGTCCCAGCGCAACCGCGCGGACCAGATCCACGATGCGGGCATCGTTTGCCGCCCGGTCCATTTCCCCGACATATCTTCGATGTCGGGCGGCCCGGCACACGAAAGCTTCCGCAACCAGCCGCTGGATCAGGGTCTCGACCACGCCGATGGAAATCTCGCCGCTTTCGAGAAGACGGATGATCTCCACCGCAAGAAACCGGGTCGGATTCTTGAGCACATTGCGGTCCGTGCTTGCCCGATATTCCTTGAGGTAACTGCGCAGCCGGTTGAGAACGTCGAGATCGGACACCCGGCCGTCATCCTCGAAGCATCGGGCTGCTTCCGGTGACCTGGGCAGTGCGCCGGCCGCCGCCTGGAAGCGCGCCAGCAGCCGCTCCCTGGCCTGGATGCTATCTTCCGATCCATTTTCCGACTGATTTTCGGGGTCGTTTCCCGAGTACGAGATTTTGGACATGTCAGACATGATTACACGTTGTTTCATCGGTTCGCTGCATGGGCGTGTCGCGACCAGGCCAGGTCACGAATGTCCGCCTGGCAATCGTGGCTTCAGGCGTGCAGCCTTGACCGCACGATCGGCCGCGCGGAAACGGTGCCGGCCGTCAGGTCGTCGCTGGCGCGTCGAGCAAGCCCGTGCGGCCGAATTTCGGTCCCGCCAGGCCGGACTGGCCCGCAAGCTGCCGCCCCCAGACGAGGTCGCGTGTCACCGCGGCAATATGCTCACCGTGAATTTCGGCCGTTCGCCGGTCGCTTTCCGGCGGTACCACGGAAGTGTCCTCGTCGATATTGGCTTGCGCCATGACGCCAAGATATCCCGCCATCCGGTTGAGATCCTCCTCGCTGCCGGCAGTGGAATAATTGCCTCCCAGAAGCGGCTGGTTCACCCAGATCATGCCCATTTGCCCGGCAAAAATCACAAGCTGCATCAGGCAGTTCAGCTTGTCGCCGCTGCGTCCGGCCGAGACTGTGAACCCGGCGGCGATTTTCCCCGTCCACATCCGGTCAAGCCAGATGGGCCCGTTCAGCTTTTCGATGAAGGCCTTGAACTCGGCCGCGACAGATCCGATGAACGTCGGCGTCCCGAACACGATGGCATCAGACTCATGCAGGACGTCCCAGTTCTTGTCGGCTTCGTAGATGTCCATGGCGCTCACTTCCGTGCCCGATACCCGGCCCGCGCCCCGCGCGATGCAATCGGCGAGAACACGGGTATGTCCCTTGTCACTGTAGTAGACGATGGCGACGCGAGTTTGCGGGAAATCGGTGCTCATGGAGTTCTTTCCTTTCGGGGCCGGGCCGCACCACCCTGTTTGGATGATCTCGCCGACCGTAAGCTTTGAGGCATTCTACGTATTGGCCCACAGCCGTCCACCTCCCTTAGTGGAAAAGCCGTGAATTGCAAAATTTAACTGCGAAAAGAAATGGAAAATCCGCTAGTTTGCCCCGGATTCCCCCGGCAACGAACTCACGGGCCGGGGACCCGGCGCGATCGATCCCTCCAGAGAGACAAGCATGCCAGCCCCAGGTAACGACGCGGATTTCCCGATCCTGACACCGATCACACAGCTTCAGGCACGCCTTGCGAGTGGCAAGGCGCGGGCCGAGGGTGTGCTGGAAAATTCCCTCGCGAGGATAGGCGACCGCACGGGCGAAGGGGCGCGGACCATGACCCTTGTCCTTGAGGCGCGCGCCAGGGCAGAGGCGCGGGCGAGCGACGCGCTGCGGCGGGCTGGCGGCGCCCTGCCGCCGCTGTCGGGCTTGCCGATCACGGTCAAGGACCTGTTCGACATCGCGGGCGAGGTGACGCGGGCTGGCTCACGAGTGCTCGGCGATGCGCCACCGGCGCAATGGGACGCCCCCGTGGTCGCGCGGCTGCGCCAGGCGGGGGCGGTCATCCTGGGCAAGACGAACATGGTGGAATTTGCCTTTGGCGGTGTCGGCACCAATCCCCATTACGGCACGCCGAAAAGCGTTTTCGACCGCGGAACCGGCCGGGTCCCCGGCGGTTCGTCCTCGGGCGCGGCGATTTCCGTCGCCGACGGCATGTGTGTGGCTGCGATCGGCACGGATACGGGCGGGTCCTGCAGGATTCCGGCCGCCTTGAATGGGCTGTGCGGATTCAAGCCGACCTCGGGACGCATACCGCTGGCCGGCGCCTTTCCCCTCTCACCGAGTCAGGACACGGTAGGTCCCCTGGCCCCCAGCGTCGCCTGCTGCGCCCTGATTGATGCAGTGCTGTCAGGCGGCGACCCGCGGGTACCCGAAGCGCTGCCGCTGAAGGACCTGCGTTTTGCCGTGCCCGAGACGCTCGTCTTCGACGATATTGAACCTGTTGTCAGCGATGCATTCGGACGGGCGCTCACGCGTCTGTCAAATGCTGGTGCGAAGATCACGACGATCAGGCTCGGCGCGCTCGCCGAACTGTCCGACCCGTTGCGGCGCCACGGTATCGCGGCGGCCGAATCCTTCGCCATTCACCGCCCGTATCTCGAAACCCGCCAGGACATGTATGACCCGGAAGTCCTCAGCCGCATCAATCGCGGCCAGTCGCTGCTGGCGGCCGATTATATCGATCTGCTCGCCTGGCGCGGCAGGTTGAGCGGCGCAATTCTGGATCAGCTTGCCGGCTTCGACGGGGTGCTTCTCCCGACGGTTCCAATCGTGGCACCAGCCATCGCGGATATGGCCGATTCGGAGGCTTACAGGCGCGCCAATCTGGCGCTCCTGCGCAATACTACCGTCGGTAATTTCCTCGATGTGCCGGCCCTCAGCGTTCCCTGCCACGAGCCCGACGAAGCGCCGGTAGGGTTGATGCTGTTTGGCCAGCCCGGCACCGATAGCCGCGTCTTCGCGATCGGGCAGTCGCTGGAAGCCTGCCTCTCTCCAAGCGCCCGCGCCTAGGCGCCGGTGGCGCGGGTGGCGCGGGTCATTTGGACGGGCCGCTGGCCTTGCTCCCTCCCGGCCTGGCCGGCGCGGCCCCGTGGCGCGAGTTGGCGTTGGGCCTGTCCTGCTGGTAGGTCGCGGCCACGCGTCCGGCCGCGTCATAAAGGCCGGTCATGATCTGCAGGAAATCCGCCGCGCCTTGCATTCGCTCCTCGGCGGATTCGATCGCATCCGTCAGCGGGACCAGAACCTCGCGCCGGATCTCGGCATAGGCATCCGTTACCCGCACGCCGAGCTCGGTCGCCGAATAGAGGAATGTTTTGCGTGCGGGATCGCGCGTTTTAGCGATCAGCCCGGCCTTTGACAGCTTGCGCAAGCCGTACTGGATGTTGGGCGTATCATCACGATTCAGCAGTCGGGCGATGGTCGTCAGACTCTTCGGCCGGTCCTGCATACGCACGATGTGCAGGATCGTCGCTTCGGCATAGGTGATATCGACTCCGCCCCCCGAGGCCAGCCCCTGCGAGGTCCACCGCCCAAAGGCCTCCAGCATGCGCATACCGGCATATTCCAGCTCGGTCAGGGCCATTTCTCGCGGAGATTGGGAGAGGTGCCAGAACCTGTTCAGGATCGGCTCCTCGATGGATTTTCCCGCTTTAACCATGGTTTACCCGCTCCGTTCTCGCGCCACTTCGAAAATATTTACCATTTAGCGTCATAAATCATAGACTTAAAAAAGGATTTCCGACCGCCGCGCGTTTCCTGCCCGGCTCTGGCCGAGATCCGGACAGCCGAGCAACCTTCCGAGCGGCGATAATATGGGCGAAAAAAGCATACCAAGCCCAAACCACGAAGTCTTCGCGCGCGGAGCGGAAGCCTATCCGGATCCACGCGCGGAACAGGTAAAACTATGCTTCCGTAACCTGCCGATCGGAAGCCTCGCAAACATTCTGAACGTGTTTCTGGTCGTCGGCGTTCTCTGGGCCGAAGCACCTTCGGGCCTGTTGCTGGGATGGGCCGGCCTTCTCGTCTTCCTGTCGCTCATGCGGCTGTGGAGCTGGAACAGGTTCTGGCATGAGGCAACCAGCGACGCGGCGATCCTTGGCTGGTCGGGCCGTCTCATAACCGGCAATCTGATTGCCGGCCTCCTCTGGGGCCTAGGCGCAGCGGCGCTCTTTATCCCCGGCGCCATCATCTATCAGGTCTTTCTGACCTTGGCCGTGTGCGGGATGGGCATCGGTGCCCTCGCCGCGTTCGGCCACTATCCCCCCGCCTTTTACGCCTTTTTCGGGCCATCGGTATCGATCCTGGTGGCGCGCTTTCTGGTCGACGGGGCCGAGTCCTCATTCGCCGTCGCCGCGATGATCGTGATTTACGCCGTCGCCTTCATCGCCCTCGGGCGTAACATGCGTCAGGCTGTAATGCGCGGCCTGGCGCTGCAACAGGAACGCGATACGCTCCTGGATAACTGGCTCACCGCACAAACGACCCTGATTGCCGCCCTCCAAAACGTGTCTGAAGGGTTTGCCCTGTTTGACGCGGATGATCGGCTGGTGCATTGCAACCAGCGTTTTCGCGAGAACTACGCGAAGGTGCTGGAACTTACCGAGCCCGGCACCCGTTTTGCGGAAATCTACGAAGAAGCGATCCTTAGGGGCCAGTTTGCCAGGCCGGGCCCCGAACGTCGCGATCCGGCCTCCCGCCTCAGCCGCCGGCTGGAACAGCACCACAAGCCCTCGGGTCCATTCGAGGAGCATCTCGCCGACGGCCGCTGGCTCCTTGTCACGGAGCAGACTCTCCTCGATGGCGGGACCGTCATGGTGCAGGCCGATATCACCGACTTGAAGCGGCGCGAGGACGATCTCAAGGTATCAGAAGCGCGCAAATCCGCGATGTTCAATTCGGCGCTCGACGCTATTCTGACGCTGGACGAAGACGGGCTGATCGTGGAGTTCAGTCCGTCGGCGGAAGTCATGTTCGGCTACAAAGCGTCCGAAATCATCGGCAAGTCGGCGGTCGGCACATTGATGGTCGAACGCGATCGCCCCCGGTTTTTCCGCCTCTATGACCGTGCGATGCGTGAAGCCGGACCCGACTGGGGCGGCGCGCGGCTCGAGACAGCGGGAATCAGGCGCGACGGTCGCGAGTTTCCGGTCGATTTCGCCCTGACCGGGGTCGCGACGGACGACCATCGGCTGTTCACCGCTTTTATCCGCGACATCACAGGTCAGAAGCTTGCCGAAGCCGATCTCAAAGCCGCCAAGGAACAGGCGGAACATGCCAATCAGGCGAAATCCGATTTTCTCGCCATGATGAGCCATGAGATCCGGACACCGATGAATGGCGTTCTGGGGATGCTCAATCTTCTGACCGATACGGCACTGGATCAGAAGCAGGAGCGCTACGTCCTGACCGCGAAGGAATCGGCCGAGGCGCTGCTTACGATTCTGAATGATGTACTTGACCTTTCCAAGATCGAGGCCCGCAAGCTTTCCCTTCACAAGCGGCCCTTCGCATTGCGCCCCATGCTTCAAAGTGTCATCGACCTGCTGGCCCCGATGACAGACGTCAAGGAAATCGGATTTGGCGCGTATGTCGACGACGACGTACCAAACATGGTTTACGGCGATAACATGCGTTTGCGTCAGGTGTTGCTCAATCTGGTCGGGAACGCCGTCAAGTTCACCTCGGCGGGCGAGGTGCGTCTGAACGTCAGCATGATTTCGGCTGCCCAGAAAGTCGTTCGCTTCGAGGTCACCGACACGGGACCCGGCATCGGGGATGAGGTCCGCCAGCGTCTGTTCGGTGATTTCATTCAGGCCGACACCTCCCTGTCGCGCCGCCACGGCGGCACAGGGCTCGGGCTTGCGATCTCCAAGCGACTGACGGAACTCATGGGCGGGCACATCGGTGTCGAGAGCAAGGTCGGCCAGGGCAGCACCTTCTGGTTCGAGATACCGCTCGCGCCGGACGCCGCCGGCGCCAGAAGAAACCGCGAGGAAATGAACGCTCGCGGACGGATCGCCTCGCTGCTTGATGCGAGCGACGAAGTCCTCGCCCCCGACAAAGCCCCGACCGTGCACGGCGTATCCGAAGCGCATCCCCTGATGGATCCCGCCCGGCTTGGAGTGCCAGCACGGGATAAAGGCGGGCAAGCGGAGGCAACAGCCGGCCAGGGCGGGCGCATCCTTCTGGCCGAAGACAGCGCGACGAACCGGCTGGTGGCGACGACCATCCTGGAATCGGCCGGATATGAGATCGTCGAGGCGGCGAATGGCCGCGAAGCGCTGGAAATGGTGCAGACAGAAGATATCGATCTGGTCCTGATGGATATTTCCATGCCGGAAATGGATGGGATCGAGGCGACCGAAAAGATTCGTGCACTGGGCGGTCGATTCCAGACCCTGCCGATCATCGCCCTGACGGCGATCGCGCTCGACGGCGAACAAGACCGTCTTTTGCGCCACGGCATGAACGGCTACCTCAGCAAACCCGTGCCCAGACCCACTCTTATCGCCGAGGTGACCCACTGGATCTCCCAGGGCCGGAGGACGCCAGGGCGAAGCCCGGGCGGGGAGGAGATTCCGTCCGCGCGTACGCCGGAACCTCGACCGAAACCCCCGGGGCCCGGTGACCGCCCGGTGCTCGACGAGGATGTGCTGGCCCTGCTGCGCGAAGAAGTCACGGCCGAGGTGCTGCCCCGTCTGCTCACGGCCTATCTGACAGAGGCCGAAAATCGTGTCAGCCGCCTTAAAGCACTGGGTACGGCGGGTGACTGGGCCACAGCCGGGGGCGAGGCACATGCCCTCAAGGGCAGTTCGCGTACTTTCGGCCTCGTCCAACTTGCCGACCTGGCCGCCCGAATGGAAGACGCCGCGCACGGGGGCGATGCGGAAGGCGCGCGCCAGGCGCTGGCGGGAATACGGGAACACGCGCCGGCCGCGCTGGCGCGGCTTTCCGCCTGGATGCAGAGCGAGGCGGCGGTGGAAGTACCCCAGACCACGACCGGATAATGGCCTGAGGTATCACTCAGTAAGCCGGTCAGCGCCCTTCTGGTCGGCCTTTTCCCAACTCCGGATTTTCCGGTAGATCGTCGAGGCGCTGATCCCCAACTCCGTCGCTGTCCGCGGCACATTCCCGTCGAACAGTCGCAGCGCCTCTTCGATGGTCTCCCGCTCCACCTCCGCCAGCGGCCTGAGCACACCCCGCGCCGGCAAGCGGGCGTCCGACACCCGGCCGCCCCCGGCGGGCAGGTTGCCGCCGCCCGGCCTTTTACCGTCCGACGCCGCGCCATCGAGCCCGGCACCCGTTGCCACGGACCCGGCGTGAGACAGCATATTCAGCGGCGGTGGCAGGTATTCGGGCGTCACCAGCCCGCCCGCATTCATGACGACAATGTTACGGATAACGTTCTGAAGCTCACGCACATTGCCGGGCCAGGAGTAGGCCCGCAGGATCGCTTCCGCCTGCGGATCAAACCCGTCGAAGCTGCGCCCCTCCTCGGCCGCGAAGCTCTCGAGGAAGAACCGGGCCAGATCGAGCACATCCGTCTCACGCTCGCGCAACGGCGGAAGCGGTATCGGGATGACGTGCAGCCGGTAATAAAGATCCTCGCGGAATCGGCCGGTTTCAACCTCGACCAGCGGATCCCGGTTGGTCGCGCAAAGGAAGCGGACATCAACCTTCTGCATTGCGTCACCGCCCACACGCGAGAACGTCCCGGTCTGGATAAAGCGCAGAAGCTTCGTCTGGAGGTTGATATCCAGTTCGCAGATTTCATCGAGGAAGAACGTCCCCCCGTCCGCCTGCTGGGCAGCGCCGTCGCGGTCGCTGATGGCGCTGGTGAAGGCGCCCTTCACGTGACCGAAAATCTCAGACTCCATCAGGTCCTTGGGTATCGCCGCGCAGTTCAGCGCGACGAAGGGCCCTTCCCGCCGGGAACTTCTCTGGTGAATGGCCTCGGCGCAGAGCTCCTTGCCGGTGCCACTCTCGCCGGTGATGAAAACCGTGGCCCGGCTGGGCGCAGCCGCATCGATCATCCGGTATACCGCCTGCATGGCGAGCGAACTGCCAATAAATCCCGCAAATTCGTGGCGCGCGAAGGTCTCCTGGAAGACCTCGACAATTTTCAACAGGCGCGATTTTTCAAGGGCGTTCCGGAGCGTCACCCGCAGACGGTCGGCCGTAAACGGCTTCATCAGAAAATCGGCCGCGCCAAGACGCATGGCTTCGACGGCCACGTTTACAGAGCCGTGCGCCGTTATGACGATAATGATTGCCGGACTGCGTGCCTTCTGCAGGGCTTCGAGGATCTCGATCCCGTCCATGTCGGGCAGCTTGAGGTCGAGGAGCACCACCGCCGGGTTGAGTGAACCGATCTGAACCAGCGCTTGCTGCCCCGTTGCCGCGTGCACCAGTTCAATGGCCTCGTCGCGCAGATACTCCTCGTAGGTCGCCGCCAGGGATGGCGAGTCCTCGACCATGAGGACGGCAGGATGTGTTGTATCACCCATCATCGGTTTTCTGAAACAGGGCCCCCAAGGCATTAGGATAGCGTCCCCGACCCAAGGAACAAGTACCCATTGAGATCATTCGCCGGTCGCCCGGCTTGACCGGAATTTACGGTATGCCACAGGCATCAGGGAGAGAACCGCCAGCCCGACCAGGGCTGTAACAATTTGCGGCGTCAGGATGCCCGTCAGGCTGAACGCCTGGTTGGAATCGAGTATGCTGCCAAGCCCGACCCCGACATAGGTATAGACGAGCGAGCCCGGTATTATCCCAAAGAAAGTGGCAATCACGTACGTTCTGAGTGGCACACCGAGAAAAGCCGGGACGATGTTAACCACGAAAAAGGGGAAAATGGGTATCAGTCGCAGGACCAGGAGATAGTTAAGCGCGTTCTCGTTGAAGCCCTTTTCCATTCTCCGCAAGGGGCCGCGGGCACGGGCGCGCAGATAATCCCCCAGCGTCGAGCGCGCAATCAGGAAGACGATCGTCGCCCCGATCGTCGCCCCGACAACGGCGAAGCCGGCCCCCAGGACGGGCCCGAACAGGAAACCGCCGGTCACGGTCAGGAGCGCGCCACCCGGCACGGACAAGGCTGTGGAGGCGGCATACACGAGCATGAAGAGAAGGGCGGCCGCGGCCATGTGACTCGCCACAAACCCCGTGAGAAAGGCCCGGTTCTCTTTCAAAGTCTGAAAGCTGAGATAACGGTCGAGGTCGAAATAAAACACTGCCGCGATGGCGAGGGCGAAAAGGCCGAGCACGAAAATTTGCTTCATCCCGAACCGGGGAGCCCGGGCGCCCTCTTCTGGCGGCAGATTTTCCGTTTCCATTTCTTGAATCCTTCAGGCGAATTTCATCAGGAACCGAACGATCCGGCGCGTTCTGTCCGAGAAGAGGGTGTCGGTGTAATAACTTCCCGCAGCGCGCTTGATCGCCTCGCCGAGGGTGGGATAAGGCGCGATCATCGAGGCCAGCGCGCCCACCTTGATCTTCTGGCTGACCGCAAGCACCAGCGGCTGGATGAGCTCGCCCGCATGGGGCGCGACAATTCCGGCCCCGACGACGCGACCCCCCGGGCCGGTCACGATCTTGACCAGCCCCTCCGTCTCCCGTTCCGCCCGGGCGCGATCGTTTTCCTCCAGCGACCATGTCAGAGTCCGAACCTTGCCATAACGTTTCCGTGCGGCCGATTCGGAAAGGCCGACATGGGCAAGTTCCGGGGCCGTATAGGTCACCCAGGGAACAGCATCGTCATCCGTCTTGGCCGGCAGGCGGAAGAGTATGTTCCGGATCACGATCCCCGCGTGATAACCGGCAATGTGCGTAAACTGAAATTGCCCCGCCACATCGCCCACAGCGAACACGCGCCTATTGCTGACAGAGCGCAGCCGTCGGTCCACGGTGATACCGCGCCGGTCATAACTGACCCGTCCGGCTTCGAGGTCGAGCGTTTCCGTGTTCGGTTGCCGGCCGGCCGCGACCAGCAGATGACTGCCCTGAACCCGCTCCTGACCCGTTTCTGTCTCGAGCACGACGACGGGGCCGGCATCTCCTTGCTCGACGCGAACGATTTCAGCCCCCTCGACCAGGGAAACACCCTCGGCCATGACCCGGCGGCGCACGACGTCCACCAGCTCCGGATCGTCCTTGGGCATGATCCGGTCGCGCTCGAGCACGGTGACCCGCGCTCCCAGCCGGCGATGGGCCTGGGCCATCTCCATCCCGATGGGGCCACCGCCGACGATCAGCAGGTGATCGGGACGGGATGTCAGGTCGAAAATCGTCTCGTTCGTCAGAAACGGCACCTCGTCGAGGCCCGGAATGGGGGGCACACCGGCCCGCGAACCGGTGGCGACAACGATCCATTTGGCGGACACCCGGATCTTGCCAGCCTCGACCTCGCGCGGTCCCACGAACCGGGCGGCCGCGCGGATCACTTGCACGCCCAGGCCCGTAAACCGCTCTTCCGAGTCCATCGGCGCGATGGCGGCGATCACGCTTTTGACATGGCGGTTCACGCCGGCGAAATCAATTTCCGGTTCCGTGGCTGCGATCCCGAATGCAGCGCTGGCGCGGAACGTTTGAGCGGCCGCGCCGGCTGCGATCAGGGATTTCGAGGGCACGCAGCCCGTATTGAGGCAGTCACCTCCCATATCGCCCTTCTCGATCAGGACAACGCGGGCGCCCATTTGTACGGCGCCCGCTGCAACAGACAGGCCGCCCGACCCCGCCCCGATCACACAAATATCCGTCTGTATATGTTGAGCCATGGTGACGTCGCTCGCTTCATTATCGTTCAAGCTCGTTTTCGCCCAGCAAGCTGACAGCTTGGCACGGCTGAATCCACCGCCGCCTCTTCACACTAGACCGGCGTGATTTCAATTTTGCTTGAGTGCCCGGGGATCCGAGCCGACCCCTAGCGCTGGAGGGGCAGCTGTATGGGGTATTTGTCGGTGTCGTCCGGATCGATCTGGAAGAACGACTCCCGCTTGTCGGGGGAGATGGTGGTGCCGGGCTCTGAATCACGCCAGGTAAAGCGGCAGGTCTCGCAATTATGGACCGTCCAGACGATTGCGCCATCCTCGCGCCCCTCGTACTCGATCCGGGTGGATTCCGATTCGCATCTCGGACAGCGGATCACTGGCCCTCTCCCGCCTGGAGCTGCTGAATCTTCTGTGCCAACCGGTCGATCTCTTCGCCTGTCGGGGGCGAGACGATCCGCGGCGCCTCGGCCCCCACATCGGGCGGAAGCGGCGTGGTCGCATCGATGATCAGGTGGTGCCCCTTGCCCTGAACGCGCGCCGCCGGATCGATCGGCACCATGGCCATGTTGTCCAGCACCATGACATCTTCGGCCCGGGTACGCACGGAAAGGGCCCACATGACCTGGTTCAAATCGAAGGGGTCGATTTCCGCATCCACGAGAATCAGGTTCTTAAGATACATGAGGCCATGCGGCGTACCGAGCGCCCGCAAAGCCACCGATTTTGCAAAACCCGCAAAGCGATTTTTCACTGCGATGATGCCAGTGAGCCCATGCTGGTAGAGGGCATTGACCGCGGCAACTTCCGGAAAATCGCTCTTCAGCTTGGCGTAGATGGGGGCCGAGGTATTGAGGCCGATCAGCGTATCGTGCTCCGTCCACCCGCGCCCGATGTAGATATTCTCGAAAATCGGATCGTCGCGGTGCGAAATTGCCGTGACGCGGAAGGCCGGCACCTTGCGCACACCACTATAGCTGCCGGGAAACTCGCCGAACGGCCCTTCCAGCAGGCGCTCGCCCTGTATCAGCTCGGCTTCGATTACGATCTCGCTGTGCGCCAGGATATCCATCCCGTTGCCCGACTCGGTCAGGCTGATGGGCGCACCCATCATTTCGGAGGCATAAGCGAATTCGGACTCGTCATACCCCACGGGGGTGGCCGCGAACATCGCCATGGCCGGATGATTCCCCAGCATGATCGCGATCCGGAACGGAATGTTATCGCGTTCGGCCGCCATGATTTGCCGGCCCATATCGTGGCTGGGCACCGAAAGAAGGGTGATCAGATCGGGACCGTGAACCTGGATCCGGTAGATGCCGACATTCTGTTTTTCAAAATTCTCGGGCTCGTGCGGGTCGCGGCTGACGACATTGGCCTTGCCGATATAAAAGCCGCCGTCATATTCGTTGACCCGGTACAGCGGCAGGACGTCATAGAGATTGATGTCCTTCTCGATCCGGTTCTGATGAACGGGCGCCTCCCTGGCCGAAAGGCGCCGAAGGTCGGCCTTGGACGTGCCCCAGCGCCCCACGATATCGAAAAACAGCTCGCGAATGGGGGTGCCCTTGGGATGGCCTAGCAGCAGGGCGAGGTTGGAAAAACTGCCATGCACGCCGACCGCCAGGCGCTTGCCCGGATAGCCCCGGATCCTGTCAAACAGGATGGCCGGCCCATACATATTGTCGCGGCCGGCCGCGACAACGACATTGCGGACATCGGGCTCGGGCAGAACCGACTCGGGCCAGGTGATCGCCTGGCCGTGCGCCTTGAGAAGCGCAAGGAAATCCCGCAAGGATTCAATCCTGTCCGGTGACATGGCCGGTTCGATCGCCTGCACGCTCATAAGATCAGTCCTGTCTTGGCGTTGTTTTCCATAGCCGTTTCCGCCGGGCGCGGGTAATTCTGCCTCAGTGCCCGCCTCCCTCGACCGGGAGTTGCACCGTGATCCATTTCCATTCGGTCATGGCCTCGATATCGGTTTCCGTCCCCTCGCGCCCGAGGCCGGACTGGCCCATGCCGCCAAAGGGCACGTGCGGCTCGTCCTGCAGCGAGGCTGCGTTCACATGGACCATACCCGCGTGAATGCCCTGCGCCAGGATGAAGGCATTATTGACGTTGTTGGTAAAGATCGCAGCGCTCAAGCCGTATGACGTATCGTTGGCGATCTTGAGCGCTTCTTCCGGGCCGTCCACGATATAGATCGCGGTCACGGGACCGAAGGTTTCCTCGGCATAAACCACCATGTCGGGCGTAACGCCGGTGAGCACTGTGGGCTCGCACACATTGCCGGCCCAGTTGCCGCCCACGGTCATCCGGGCGCCCTTGGCGACCGCGTCGTCAATGTGGGTCTTGACCCGCTCGCGCTGGCGGTCGGAGATGATCGGGCCCACCGCCGTATCGGGCTGGCGCAGATCGCCGATCTTCATGCCCTTCGCGACCTCGGTGAAACGGGTGATGAATTCGTCAGCGATGGCGCGCTCGACGATCATGCGGCTCGTGCCCATGCAGGCCTGGCCCTGGAAGAAGAAGATGCCGGCGGCCGCCGCAGGAACGGCCACGTCGAGATCGGCGTCCTTGAGGATGATCGCGGGGCTCTTGCCACCCAGTTCCAGCGTCACCGGTTTGAGGTCGCGGCCGCAAATTTCGGCAATATGGCGGCCGACGCGGGTCGAACCGCAGAACAGGACCGATTTGACCAGCGGATGAGACGTAAGGCTGTCGCCAATATCGAAGGGGTTGCCGGTCACAACATTGAAGCTTCCGGCGGGGAACCCGGCGTCGTGGAGGATGCGCGCGAACCAGCTCGCTACCAGCGGCGCTTCCTCGGAGGGCATGAGGACGAAAGTGTTGCCGCAGGCGAGCGCGACCGAGGCCTGCTTGGCCGCCTTCACCAACGGCACATTGAAGGGCGTGATGCCCGCGACCACGCCGACCGGCTCGCGCACCGACATGCTGAAGCAGCCTGGCCGGTCGGAAGGAATCGTCTTACCCGTCAGGCGACGGGGCACGCCGGCAGCGGCACGAAACATGCGCACCGACATATCCACCTCGAACATGCATTTGGTGATCGGCGAACCCACCTCGTCGATGAGGATGTCGATGACCTCCTCCTTGCGCCGCTCCATCAGCTCGGCCGCGCGGAACAGCCAGACCTCTCGGTCCTTGGCCAGGGTCTTGCCGTAGGAGGCAAACGCCTCGTGTGCCGCGCGGACGGCCCGGTCCACATCCTCGATCGTGCCCTCGGCCGCCTCGGAATAGACGCGGTTGTCGATCGGGCTGTGATCCTCGAAATAGCGTCCGCTGGACGGGGGCACGGATTTGCCGCCAATCCATAAATCGGTCCGGGTGATTTTTCCGGCCTTGTCCTTTTCCATCACGCTCATTCGGTATTCCCTCCCTTCGGGTCCGCGCGGGCCGGAGCCGCCTTCCACCGCCGCATGGTCTCACATCAGCCCGCCAGCATACATGGCTTGGTGGCGAAATATTGGGCGCCGGGCCCGGGTCGGCAATTTTTCCGGGGTTATTCGCCGTCCCCAGCGATATGCCGGGCCACCGCAGCCACCTCGGCATCGGTCAGCTCCGTCGGCCGGAACCCCGGCATCCCCTGCAGGCCGTTACGCACGATCTCGACCACATAATCGGCCGGCAGGTCCGTCCGCTCCTGGAGGACCGCGAAATCCTCGCCCCGGGTTACCCCCAGAACAATGGTCGCGGGATGGCCGGGACCCGCGGCATGGCAACTGGCGCAGTGGTCGGCGAAAACCTTTTCTCCCGACGGGGCGTCTTCCGCGTCCGCCGGCAGCGCGGCCAGGCCGAGGGTGAGGCCGAGGGTGAGGCCGAGCGCCATTGCCAGGACGCGCCGGGCGCCACGCCGGTCAAGGAACATCAGTCTGGTCATGCGTCGCTATCTCCGGAGCCGGCCCCTTTGCGCGGGTGTGCGTCCCGCATCCGCTTGGGCCATATCCCCATCTTGCCGGGCGAGAGAATGCCGTTGGGATCAAGCGCATCCTTGATCGTTTCATGGAAGTCCCAGAGCGCCCCGTCGTTCCAGTCGTATGTGGCGGCGATATCGTCCATGAATTCCAGATGCGTGCGATATTCCCCATACCCTTCCGCCGCCGCCTCGCGGACCAGAACGGAGAACAGCTCCCGGGCGCGGGATTTTTCGTCATCATCCATCGTGTCATAGACGATCATGAAGATATGGTGCATCTCGCGCCAGCCGACGGCGAATTCCCCCACATAATCGAAGCCGAATTCCCGCGCCCGGTCCCGGATCATGTGAAACTGCTTCATCGCGTCGTCGCCCGTTGTCGGCGAGACGGGCGAGAAATCCAGATGCGCGCCGCCACCCGTCCAGTTCACGATTCCGAATTCCGTCATATTGGGCACGCCGCGCATCAGCTCGGCCCGGTAGACGAACGCGCCATCCCCCTTGCGATCCTCTTCGAGATACATTTTCGCCCCCGGTATCGACAGGAGCGCGTCCCTGACCACGGAAAGTCCGGCCTCCATGACCGGCGGCGGCCCGTATACGGCGCCGTAGAAGTTCCAGATGCCGATATCGAGATCCTCGATCATGCGCCGCAGGTTGCTTTCGGGCATGGGGCCGTCGCCATCGTAATACTGCGACCGGGTCACCTGGACCGATGCTTCCCAGATAGCGTGTGCCGTCACCGCCCCGTTGGGAATGATGGAATTGACCTTGAGAGGACGAAGCCGCTCGGTGATCGCATGCAGGTCGTCCTCGTTCTGGTAGGTGATCATGAACGGCGTCACACCCGGCGGCTCGGGCATCAGCCAGACGCCCATTTTGGTGACGACACCAAAATTGGACTGCGTGAAAAGGCCGTCCACGAAGGGGCCGAAGCCGTATTTGAATAATTGCCAGGTATTGTTGCCCGGCAGCGCCCCCATGCCGGTCCGCACCACCTCGCCATTTGCCAGCACGACCTCCATGCCGCAACTCATGGTGAAGTGTTCGCCATAGGGTGTGTAGCCCACCCCGTGCTCGAGCGCGTTGCCCACGACACTGCCCCAGCCCGGCGCCGCGCAATCGATCCAGAGCTTGTGGCCCCTGTCCTGCAGATAGCGATACAGCTCGAAATAGGTGACCCCCGGCTCAAGCAGCGCATAGCCGTATTGCTCGTTGACCTCGAGGATCCGGTTCATCCGCTTCAGATCGAGAACCACGTAACCGTTCTCGCGCGGCGCGGCCCCGCCATAGGCGAGGTTGCGCCCGGCCCCCACGGTCCAGAGTGGAATGCCGTAATCGTTGGCCACCTTGAGGATCTGCTGAATCTGCTCGACGCTGTCCGGCGCCACCGCGGCCGAGGCAAGGAAGAAGCTGGCCGGGCGGGGCGAATACTGGTCACGATAGCTGTTGAGCCCCTCTGTGGGCTCCACAATTACCCAGCGCGCGCCCACGATCTTTCGGAATGCGTCGAGTGCCGCCTTGAACTCGCTCGCACTCAGTCCCTGAGGCAGAATATCGCTCACCTGGTTCTCCCTAACTGTTCATCGTCTTGGCCGCAGGCTGAAACAGCCACGACACCAGGTGCACGCGCGATCGGTAAGCCGTGTTCCCGGGCGCGCCGGCAATCTCGCGGCGCACGCTTGGCGCAGGGCCCGTTTCCCCGCTGGCAATGGCACGGATCGCCTCCGCCGCCGCGTGCGGCCAGCTCTCCTCCCTGCCCGAGGACGGGGCCAGGGACGGGGCCAGGGACGCAGCCAGAGCCCGCACGGCGTCGGCCGGACCGGAAATTTCATGGCTCTGCCCGCCCGCGCGGCCCGGTCTATGGCGCGCCTGGAAGACCGGCACGAGCCCCGCGTCGCGGGCGAGATGCCGGAGGAGGACGAAATCGGAGTCCTGCGTCATGCCGAGAAGTGGCGTGTCGCCGCCGCGCAACTGATCGCCAAGCGCGGACCAGAATCGTCCGAGATCGCCCTCGAAGTCATGGCACCTCGCCGCCGCAAGCCCGCAGACCCGACGAGCCGCACGGCCGAATTCAACCGCCGGCGCATAGCGCGTATCGAAAATCATGACGGCATGGGGCACGCGGCCCGGCCGGGCCAGATCCGGCAGCCCGGCCGCGAAGGCGCCGATCGGCAGCGCGGCCACCGCCCCGCCCGCAGCCGCGCTCGCGAGAATCTGGCGCCGGCTGAAAAGGGTTGGCGCCATCGAATTTTTCGGGTCTTGCCTGGTCATGATCTTTTACTCCGCCGCCAGATACGCCGCGATCGCGTCAAGTTCTTCCGCCAACAGATCCGCTTTGCGATAGGGCGGCATCGCGCCCTGCCCCATCCGGACCACCTGGCGGATATAATCTCTCGTCAGATCGTCGCGCCGTGCGAGATCGGCAAACTCCGCCCTGCGGCTGGCAATCAGGGCCACGGTCCCCGGGTAACCCTCGGCCGGACGGTGGCAAGGCAGGCAGGCCGCCTCGAAATGGCTCTGCCCCTTTTCGCGGAGCGCCAGGGCCCCGGATTCCTTGTCTGCCGCCGCGCCTCTGTCCCCTTCAGTGTCTTTCTCGCCGCAGCCCGCGAGGAGCACGAGCAGCGCGGCCACCAGTCCGGCCCGGAATCCGACCATCAGCTCCCCTCACCCGGCGTAACGCCGTATTTCTCGCCATCCCGGTAACGCCTGGGCCACACGCCCTGCTTGCCGGGCGCGAGGATCCCGTTGGGGTCTATCGCGTCCTTGAGACGCTCGTGCAGCTTCCAGAGCGCATGGTCATTGTAGGAATACGTTTTGGCGACTTGGTCCATGAAGGAGATATGCGTGCGGTACTCGCCATATCCCGCCTCGGCCGACTCGTTCACAAGAATGCCGAATAATTCCCGCGCCCGTTCGCGGGTTGCGGGGTCCTCCCGATTGAAAACCAGAGCGAATACGTGACGCAGTTCGCGCCACCCGGCGACGAAGGCGCCCAGGTAGTCGAAGTCGTACTCGTTGGCACGGTCGCGGACCATCGTGTACTGCTTGAGCGCATCCTCGCCATTCAGCGGCGTGATCGGTGAGAAGTCGATATGCCCGCCCGAGGGCTCCCAGTTGACGAAGCCGAATTCCCGCAGATTGGGCACACCCGACATGGTCATGGCCCGATACTCGAACGCCGCGTCGCCTGCCCGGTCTTCCTGTGTCCAGACCTTCGCGCCCTTGATGCCCGAAAAGGCGTCGCGAATGACGGACCAGTTCGCGTCCATGATCGGTGGCGGCCCGTAAAGGGCGGCGTAAAGATTCCATTCGCCTATCTTCTGGTCTTCCTTGATCTGCCGCCTTGCGCTTTGCGGCAGGACGCCCGAGCCATCGTAATATTGCGATTTGGTGGTCTTGATCGCCGCTTCGAGAAACACGCTGGCGAATGTCGCCGCATTGGGCACCACCATGTTGATCCTGAGCGGCCTGAGGACATCGACCGCGGCCGCGATATCCTCTTCCCGCTCGAAGCTGATCATATAGGGCCGGTAGCCCGGCGGTTCCGGCATGAGCCACACGCCAAGCTTGGTCACGATGCCCAGGTTGGACTGGGTGAATACACCATCCACATAAGGTCCGAAGCCGTATTTGAACAACTGCCAGGAATTGTTGCCGGGCAGAGCCCCCATGCCCGTCCGGATCACCTTCGCGTTGGGCAGCACGACCTCCATGCCGCATTGCATCAGGAAATGGTCGGCATAGGGCGTGTATCCGACCCCGCGTTCGAGCGTGTTGCCAACGACACTGCCCCAACCCGGACTCGGCACGTCAAGCCACAGCTTGATGTCGTTTTTGCGCAGATGCTCATAGAGATCGAAATAGCTGACGCCGGGCTCAACCAGCGCGTAGCCGGACTCCTCGTTGACCTCGAGGATCCGGTTCATGCGCTTGAGGTCCAGCGTTACGGTGCCAGGCATGCGCGGCGCGGCAGCGCCATAGGCGAGATTGCGGCCCGTCGAAATCGGCCAGAGGGGTAGACGATAGGTATTGGCGACCTCGAGGATCCGCTGGATCTGCTCAACCCCATCCGGGGCGACCGCGGCGGAGGGCATATGATAATCGGGATCGACCACCGCGTAGGTGTCACGATACCCGTCAAGATCGTATTTCTCGTCGCGGTAGACCCATTTTTCGCCGACGATCGCGGTGATTTCCCTGAGTGCCGCCGCGAAATCCTCGGGACTGACACCGGCAGGTAAGGGTGGCGTGAAACTCTCGTCGGTCACCAGACCTCTCTCCCTCAATGTTGTTGCGCGGCCCTTGTTCGGACTGATCGCCGCGCTTTCGGTCGTTGCGGCCGGAGCCAAGGTAACGCGGCCGGCCGAAAAGAAAACCTACCCGCTGAAAAGCGATTCCACCAGCCCGCACCAAGGCCCGCCGGCTGCGGGTTCCGCCAAACGGTTCCGGCACGGGCTTGTTCCAGGATGTTTACGACCGACCGGGCCCTGGCGGATGCCCCTCGCCGGGTATCTACCCTGCCGTCGTGCCGGCAGGATAGCGAGACCGCCGCGGCAGGGAGCCCCCCGAAACGAGTGGCCGAACCGGCCCGGCACCGGAAGCCTGCGCGCGCGGCGCTGGGCACGCCGGGGGCAGGACTTTACGGAGGATTAATTTTACAGCGGATTTAAGGGTTTCGGGGACAGGCGGTTTTCGTGGTAAAAGTCCCTGAGAAAATCTGGCCCGGCCGGAGCGGCCCGTCCAGCGCTCCCGCGCGGCCGGCGGGCCCGGGAACGGTCCGAAGACTCAGGAGGGGAATGAACGAATGACCGACGTGACCGAAAGCCGCCATCGCTGGGCCGAGAAATTTCCGTTCCTCGGGACCAATCCGATCGATACCAGACAATGCTATTCAGCCGAGCATTTCGAGCTTGAAAAAGAGAAGATATTCAAGAAGGTCTGGTGGCAGGTCGCCCGGGTCGAGGAATTGCCGAAGAAAGGCAGTTACAAGGTTCGCCGGCTGGACTTCGCCGATACATCGGTGGTGCTGATCCGCGGCAAGGACGACAAGATTCGCGCCTTCCATAATGCCTGTTCGCATCGCGGCAACAAGCCGGTCAAGGAAACCTCCGATTGGGACACCTACGGCCGGGCAAGGGGGCTTGCCATCACCTGCCGCTTCCATGGCTGGGTCTATAATGCCAAGGGCGAATTGATGCTGGCGCCGGAACAGGACAAGTTTTTCGGCATCGACCCCGCGACCTGCGGCCTCACGCCGATCGCCTGTGACATCTGGAACGGGTTCATCTTCATCAATCTCGACCCGTCCCCCTCCCAGTCGCTCGGCGATTACCTGGGCGACATGGGCGATCACCTGTCCAATTACGACTACGGCAGCCTGCCTTACGTCTTCAAGTACCGGGCCTTCCTGAACGCCAACTGGAAAATCTGCTGCGACGCCTTTCAGGAAGCCTACCACGCCGCCACCATTCACGCCGGGACGTTCCCCGATATCTTCTATACGGCGGTCGAGAACGTGAATATCGCGGGTCCTCACCGGACGTCCGCCGTCTGCCTTAACCTCGAAACCATGAAACCGACCGCGGTCTCGACCATCACGAGCGAGATTTCGGAAAACTCCATCACCCAGCAGCGCGGCAAGAAGATGCTGCCCGAGCACGTCAACCCGACGAACCGGCCCGATTACGCGTTCGAAATGCCGGTGATTTTCCCGTTCTTCATGGTGGCGATCGGGGAAGGCGTGTACTTCACCCACATTTTCTACCCCATCGACAAGGACACCTGTGTCTGGGAAGGCGCGCAGTACATCCGCCAGCCCGCCAATTATCGCGAACGCTTTGCGGCCGAGCACGGCCAGGTGCTGCAGCGCGATGCCTGGCTCGAGGATACGGAGACCATGGAAGATACCCACGCAGCCGTGCGCTCCGGGGCCAAGCCGATCTTCAACCTCCAGGACGAGGAAGTGCTGGTCCGCCACCAGTATCACGCCGTCAAGCGCTATATCGAGGCCAAGCAGGATTTCTCGGGCCGCTTCTCCTGGGGAGACATGTAATGTCGGGTGCCCTACCGCAAAAATTCTCGGATCTCGAGCCGCTGGTCGATGAGGGGTGGTCACTGGCCACAATGAACCAGCGGATGGAAAAGCGGCGAACCAGCACGAGCGAAGAGCTTCAATCCTTTTACGACCGCATCATGCCGCGGGTCATGGATATCGTCGAATATATGGACCAGTTCGAGTATCCCGAGGCGCCCGAGGATGCCCACCGGCTTTTCTACCTGCTGCTGACCCTGGCCGAGATCGCCCCGCATGTGGAACAGTTCGGCGGGTCCCCCAGGGTTCCCTACTCGTTTGACGAAAAGCGGTTCGTCGTCGCCCATGGCGACGTGCCGGGCCACTGGGGGTAGAGGAGCGCCGGATTTGAACTCGGACGTCAGCCTGGAAGCGCGCATCCGCCGCCTCGAGGATGTCGAGGCGATCAAGCGGCTCATCGCTACCTACGCGATCGGCGCCGACCGCCAGAACGACCCGGCCGTCCTGCGCCAGATCTACGCCGACGACGCGATCTGGGAAGCCGAGGGCATGATGAAGTTCGAAGGGGCGGACGTGCTGTCGCGCGAGCTTCATGAATTCGGCAAGGCGCGCATTCCCTGGTCGCTGCATTACAATACCTCGCCCCTGGTAGAGGTGGCCGAAGACGGGCGGACAGCCACGATGTTCTGGTATGTCTGGGAGGTTGCCAACGTCACCCCCGAAGGCGGCGGGACGCCGGCGCCCAGCGTTGTCGGCGGCTGGTATGAAAGCTGGCTCAGGAAATTCGACGACGGGTGGAAATTCACCCATATCAAGCTGTTTCCTAAGCTCTTCAGCCCGCGCAACGCGCCGGCCTGGAACCTCGATCCGGCCGACTGAACCAGCCTGACGAGGCTTAGCCCCCGATCAGCGTGCGGAAGCGTTCGAGATTGGAGTCCGGCACGTGAGCGGCAGGGCGCGCGTAGCACCGCCCCAGCCAATCCAGGATGCGCGGAAAATCCCTGAAGTCATAGGGAACGAACGCCCCCACCACGCAATTGGCCGCGACATTGAGATCGACCAGCGTAAACCGATCCTCGATCAGGTACTCGCGGTCGGCGAGGCTGTTCTCGAGCACGGCGAGGGAGCGGGCCAGCTCGCCCATGATGGCGTCGAACTTGGTCTGTTCGCCATCGTCGCGCGCATAGAGCGCCACCATGACCGGTGATTCGATCTCGTTCACGGCCCAAAGGGTCCATTGGTAGAGGGCCCCCTCGCCCACGACATCGCGCGGCCAGAGAGAATCCTTGCCGTAGGCGCGGGCGAGATAGAGATTGATTGCCAGAGATTCGAAAATCCGGACTTCGGTGGGTCCGCTCGCATCCACCAGATAGGGCACCTTGCCGTTGGGATTGATCGCGAGAAACGCGGGCTCCCGCGTTTCCCCGGTGCGGTCGCTGATCGGGACCTGCTCGTAAGCGACGCCCAGCTCATTCAGCGCCCACATGCAGCGCGCGGCACGGGACTTGGTGATCCCGTAGAGCCGGATCTTTGGCTCGTCGGCCATGACCTGCCCCGCTAAGCCGCGACCTTGAGGCCGGCCTGGACCTGGGGCCGTGATGCAAGACGCGCGCGCCAGGCCGCGACCCGGGGATAGGCCGACATGTCGAAGCGCTCCACCACCGGAGAGGCGAGCTGCGCATAGCAGATGATGTCGGCGATGGAATACTCGCCCGCCAGGTAGTCGCCCGCCCCGAGTGCGAGCTCCATCGCACCAAGGATGGTGCGGATTTCGTTCTCGTAGAACGCTTCTATGGCGGTGGTATCGGCCTCGATCACATGGGCGCCGATGAACAGCACCGTCGAGGACGGCGCCAGATCGCTCGCCCCGGTCATCAGCCACTCGATCGCGCGCGCCCGGGCCGGCTGCGACGTCGGCAACAGCGCGCCCTCGCGCTCGGCCAGATACAGGAGTATGGCGGCCGACCCATAGATCGTCACCGGCGTTCCCGAGGCGTTATCCACGAGCACCGGGATCTTGGTCATCGGATTGAGCTTGCGGTACTCCTCGCTATGCTGCGCCCCGGAAAAGATATCGATCGGAACAACCTCGTAATCGAGGCCGAGTTCTTCGAGCATGATGGCGGGCTTCCACCCGCTCGGCGTGGGCGCGGCATAGAGTTTCATCGGGAACGCTCTCCAGTAATGTGATCAGGCCGGACGGCACTTAAACAGAGCCGGAGGCCGCTCGCAAGACGGGCTTCGCGGCGCCGGATCCGGATGCAGCGCTGGCACGGAATGTTTGAGCGGCCGCGCCTAGCCCTTGGCGGCCGCGGCCGGGGGTTGCGGGCGAGCGCGCATGATGACGCCATAAAGTGCCGAGCCCGCCACCATCGCGAGCACAAAGGCGATGACATCGCCTTCAAGAAATCCGCCCGAAAACCCGCCCAGACCAAGAGCGGCGATGGCCGGCCCCGGGCAGAAGCCCGAAATTCCCCAGCCGATGCCGAAGGCGATGGCGCCGCCGGTCAGGCGCGCATCGATCTGGCTGGCCGTCGGGATCTGGAACCGCTCGGCCAGCATCGGATGGGCACGGCCTGTGACGAGACGGAATCCGACGGTATAGACCACCAGCCCGGCCGCCATGACCAGCGCCAGGCTGGGGTCCCAATTTCCCGCAAGGTCGAAGAAATCCACCACCTTGCCCGGATTCGTCATACCGCCGATGGCGACGCCGAGACCGAAAATCAGCCCGACGACGAAAGCTGCGAGTGCCTGGCGCATCAGAATCCTCCCAGAACATGACGGATGACGTAGGTCGTGACCATGGCGGTGCCGAGAAACAGCACCGTTGCCACGAGCGAGCGCATTGACAGGCGCCCGATTCCACAAATGCCGTGACCGCTGGTGCAGCCGGAGCCGACACGCGTGCTGAAGCCCACGATGAAGCCCGAGACGATGATCCAGGGCAGGGTCGCGTCGATGCGGTAGGGGGAAAGATCGCCGCCCGCGAGGCGGAAGATCAGCGCGCCGGCGACCAGTCCGATCACGAACATGAGGCGCCAGAACCGATCTGACCGGGCCCCGCCATCGGGCGAGACAAGGCCGCCCAGAATGCCACTGACGCCGGCGATGCGCCCGTTAAGGGCCATCAGCAGGGTCGCGGCCAGCCCGATCAGCGCGCCGCCGACCAGCGCCGATATGGGGGTAAAGTTCTCCATGCGTATCCTCCGTCGTCTGGTTGTCAGATGGAATAGGCCGTGTCCGGCTGTTTTGAGAGTTCCCCGAGGCTTTGCACCGCCTCGTGGGTCGAGAGATAGACCCGCCCCGGAGCCAACAGCTTGAGCAAATCACTGCGCTCTAGCCGATCCATGACGGGCCCCTTTACCTCGGCCAGGTGCAACGTCACACCGGCGACCCGCAGATTTTCGATGAGCCGCTCCAGGGATTCCAGCGCGCTCGCATCGATCAGATTGACCGCGCTGCAGATAAGCACGACATGTCGGACGGCGGGCCGGTCGGAAATTTCCTCAAGCACCGTATCCTCGAGTTGTCCCGCATTGGCGAAATAGAGGTTCTCGTCAAGGCGGATCGCCAGCACCGCCGGATCCGTTTCGACCCGATGGCGGCGCACGTTGCGATAGTGCTCCGTACCAGGCACACGGCCCACGATCGCCACATGGGGCCGGCTGGTACGCCAGAGAAAAAGCCCGAGCGAAGTCATGATGCCGACCACGATGCCGAGCTCGACCCCCAGGAGCAGAACACCCAGAAAGGTCGCGACCAGCGACAACGTATCGCCCCGGTCGTAGCGGAACGTCTCGCGGAGCGTACTGAAATCCACTAGCGTAAAGACGGCGATGATCACAATCGCCGCCAGAACCGCATCGGGCAGGTAATAGAAAAGCGGTGTGAAGAAGATGGCCGCCAGCGCCACCAGGGCGGAAGAGATAAAGGTCGAGAGCTGCGTGTTGGCGCCCGCGTTGAAATTGACGACCGAGCGGCCGAAGCCGCCGGCCACGGGGCAGCCGCTGGAGAGCCCCGCGCCCAGATTGGCGATGCCGAGGCCGATCAGTTCTCGGTTGGGCTGTATTTTCTGCCGGCGGCGACTGGCGAGCGCCTTGGCGACCGAAACGCTCTCTGTATAGGCGATCAGCGCGACCAGGATCGCGGGAACGACGAGCGCGCCCAAGACATCCGTGCCGGGCCAGGGCAGCGAGAGCGCCGGGAGGCCCTCCGGAATCCGGCCCACGATCGAGACTCCCGCCCCCTCCGCCAGACCGAAATGCCACACGATCATCGCCCCCAGCGCCACCACGGCAAGCGGCCCGCCTCTTTTCAGCAAGGTGGGCACGCCCGAGAAAAGCGCCGGCAACTGGCGCCGGACGAGGCCGACATTCAGGCCGAGGCCGCGCTGGAAGATCACCAGCAGAACGAGGGCGCCAAGGCCGAGGCCAAGCGTCGCCGGGTTGGTCTCGGGCAGGGCGCGGACGAGATGGTAGATGGCGGCCACGATATTATCGGCACGCGGCACGCTCACGCCGAAGAGGTGCTTCAACTGGCTGACGGCAATCAGGATTGCGGCCGCGCTGATGAACCCGGACAGGACGGGGTGGCCGAGGAAATTCACCAGAAAGCCGAGCCGCGCCAGGCCCATCGCGAGCAGGACCGCGCCCGTGAGCATGGCCAGCATGGCGGCGGCCACCACTTTCTGCCCCATGTCCGCCAGACCCAGCCCGCCGATGATCGAGGCGACCATGATCGAGGCAACGGCGACCGGCCCGACGGAAAGGGTGCGGCTGGTTCCGAACAGTCCATAGAGCACAGGCGGCAGTACGGCCATGTAGAGGCCGATTTGCGGCGGCAGTCCCGCCAGCATCGCGTAGGCCATGCTTTGCGGCACCAGCAGGATCGCAGTGATGATCCCGGCGAGGACATCGCCCGACAGGTCTGCCCTTTCATAGCGCCGGCCCCAGCCCAGTGCGGGCACAACGGATTCGATCCAGGCAAGGGCCGCCCTAGTCATTGTCCGGTCCCCGCTGCGCCTTGCCGGCGCGTTCCGCAAACCCGTCGGGCGTGCAGAACAAGTCATAAAGCACCTCGATGAGGGGCAGCACGCGGCGATCCTCGAGCGCATAGTAGATCGCGGTGCCCTGCCGGCGGGTGGTCACGAGCCCCTCGGCGCGAAGCCGCGCCAGATGCTGGGAAAGCGCCGGCTGACGCAGATCCAGCGCTTCGGAAAGTTCACTCACCGACATCTCGCCCTGGACAAGTCGGCACAGCACCATCAGTCGATGCTCCTGGCCGAGTGCCCGCAAAAACGCGGCCGCGCCTTTGGCCTTGTCCTGCATTCCGGCAAACGCAGGATCAAAAGCCGGGTCGCGATCATGCACGGGGATTTTTTCTATATTCATAATTGCGAATATACGAATATTCGGCTAGAACAGCAAGATCAAAACACCGGACCCGAGGCTGGAGGCCCCCATGATTTTCCGGCAGATTTTTGAAAGCGTCTCTTCCACCTATACCTACCTGCTGGCCAGCCGGCCCGGCGGCGAGGCGCTTCTGATCGACCCGGTGATCGAGAAAACGGATCACTATCTGCGGCTTATCCGCGAGCTCGACCTCAAGCTGGTGATGGCGGTGGACACTCACGTCCATGCCGACCACGTGACGGCGCTAGGCGCCCTGCGCGACCAGACCCGGTGCCTCACGGTCATGGGCAAGAAGGCCCAGGTCGATATGGTCTCCATGCGGGTCACGGAGGGCGATCAGATCAGGGTCGACGACCTGGCGCTGGGGGTCCTGTACACGCCCGGACACACCAACGATTCCTACAGCTTCGTGATGCCGGACCGTGTGTTTACGGGCGATACGCTGCTCATCCGGGGCACCGGGCGAACCGATTTTCAGAACGGCGATCCCTATGATGCCTACGATTCGCTGTTCAACAAGCTCCTCAAGCTGCCGGACGAGACGCTCGTCTATCCCGCCCATGACTACAAGGGCGATACCGTGAGCTCCATCGGCGAGGAGCGCGCCTTCAATCCGCGCCTTCAGGTCGGCTCCGCCGAGGAATATGCCGAGATCATGAACGGGCTGAATCTGCCCAACCCCAAGATGATGGATGTGGCGGTGCCGGCCAATCTGAGCATCGGCATGAAGGAGTTTGCGCCGGATGTGGCCGCGCGCACGATCACGGCGGATCAGGCCCTCAACCTGTATGCCAAGCCCGACGTGGTGTTTGTCGATTTGCGCGAGCCGGCGGAACGCGATCGTGACGGGGCAATCCCCGGCTCGGTGCACGTGCCCTACACCAAGCTCAAGGACAGTCTGGGGCCGGGTGGTCTCTTCGACGCGCTCGCCGGACAGATGGACAGGAAACTGGTGCTCTTCTGCGCCTTTGGCGAAAGGTCGGCAATGGCGCTCGAGGAATTGGATACGGCCGGTACGCTGGGCGAGAAGAAGGCCAACGCGATGCATATGATGGGCGGCCTCGATGCTTGGGTCCGCGCGGGCGGGCAATACATCCTGCAATCGGCCGGTCAGGACATCTAGCCCGAATCAAGGCCGGCAGCCGGGCCAAAGCCGCCCGTCGGGTCATTGCGCCGGCGGGAAGGCGACCCGGCCTTGCCAGTGACCGGGCTTTCCCATAAACAGGGGCTGAACGCCAGCAGGCAGGAGATCGGTATCGTGACTTTGAAGCGCATTCGCCTGGAACTCGCCCGGATGGAAGGCTTCCCCGAGGGCAGCCACAACCACGGCTACGAATTCGTGGCACCCCTCCAGGAGGACGGCCATCTCGACATGGATGGCTGGCGCGAATACCGCCAGGTCTGCTCGGTGCACCGTTTCTGGGGCGACGAGGAACCCGAGACGGGCATCCTGCTGCATACGCCCGGGGGCAAATGGGTGTTTTCCTACGAAATCGGTGAAGAAGACGACGAGCCGATCTTCCGCTTCGACCGCCACGCGTTTGTCACCGGCGAATACGTCTCGATTACCGAGCATGACGGCGTGACCCGGCCGTTCCGCGTCGTTTCGGTCAACCCCGCCTGATTCTCCCGCTTTCAGCATTGTGCCACGCTGACCTGCCCGGCTCGACCCGGCGGAGGCCCGGCCATGAGTGAACGATTGCGCGTCCTGCACGGGACCATGATCCTGACCGCAACGCTGATTGCGTCCTCCTTTCCAGTCTCGGAAGCCATCGCCACCGCGCTCGCGCCGCAGGTCATCACCTTCCTGCGCTTCGCGGTCGCGGCCGTCGCCATACTGCTGGTGATTCTGGTGGGCCGGACCCTGCTTGACTGGCCCACACCCGGAGAGTGGCTGCGCTACGCCGCCTGCAGCGCCCCGGTCACGTTTTTCTTCGTGATCATGATGAGCAGCCTGCAGAGCACGTCGGCCCTGCACACGGGCGTCCTTTATACCCTGGTGCCGGGCCTGTCGGCCGTCTACGCCTATTTCCTCGTGGGCGAGAAAATCGGGCCGCACCGTGTCGCGGCCCTGGGTGTCTGCACGCTGGGCGCCGTCTGGGTGATTTTCCGGGGCGACGTGGGACGAATGCTGACGCTGGAAATGAATGCGGGCGATGCGTTGTTCCTGGCGGGGTGCCTCGTCATGGGGCTCTATGCGCCGTTTCTGCGCCGGTTCAACACCGGTAAACCCGCAAGGGTCGTCACGTTCTGGATCCTCGTGACCGGAGTGATCTGGCTTCTGCCCGTCTCGTTCGGCCCCATGCTGGCGACCGACTGGGCACGTGTCGATGCGGGCGTGATCGCCAGCGTCGTATATCTCGCCCTCTTCGTCACCGGGCTCACGTTTTTCCTCTACCAGTTCTGCACCCAGCGTCTCGGCCCGACCCGGGTGGTCGCCTATTCCTTTGCCACCCCGGTCCTCGTGGTGGGGATCGATCTGCTTTTCGGCAAACCCCTGCCGCCTCTGATCGTGTGGCCGGGGATCGTGATCGTCCTCGCCGCGATCGCCGTGGTCCAGACCGGCGCAAGGCCGCCCCCCGTGGCGACGGCGGGCAAGCCGGCGGCGAAACACAAGCGTTAGGGTGGCGCGGCTATTCGGCCGCGGACGTGGCCGGGTCCCAGGGCAGCGCCATCACCTCGCCCTCGCCCGTGCGCACCTCAACCGGTGCACGGGAGAGAGAGGCGACAATCCACATCTCCTCGTCCCCCGTGTTCGCAATGTCATGCACCACATTGCTCGGTACGACGATCGTCGTCTCGGGACCGAAATCGGTGCTCTGGCCGGCAATCGTGCACCGGCCATGGCCCTTGAGGACGACGATCACCTCTTCGGCCTCGTGGCGGTGCACGGGTGTGGCGCTATGGGGCGCGATGGTCTGCATCCACGTTTCCATTTCCCTGAGCCCGTCGATGGAGCCGGCGAGGGTCTGGTGGCGGATACCCGGAATCTCAACGGTTTCGCGCGTGCTGTTGGCGTAGATCGGCATGGATGTCTCCCGCTCGCTGCGCTTCTGAAATAATCGCAAGGGCGTCGTTCCGGCGCCACTGGAGACGGCATTATAGCGTCTGGCCGGCGACACGCCAGACAGTGCCCCCTGGTCCGTCCTCGAGCACGATGCCTTTTTCGGCCAAAGCATCGCGAATCCGGTCGGCCTCGGCGAAATCCCGAATTCTCCGGGCTTCCTCGCGGGCCGCGACGAGGGCCTCGATTTCGACCGGATCGATGCCAACCGCGCCCGCCTGATGGAACCACGTTTCGGGATCGGCCTGGAGCAGACCCAGCAAGGCCCCCGCGGCCAGCAGATCCGCCTTGGCCTGACGCAAAATGGCCGCGTCCTCGCCGTCGTTCAGGCATTGGCGCGCGTGGCGAGCCAGCTCGTGCAATTCCGCCAGGGCCCGGGGCGTATTCAGATCGTCGGCCAGCGCTGCCCAGAAGGCATCGGGCACTGGTGCCGTCCTGGGATCGGCCAGGCCCGGAACGTCTTTCAGATCGCGGAGCACGCCGTACAGTCGGTCGAGCGTCTTGCGCGACTGTTCCAGTCCTTCCGCCGTCCAGTCGAGCGGCTGGCGGTAATGGCCGCGCAGAAGAGCCAGGCGGATCGCCTCGCCCGGAGCCTCGGCCAGCAGGTCGTGGACGAGCCGGACATTGCCGAGCGACTTGGACATTTTCTCGGACTCGACATTGAGGAAGCCGTTATGCACCCAGTAGCGAGCGTATAGCGCGCCGTCATGGACGCACGTGCCCTGGGCGATCTCATTCTCGTGATGCGGGAAAATCAGGTCATGCCCGCCACCGTGGATATCGATGGTCTCGCCCAGATGCGCCTCGATCATGGCGGAGCATTCGATGTGCCAGCCTGGCCGCCCGCGTCCCCAGGGGCTGTCCCATCCGGGCTGGGTCCCGTCCGACGGTTTCCAGAGCACGAAATCCGCCGGGTCCTTCTTGTAAGGTGCCACCTCGACCCGGGCGCCGGCGATCATCTCCTCGCGGTCACGCCGGGAAAGCCGGCCGTAAGCGCCAAAGGATGTCACATCGAACAGGACGTGACCGTCGGCCTCATAGGCGTGGCCCTGGTCCAGCAACCTCTCGATCATGGTGATGATCGTCGGGATATGGTCCGTCGCCCGGGGCTCAAGATCGGGCGCATCGACGCCAAGCGCCGCCATGTCGGTGCGGTAGATGTCGGTGAATTTCCGGGTGATGGCGGTGGTTTCGATTCCGGCCTCGGCCGCCGCCTTGATGATCTTGTCATCCACGTCCGTGATATTGCGGGCGTAGACCAGCGTGTAGTGCCGGCGCAAGACCCGCGCCAATACGTCGAACACCACGGCCGGCCGGGCATTGCCGATATGGGCATAGTTGTAGACGGTCGGCCCGCAGACATACATGGTCACCCGCCCCGGGTCACCCGGCACGAATTTTTCCTTTTTGCCGGTCAGCGTATTGTGCAGCCAGATATCCATGAAGACCGCGTCCCGTGGGCGTGCGAGCGCCCATCGCCCGGAGCCGGAAAGTGGCGTCTCACCCCGCCCCTGTCAAGAAAGCCGCCCTTCGCCAGGCCAGCCCCCGGGCGCCGGGCGCCGGCGCGCGCTTGACCTGCCGTCCGGCCGCCCCGATCATCCCTGCCGGACGCCAATCGCCAAGAGGGGGAACAGCGTGGGTTTTCAGTGGGACGATCCCTTTCAGCTCGAAGACCAACTGGATGATGTGGAGCGCATGGTGCGCGACAGCGCCCGCCGCTTCGCCGAAGCGGAGTTGATGCCCCGCGTGGTCGCGGCAAACCGGGACGAAAGACCCGATCCAGACATCATCCCCCTCATGGGCAAGGCCGGGCTGCTGGGCGCCATGCTGCCCGAGGCCTATGGCGGCGCCAATATCGGCCATGTTGCCTATGGGTTGGCGGCGCGCGAGATCGAGCGTGTGGACAGCGGCTATCGCTCGGCTTTGAGCGTGCAGTCGTCGCTGGTGATGGAAGCAATCTACCGCTTTGGCAACGAGGCGCAGAAATCCCGTTACCTGCCGCGCCTGGCCTCGGGCGAATTGGTGGGCGCCTTTGGCCTGACCGAGCCCGATTTCGGGTCGGACGCGGGCGGGCTGGTCACAACGGCGGCGGAGACCGCGACCGGCTTCGTGCTCAACGGCACAAAGACCTGGATTTCGAACGCGCCCTTCGCCGACGTGCTGGTGGTCTGGGCCAAGCTGGACGGCAGGATCAGGGGGTTTCTTGTCGAACGGGGCGATCAGGGCCTCTCCACACCGCCCATCGAGGGCAAGTTTTCCCTGCGCACGTCGTCGGTGGGCCAGATCATTCTCTCCGGCACGGAGATTCCAGGGGACAGGATTCTTGAAGGGGCCGAAGGGTTGCGGGGGCCCTTCACCTGCCTGAACAGGGCCCGGTTCGGCATCGTCTGGGGAGCGCTGGGCGCGGCCGAAGCCTGCTGGCATATCGCCCGCGACTACACGATGGAACGCAAGCAGTTCGGCCGTCCGCTGGCAGCCAATCAGTTGATCCAGATCAAGCTGGCCGACATGCAGACCGAAATCGCGCTCGGCCTGCAGGGCGCGCTCCGCGCCGGGCGGCTGCTGGATTCGGGCGGAGAGGCGACCGAGCTCATTTCCCTGCTCAAGCGCAATTCGGCCGGCAAGGCGCTGGCCATCGCGCGTCAGGCAAGGGACATGCTGGGCGGCAATGGTGTGGCGGGCGAGTATCATGTCATTCGACACGTCATGAATCTCGAGTCCGTGAACACCTACGAAGGCACACACGACATTCACGGACTCGTGCTCGGCCGCGCCCAGACCGGCATCCAGGCCTTTTGCTGAGCGCGTGCCGCAGACAGACAGTTTCGGGCGTCTCGGGTAAACTCGGCCCCGGCACCCGCAACCCGTGAAAAAGGAGAGAAATCATGCCTGCAGTGAAAATTCACCATTATCTCGCCAGCCTCGGTGGCGCGGCTCTGCTTGCCCTCTCCCTGCCGGCGATGGCGGATATGCATGGCGGGCACGCCAATGAGTCATTTCGTCAGAAAGCGCCCGAAAATGCCGAAGTCTATATCGTGAGCCCGAAGGACGGTGAAACGGTTTCCAATCCCGTCCGGGTCGTGTTCGGTCTGCGCGGGATGGGCGTGGCACCTGCCGGCGTCGAGATGGAGCACACAGGTCATCATCATCTTCTGGTGGATGCACCCGTGCCGACGGGCGACGATCTGGAAATGCCGCTCCCGGCGGACGACCGCCATATCCATTTCGGCGGTGGCCAGACCGAGACGGAGATCACGCTCGCACCGGGCCGCCATACCCTGCAGCTCCTTCTGGGGGACCATAACCATATCCCCCATGATCCGGTGATCGCATCCGACGTGATCACCATTGAGGTGCGGGAGTAGCGGCCGGGCCAGGTTGACCCGGGCCCGGCCGTCCCTCGCGCTTACGGCCAGTCGATCACCTTCTGCCAGCCAAAGATCAGCGTCCAGTCGGTCTCAAGCTGCGGACCGTTCAGATTGCGATAGGCGGGCAGAAGAATCTCGACCGCCGCCCGGTGTCCCTGCAACACCCCTGACTGGCCCAGAAGGTTGAGCCCGAGACCGACATCGAGCACCCGGCCGCCCTGGTTGTCGGGATCGGCCGTCTGGACCGGCGCGGTGATCAACGGGTCCTGACCGTCGATCCGGCCCTGAACCTGGCCTGCCAGACGGATGGAACCGCTGATCCAGGGCGCCGGGCTGACGCTGGCCCAGGTCGTGAGCTCATGCACATCACCCAGCGAATAGCCCTCATCGCGGCCGAGGCGGAGCGTTGCCATGTACTGGCCGCCGAATGCGAGAGGCAGCCCGGCCAGACTACTCTCGCCCCTGTAAGTCAGCCCTGGCCGCGCATCGAACGTGCCGGACCCCAACTGCATCGGATAGGGCAGGCGCAGCGTCGGACGCGTGTTCAGCGGCGTCAGCACCTGATCCGTCTCGTCATTGGAGCCAGTTGGCAGGCTCAGCCCCAGGTTCAATTGGAGATCGTGGAATCCCCGATCCCAAAGGCCGACAAGAGCGCTGACCCGCGTGTCTCCAAATCCGTCCGAGCTGGTCGTGAACTCGCCGAGACGCGTTGTCCCCGGCATGCCACCCTGGAACGTGATGTGATCCATTTCCTTTTCGAGATAATTGGCCATCACCATCATCGTCACGCGCTCACTGACGCCAACCATCAGGCCAAGCATGTGCATGTCCATGGTCATTTGCGTCGGCACGACACGGAGCGTCGCGGGCCCGGCATGAGGGTTGGCGAAGCCGGTGACGATCTGTTCGGGTGTCAGTTCGTCGCGGCCATTACGGTTCCCCTCCATTTCCATGTGCATGTAGCGGTAGCTGATCATCCACTCGCCAGGGCGGTGGCGATGATCGCCCATCATGCCGATAGGCGCGTGATCGCTGGCAGGGCTGACAGCTCCGTCGGAGCCGATGGAAAGAGCGACCGGCGCAGACCCGCCTTCGCCGTTACTGTCGTGTTCCGGCAGATCGCCGGAATGCGCTGCCACACGAAACGTGCTGGCAACGAACATCAGTGCCGCCAGAAGGGCAGCAATACTTGCTTTGGTCATTGAATTCTCGCTTTTTTGCCAGGATGAGCGAGGCCCGCGTCTGAGTCTGCGCGGGCCGGTTCGGAGTGGCTAAAAGCGGGCGGGCGGGGCCCGGGCTTGCGTCGCCGGACGGACCCCGCCCGACACATCGTCCCGCACCGGCGGCAGCAGGATCGACGCGCGGCCCACATGGTCGAGCACGACCTCGCCATCGGGCGCGAGCGCCGCCTGACCCACCGTGCCGGCCCAGTTGCAGACCGGGCACGGCGGCACCTTCCCCTCGGAGTGGTCCGGGTCTTCGGAATTCGCGTCCGGCAGCCGCTTGATGCCGAAGGGCGTACAGATTTCCAGGAAGGGAGCGATATCTCCGGGCTCATCCGACAGACGGTCCGCACCGCCCGACCGGGCCGGGGACTCCAGGCTCGGCGGCATAGCCGCATGAGCCGTCGCGAGCCATAGCTGCATCGCCATCGCCAGAAGCGCGAGCCCCTGGCCGGCACGGAACAGGCCCCTATATGCGCGGATATTTCCCCGGCCTCGGTTCATACCAGCCGAAGTTAATGACCGGCCCGGTTTTCACCAGCGGTTTTCTGCGGACATTTCGCCGCAGGCCGAGCGCCGGGTCAGGCGGCCTTCCCGGGACGATTCCTGAGGCGCCGGATACCCAGGGCAGACAGGATATGGCGTTCCCAGAATGGCTCGCTCAGCCCGTATTTCAGCTTGAACAGAAAGTATTTTTCAAAAGCGATCTTGGCCCAGTGCACCCATCGTCCGCCCGACGCCCAGTTGAGATTGCGCGGCGCCAGCTGGGGCGCGGCCGCAAAGGCCAGGCCCTTGTCACCAAAATCGGCGAGGCAGATGGCATGCCAGGTCGCTTCGCTCTCGGGGTCCTCGCCGCGCAGCAGCCGGCCGATATTGTGAGCCGTCGCGGTGACCATGGATTCGATCATGTAGCCCGTCTTGGGCACCCCCACCGGCACAGGCGTCTTGCCCACGGGCGCAATCGCGACGCACACACCGACAGCGAATATGTTGGGAAAGGCCGGATTGCGCTGGTGTTTGTCGACGATCACGAAGCCGCGCGGATTGACCAGCCCTTCGATCCCCGCGATGGCCCGGATGCCACGAAACGCCGGCAGCATCATGGAAAAGGAAAAAGGCAGTTCCTCCTGCCCCGAGACCGCGCCTTCGGCGTCGACACGCTCGATCGTCATGGTCTTCGCTGCGACTTTCGTAACCCTGGCGCTGGTGATCCATTTGATATCATGGCTGCGGAACTCGGACTCCATCAGTCCCTTAGAATCGCCGACGCCATCGAGGCCCATATGTCCGATATAGGGTTCGGAGGTGACAAAGGTGATGGGGACCCGGTCGCGAATTTTCCGCCGGCGCAGGTCGGTATCCATGATCCGGGCGAATTCGTAGGCCGGGCCAAAACAGGACGCCCCCTGCACCGCGCCAACGATGACCGGCCCCGGCTCCCGGACGAAATCGCGCCACGCGCGCTCGGCCCGAACCGCGTGATCCACGTGGCAGACCGATTGCGTGAACCCGTCATGTGGCCCGAGCCCCTCGATCTCGTCGAACGCGAGGTCGGGGCCCGTCGCAAGGATCAGAAAATCGTAGTCGAGCGTGCTGCCGTCCCCCAGCTCGAGACGGTTCTCCGCGGCATGCACGCGGGCCGCCCCGGCCTCGGTGGACTCGATCCCGCGCCGGGCCAACAGTGGCGCGAGGGCCAGCTCGATCTCGGCCTGCTGGCGCCAGCCCACCGCCACCCAGGGGTTCGAGGGCACGAAGTGGAAATGCGGCGTATTCGACACGACGGTCAGCCGATCCGACGGCCTCATCTGTTCCTTCATTTCGAAGGCCATGGGCAGGCCTCCCAGGCCGGCACCGACGATCACGATATGGGCCATGGCATCTTTCCTTCTGTTGCCGGCGGATGGGCCGCGTCCTGCCTAAAGTTGGTTGAGAGGGATCTTCAAATACGAGACCCCGTTTTCCTCGAGTGGCGGAAAATGCCCCGCACGCATGTTGACCTGAACCGATGGCAGGATCAAGCGTCTTGTCGCGCTCGGTGCGCATCCCGACGAATTCCTCTTCGCTGACACCATCATGGATATGCACGTTTTCCCGCCGCTCGGAATCAACGGTGGTCTCCCAGACGAATTCGTCACGTCCGGGCGCCTTGTAATCGTGGCACAGGAAGATTCGCGTCCGGCCCGGCAGGGCCAGAATGGTGCGAATGGAGCGATAGAGGGTCGCCGCATCGCCGCCCGGGAAATCGGCGCGGGCCGTTCCGTAATCGGGCATGAAAAGCGTGTCGCCCACAAAAGCCGTATCACCGATCACATACGTGATGCAGGCGGGCGTATGGCCGGGTGTGTGCATCACACGCCCTTCGAGCGAACCGATGTGGAATACCTCGCCATCCGTGAAAAGATGATCGAACTGGGAGCCATCCTTCCTGAAATCGGGCTCGGCATTGAAAACCTTGGCGAAGATCCCCTGCACTTCCGTGATATGTGCGCCGATGGCGATCCGGCCGCCCAGCTTCTCTTTCAGATACGGCGCCGCGGTCAGATGGTCGGCATGCGCGTGGGTTTCAAGTATCCATTTGATATTCAACTCTTTCTCGTTGACGTATCGGATCACTTTATCGGCCGAATCGGTCGCGGTCCGTCCCGATTTAGGATCGTAGTCGAGTACGGAATCAATGATGGCGGCGTTGTTGCCGCCCGGCTCCGAGACGACATAGGTCACGGTGAACGTGGCCGGATCGAAGAAGGCTTCGACAGTCGGATTAAGGCTCATGATACCTCGCGAGACGCAATTTCTGTAAACAGGCCACGTTCGTTGCGACGTTAGCCCTGAGTCCGGTGGCGGCCATGATTCAACTCAAACACCGCGCCTCGGCCCGCCTTGTCTACAGCGCGGGCGGTGCCACGCCGTGCTGACGGCAGGCGGCGGTGAGTGTGTTCAAAAGCAGGCAGGCAATGGTCATCGGGCCGACCCCGCCAGGGACCGGCGTGATGGCTCCGGCCACGCGAGAGACCTCTTCGAAGGCGACGTCCCCGACCAGCCGGCCTTTCTCGCCGGCTTCGGCCGGCGGGAGGCGGTTGATGCCGACATCGATGACGACCGCGCCGGGCTTGATCCAGTCGCCCCTGATCATCTCTGCCCGACCGACGGCGGCGACCAGAATATCGGCGCGACGGCACAGCCCCGGGAGATCAGCCGTGCGCGAATGGGCCACCGTCACGGTCGCATTGGCGCCCAGCAGGAGTGCCGCCATCGGCTTCCCGACAATATTGGAGCGCCCCACGATGACGGCGTGCTTGCCGGAGAGATCCTGGCCAAGCACGTCCTCGATCAGCATCAGCGACCCCATCGGCGTACACGGCACCAGCGCGGCGCCGCCTGTCCACAGGCGTCCGGTATTGACCACGTGGAATCCGTCCACATCCTTGTCGGGGCTAATAGCGTCGATCACGGCGAGCGCACGGATCTGGGGCGGGAGCGGCAGTTGCACCAGGATGCCGTGCACCGCCGGATCGCGGTTCAGCCGATCGATAAGTGCCAGGAGATCGGCCTCGTCGATATCCGCCGGCAGGTCATGGCGGAAGGAACGCAGACCGACTTCGACCGTCTGCTTTTCCTTGCTGCCAACATAGACATGGCTGGCCGGATCGTCGCCCACCAGCACCACGGCGAGACCCGGGATGAGGCCGTGGCTGTCCTTGAGACGCGCAGCCCCGGCCGCCAGCTTCGCGCGCAGCCCGGCCGCATAGGCCTTCCCGTCGATAATACGTGGCGAAGATGCGCCCTCTGCCATGGATCGTTCCCTCCGGCCGGCGAACTCAGGCGTGCACAGCGGTTTTGACCAACTCGGCCAGATCGGACTCGGGTCGGGCGCCATAATGGCTGATGATCTCGGCCGCGCAGAGTGCCCCCAACCGGCCGCAGGTGATCAGTTTCTCGCCCCGTGTCAGGCCAAAAAGAAAACCGGCGGCGTAAAGATCGCCGGCCCCGGTCGTATCCACTACCCGGGCCACAGGGGCGGCATCGACCACATGCACCTCGCCATCCGCCAGGATGACGGCCCCCTTCTCACTGCGGGTCAGGACCGCGATGGCGCATTTGCCGCGCACGGCCTGCAACGCGTCATCGAAGGAGTCCGCTTCGTAGAGCGAGGTGATTTCCGCCTCGTTGGCGAACAGGATATCGATATGGTCATCGACCAGGTTCTTGAAATCCGCCCGGTGACGATCGACGCAGAATGGATCGGACAGGGTCAGCGCCACCTGCCGGCCGGCACCGTGGGCGATCTCGGCCGCCTTCACGAAGGCCTCCTTTGCCCTGGGCGGATCCCACAAGTAGCCCTCGAGATATGTGATCCGGGCGCCACGGACAAAAGCCTCGTCGACGTCGTCCGGACCCAGTTCGCTGGAAGCCCCCAGAAATGTCTGCATCGTGCGCTGCGCGTCGGAGGTTACGAGGATCAGGCAGCGCGCCGTGGGCTGGCCGGTGGTCGCCGCCGGGACGGGAAACTCCACGCCAAGGGCCCGGATATCGTGGCCAAAGATCTTGCCCAGCTCGTCGTCATGTACCTTGCCGATAAAACCGCCCTTGCCACCGAGCGCGGCGATGCCGGCGATGGTGTTCGCGGCCGAGCCGCCCGACGTCTCGACACCTGCTCCCATTTCGCGATAGAGCGCCTCGCCCTCGCTGGCGGAGATGAGCTTCATCGTCCCCTTCACGAGATCGTGCTTGATGAGGAACGGGTCTTCGGCGTGGCTCAACACGTCAACGATGGCGTTACCGATACCCACGACGTCAAGCAATTGATCCGCCATGATTTCTCCTGCTTTTTGTGACCGATCGGCTGGCCGGCAGCCCGGCCCGGCGAGTTATATCGCACCCGCCGGGCGGCGTACACACCTCCGGGCCGTCCGGGCGGGAAGAGCAGGGCGGCGATGGTGTCATATTTACCGGTCGGGAAATTCGCCTAAACTGGCGCGGGCCCATCTCACGCGCCGGAGGCAGCCGGGGCCGCAAGGGCCGGCTCAAAGAGGACAAGACACGATATGTTTGGCCGTATTCGGGAAAAGATAAGCCGGGCGATTGCCGATTACCTTGACAAGGCATCGCCCAACTTTGAGCCAGCGGCGACATCCTCCCCGCAGCTTCTGCGCGAAAATCTCCGGCCGGGCGATGTGCTGCTCGTTGAGGGCGATAGGCGCATCAGCATGATCATCAAATACCTGACCCAGTCTACCTGGTCCCACGCTGCCTTCTATATCGGCGACGCCCTGGGCGGATCGCCCGACGGGACCGAGCCAATGACATTGATCGAGGCGGACCTGCAGAACGGCGTCGTCGCCGTGCCTCTCTCGAAATACGAGGATTTTCATACCCGTATCTGCAGGCCGGTCGGGCTGACAGATGAGGACCGCAAGGTGCTCATCGACTTCATGGTCTCAAGCCTCGGCCTGCAATACGACTTGAAAAACGTAACCGACCTGCTGCGCTATCTGTTCCCGCTGCCCCCCGTGCCGGTACGTTTTCGGCGGCGCATGCTGGCGCTGGGCAGCGGCGACCCGACGCGCGCCATCTGCTCCACCTTGATCGCGCAGGCCTTTCAGGCAATCCGCTACCCGGTCCTGCCCCTGATCCGGACCGAGCGGCGTTATTCGAAGCGATGGCAGGAATATATGGAGCGCGAAATCCTGCACATCCGCCACCACAGCCTGTACACGCCGCGCGACTTCGATATTTCGCCGTATTTCGCCGTCATCAAGCCGAACCTTGAACACGGCTTCAATTACAAGGGGCTCAATTGGGCAGAGGAATATCCGCCCGAGATCACGCAGCTTTAGGTAGCGGCCGAATTGACTCTCATTCCTTCCGGGCCAGACGGCTCTGATACATCGCCTCGATCTGCTCGCCGTAGTGCTCCAGCACCTTCGGCCGCCTGATTTTAAGGGTTGGCGTCATCAGGCCGTTCTCAACCGTCCACGGCTCTTGCGCGATGGCAGCCCGATAGATCCTCGCATAGCCGGGAAAGGCGTGGAGCGCCGCATCCAGCCGGCCGAGCAGGAAGCGCTCCACCCGCTCGTCGCGGCCATCGCCGGGATCAACAGGCAGCCCTTCTCTCTCGGCGACGCGCTGCCACTGCTCGCCATTTAGCACGACGAGCGCCGCGAGATGAGGGCGCCCCTCGCCCAGCACCAGGACCTGATCGATCAACGGGTCCGTGGCGATGGCGTGTTCCATATCGCCGGGCGGGACTTTCTCGCCGTTGTCGAGGACGATGATCTCCTTCATCCGCCCCGTGATATAGATATACCCGTCATGGATCCGCACCCTGTCCCCGGTCCGAAGCCAGCCGTCACCTGTCATCATGTCCGCTGTCGCGTCCGCACGCTGCCAGTAACCCAGCATGACGTTGGGCCCCGATACTTCGAGCTCGTCATTCTCGCCGAGCCGCACCTCCACCCCTTCAAGCGGCGGCCCCACGCTTTCCGGAATGTTGCGGCTCAGCTTGTTGACAGAGACGATGGGCCCGGCCTCCGTCAGGCCATAACCCTGCAGGACATTGACGCCAAGTCCCAGAAACACGCGCGAAACGAAGGGCGGGAGCGCGGCGCCCCCGCTTACCGCGAAGCGCAGCCGACCGCCGAGGCGCGCGCGGATTTTCGCCGCCACCAGCCGGTCCAGAAGCGGCCACAGAAGATGACCCGGACGCCAGCCAGCCCGGCCCTGACGCCGCTCGAAGCGGCTGTAGCCGATTTCAACGGCCCTGTTGAACAGCCATTTGCGGAAACCGGGGCCCTCATCGAGCTGAGCCATGATCCGCTCATGGACCCGTTCGAAAATGCGCGGCACCGAAATCATCGCCGTCGGACGGATGATCGTGAGGTCCTCGGCCAGATCGGGGATGGAGCGCGTGTAGGCGACGAGCGAACCGCTCATGATCGGGGTGTAATATCCGACGGTGCGCTCGAAGGTATGGGACAGCGGCAGAAAGGAGATCAGGACATCGTCAGGATAGATCGAGATGCTTTGCAGACCGGCCCAGGCATTCTCGAGAATATTGCGATGGGAGAGCATGACGCCCTTCGGCGCGCCCGTCGTGCCCGACGTATAGACGATCGTTGCCAGATCATCAGGCTCGCGCGCGCGGATATGGTCCGTGCCCTTGTCCGGCAGCCAGCGATCGAGAGAGGTCAGGCGCGGATCGGCGCGCTGGCTCACCCCCCCTTTCGTGACCACACGCACAAGCCCGGCCAGCTCGTCACGCGCCGCGCCGTCCTTGTTGCCGCCGATATCCGCCCAACGCGACTCGTCGTCGAGATAGAGAAGCTTCGCGCCCGAATCCTTGAGGATATAGCGGATATTCTCGCCCCGGTCCTCGACATAGAGGGGCACGGTGACAAGGCCGGCGCCGAGGGCCGCCTGGTCGAACAGCACCCAGTTGCGCCCGTTGGGGGCGAGGACCGCGACCCGGTCGCCGGGGACGAGGTCCTCGGCCGCGAAGGCGGCGCGCCAACGCGCCGCCTCGTCCGCCACCTCACCCCAACGCCATTCCACCCAGTCGGACCGGGCGGCATCGAACTCACGGTAAGCCGGCAGGTCCGGCGTACGCTCCGCGCGCCGGCGCAGCAGACCGTCCAGCGTGACCGCGTCCTGCGGCGGGATCAGGTGACTTGTGTCACTCACGGCCCGACGCCTCGCGCCGGCGCTCGGCGATATCGTGCAGCGGCCCGCCCCGAAACGGCGCGTAGCCAGCGCCGAAGATGAGCCCCGCATCCGCCATATCGGCATCCTCGACGATCCCCTCTTCCACGCAGGTCCGGCAGGTTTCGACGAGGGGGTTGAGCAGCCGATGGGCCATGTCGCCGGGCGGCGCCGGCGCCCGGCGGGACTTGCGGGGTTTGCCGTTCCTGTAGCTGTAGAAACCCTGGCCCGATTTGCGCCCCAGCCGGCCATCCTCGACGAGACGGCGCAACCGTGCCGGCACGGTGCCGCCAAAATGACCGGAAAGGACATCAGCGACGCTCAGGCAAACGTCGAGCCCCACCGTATCGGCAAGCTCGACCGGTCCCATGGGCATGCCGTAATCCAGCGCGGCCTGATCGATCGTCTCCGCCGCGTAACCCTCTTCCAGCAGGGTGACGGCTTCGAGGAGATAGGGCATCAGGGCGCGGTTGACGAGGAAGCCCGGCGCGCTTCGTGTCGGCAGGGGCAGCTTGTCCGCCCGGTGACAGAAAGCGAGCGCGCGGGCATAGGCCGCCTCGCCGCTTTGCCTCCCCCGGACCACCTCGACGAGCGGCATTCGCGCGACCGGATTGAAGAAATGCAGGCCGATCAGGCGCTCGGGGCGTGAGAGAACCTGGGCCAGTTCTTCCAGCGGCAGGCTTGAAGTGTTGGTGGCGAGGATGGCATCGGGCTTCATCCGGGGCTCGATCCGCTGGAACAGCGATGTCTTGAGGTCGAGCTTCTCGGGTACCGCCTCGATCACGAGATCGGCCTCCGAGACGCCGCGGCCCGCCGGATCGGGAATAAGCCGGTCGAGAGCGTCACGCACGCGCCAAGGTTCCCGCAACTGCCGGCGGAAAAGCTCGCCGGCCCGGCGCATTGCGGGCGCGATGAACTTGGCCTCGCGATCCTCCAGTGTCACCGTGCAACCGCGGCGCGCGGCCCAGGCCGCGATATCCCCGCCCATGGTTCCCGCGCCGATGACGTGCACGTGTGAAACCGGCCCGCCGTCGGATTTCGCCAGTCCTTTCAGGCGCTGGCGCAGAAAGAAAACCCGTATCAGGTTTTGCGCGACCGCTCCCGTCAGGAGATCGGGCACATCCCGGGCCTCGCCCCGTTGCATGGCCGATTTGCGCCCGCCGCTCCTGACCCAGAGATCGATCAGCGCGAAAGGCGCCGGATAATGATCGGACCGGACCCGTTTCTTCACACCCCGGCGCAGCAGCCAGCCGAGAAGCGGGCGCAGGGCGGCTGAATTCTGGAGGCAAATATTTAACGCACGCATTTTCGAGCGCCGCCGCCGGGGCCGGAACCGGCCGAGCGCGGCCGCGGCCGCGCCATCCGCGAGGTGCCGATCCTGGGTCACGGCATCAACCAGGCCGGACGCCCTCGCCTGTCGCGCCCGCCAGGTTCTGCCTGACAGCATCATTTCCATCGCCGTCAGTGGCGGCAGGAGGCGCGTGAGGCGTCCGGTCCCGCCGAACCCCGGATAGATACCCAGCATGACCTCGGGAAAAGCCAGCGCGCTATCCTCGCGCGCAATGCGGTAGCGGCAGGCGAGCGCCAGTTCGAGTCCGCCACCCATGCAATAGCCGTGGATCATGGCCACGGTGGGAAACGGCAGCCCCTCGAGCTTGTCAAAGACGGCGTGCGCCCGGCGCACCTTTTCTCGAAGCGCATCGGCCGATTCCGCCGCCTGGAATTCACGCACGTCGGCACCGGCGATAAAGCCGCCCGGCTTGGCCGAGGCGATCACGAGCCCCTGGGGTGGATCGGCCGCGATGCGGTCCAGCACATGCGCGAACTCGCCGAGGACGGCTTCGGAGAGCGTGTTGGTCTCCGAGCCCGCCTGGTCGAAATAGAGCCAGAAGACCCCGTCGCTGTCCCGCCACCCCGTCCAGTTGTTCGCCTGGGCGGTTTCCGGTGCGGCCGACTGCCGAAGCCGGGTATCGAGATGGGAAGGTCCAGTCACTGAAGCTCTCTCTTTCATTTCCTTCGGTTGAGCCTGCTCCGCCTTGGGCTAAACTCGTCGGCCAAACTCGTCGGCCAAACTTGTGGGCTAAACTAGGGACGCTCCACCAGCAGAGCGCCCCCCTGGCCGCCGCCAATGCACAACGTGGCGATCCCCCGCCGCCCGCCGAGACGCCTGAGGACGTGCAACAGATGCAGGGTGATGCGCGCTCCGCTCGTCCCCACCGGGTGACCAAGGCTGATGGCCCCGCCATCAACATTGAGGCGTTCCGGATCGATCTCGCCGAGCGCGCCCTCGAGACCAAGTTGGTCGCGGCAATAAGCGTCGTCCTTCCAGACTTTGAGGCAGGCAAGCACCTGGGCCGCGAAAGCCTCGTTCAGCTCCCAGGCGTCGATATCCCCCACGCCAAGACGATAGCGCTGCATCAGCGCGGCCGAGGCATGCGCCGGCCCCAGTCCCATCTGGGCGGGGTCAAGCGCCGACCACTGGCTGCCGGAGATCCGGCCGAGGGGCTCGAGCCCGTAGCGATTGACAGCCGACTCGCTGGCGAGGATCAGCCAGGCGGCCCCGTCCGTGATCTGGGACGAGTTGCCAGCCGTCACCTTGCCCCAGGGCGGCTCGAAAACGGGGCGCAGCCGGCCAAGCCGCTCGACCGTTGAATCGGGACGCACCCCATCGTCATGGTCGTAGAGATTGCCCCGGTCATCGAAAATCGGCTCCATCTCGACGAGGAACCCTTCCGCCGTCGCGCGCGAAAGGCGCTGGTGGCTCCGTACGGCATAGGCGTCCGCCGCCTCGCGGGAAATATTGAACCGGTCGGCCAGCACCTCGGCCGTCTGGCCCATGTTCATCTGCACGGTCGGGTCAGTCAGTCCCCGCTCGAGCGAGATAACCGGTTTCAGGAAATGCGGCCGGAAGCGGGCCAGTACCTTGAGCCGAGCCGTGGCCGACTTCGCCTGGGCGAGATCGGCCAGCCAATCCACCATGTGGCGGTTAAATTGAAGGGGCGTATGGCTGAGCGATTCGGTGCCGCCGGCCAGGATCAGGTCGGCCCGACCGTCGGCGATATAGCGCCAGGCCGTTTCCACCGATTGCATGCCCGAGCCGCAATTGCGTTGCACCGTCCAGCCCGGCATGCGGTGGCCAAGGCCAAGACGGAGCGCAGCCACACGCCCGGGGTTCATCTCTTCCGAGACGGGCGCCGCGCAGCCCAGGATCACCTCGTCAAACGCCGTCCCCTCGAAGGGCTGGCGCAGAAGCAGCGGCCGGCCGGCCGCAACCGCGAGATCAACCGGCGTAAACGGGCCCGGTCGGCCGCGCGCGCGCAAAAACGGCGTGCGCGTCCCGTCTACGACGTAGACGGTGCGGCCGGTGACGTCGTTGGTGCTGGTGTAGGCGATGGCGTGTCTCCCGGATAATTCCTTGGATAGGACGAACGCGGACTGATCTCCTCGGGCGCAAAGTCGTCGACCGCAATTACCTCGAACGCCAAGGCCCGCGCCCGACGCAGCCGGTCCGCCTCGTCGGCCGACAGAACGAATGCCGCCACGGCTGCATCGATGTCGGACAGGCGCGCGTTTTTCATCTTGCGCTCGAGCGGCTCGGCGTCAATGGCCGCGATCATGGCGGCCTCGAGCTGGCCGAGCGGCTGGCTTTCATCTCCGATGAAAATGTCTTCCGTCAGCCGGTCGCGCGTGTCGGACGGGGCGAGAAGAATTTCAGCGATCTTCTGGCCAAGCCGGTCATCGGGCGCCTTGACCCGCCGGCCCAGCGGGAAGGTGAGGAAGCGCAGCAGCCAGCCCACGGGCCGGAGCGGAAAATTCGCGAAGATCTCGTCAAACCTCTGCTGGATCCGGTGGAACGCCGCCTGCGCGGTATATTGGACGAGCGGCCGGTCGTCCTCGGGCCTGCCGTCATCCTCGAAGCGTTTGAGCGTGCAGCTCACGAGGTAAAGGTCGCTCAGGACATCCCCTATGCGGGCCGAGAGTTTCTCCCGCCGCCGGAGCCCGCCGCCGAGCGTCGCCATCAGGATTTCGGCCATGGTCGCGAAGGTCACGGACCAGCGGCTGATCTGGCGGTAATAGGGCCTGAGATCCCCGGCCGCCGGCGAGCCGGCGAGGCGGCCAAAGGTGAGATTGTGAAAAAAGGTGCGTGCCACGTTCGAGATATCGAACCAGATGTGGCGATACAACACCTCATCGAATTTCTCGAGCCCGGCCGCCTCGTCGGGATCGCTTGCCGCCAGCATTTCCGTCAGCACATAGGGATGGCAGCGGAAAATCCCCTGGCCCGCGATGATCAGGCTGCGGGTCAGGATATTCGCGCCTTCGACTGTGATGCTGACCGGCATCGCGTGATAGGCATTTGCGAGATAGTTGCGCGGCCCCTCGCAAATGGCCTTGCCGCCATGGACGTCCATGGCATCATCGACCGCGCGACGCATGGCGTCCGTGGCGTGGAACTTCATGATGGCCGACAGGATCGCCGGCTTCTCGCCCTGATCGATCGCCGTTGTCGTGACCTGGCGGCCCGCCTCGAGCATATAGGCGGAGGCGGCGATCCGCGTGAGCGGCTCCTCGATCCCTTCGAACTTGCCGATCGGGATGCCGAATTGCCGGCGGACACGGGCATAGGCGCCGGTACTGCGCGCGGCGACCTTGGTCCCGCCAGTGGACAGCGAGGGCAGGGAAATTGCCCGGCCGGCCGCCAGCGCACTCATCAGCATGCGCCAGCCCTGGCCGACCCGGTCCTGGCCGCCGATCACCCAATCCATCGGGATAAACACATCCTGGCCCCGGTTCGGGCCGTTCTGGAAAGCCTGATGCGCGGGGTAATGCCGCCGGCCGATTTCCACACCCGGCGTCGTCGTCGGAACCAGCGCCAGCGTGATACCGAGATCGCCCCCCACGCCAAGCAGGCCGTCCGGGTCCTTGAGCCGGAAGGCGAGCCCAAGGAGCGTCGCCACCGGCCCCAGCGTGATATAGCGCTTATCCCAGCTGACGCGCATGCCAAGCGTGCGCTTTCCGTCGACCTCGCCCCAGCAAACGACCCCCTCGTCCGGCATATTGGCCGCGTCCGACCCGTTGAGCGGACCGGTCAGGGCGAAACAGGGCAGTTCCTCGCCCGAGGCCAGCCGCGGCAGGTAATAACTCTTCTGCTCATCCGTGCCGTAATGAATGAGAAGCTCGCCCGGGCCGAGGGAATTGGGCACCATCACCGTCACGGCGGTCGTGATCGAGCGCGTCGCGATCTTCATCACCACCGAAGAATGGCCGAAGGCGGAAAATCCGAGACCGCCATATTCCTCGGGGATGATCATGCCGAAGAACTTCTTCTGTTTGAGGAAGTCCCATATCTCGGGCGGCAGATCCTTCAGTTCGAAATTGATCTGCCAGTCGTCGAGCATGGCGCAGAGTTCTTCCACCGGCCCGTTCATGAAGGCCCGCTCGTCGTCGGAGAGCCGCGCCGCCGGCAGGTCGCGCAGCAGGCGCCAGTCAGGCCGGCCCGAGAAAAGCTCGCGGTCCCACCAGACCGAGCCCGCCTCGATCGCCTCGCGTTCGGTCTCGGAAACCGGCGGCATGACGGATTTGAACCAATGGAGAAGCGGGCGGCTGACGAGGTTGCGCCGTGCGGAGCGAAGTGGACGGGTGAAGTTGGCCATGAGCGGATCTACCCTTCTTTTATTTATGGTAATCCTGCGTCCCGGCGCTTCACAGGGGGAAACCGCCCGGCACGCAACTGTTACCATCGTTCTACGCCGCCCCTGAGAGGTTGGGTCAGTTGGCGAAAGTTTCAACGGCCCGAATAAATTATTATTTTATCGGGACTTAAGGCCGCTCACCACTAACCGAGGAACGCTGCCAGCGCCGTGCCGATGAAATTGGCCAGGGCATAACCCAGCACGCCGCACAGGACGGCCGGCGTAACCAGCGGCCGCCAGCCCCGGGCACCCGCCATGGCCGCGGCGGTCGCCGGCCCCATCACGGCGGCATTGGACGCGATGACCAGTTCCGCCACTGTCAGCCGGAACAGCCGGCCAAGCAGGATGATCAGGCAGAGATGGGTCGTGAGGATAATGGCGACGAACGCCATGATCTGGGGCGCATGGGTGAGGAGGGCCGAGAGATCCGCGCCGGCCCCGATAGTCCCGAACAGCAGATACATCATCAGCGTGCCCAGCTCGTAGGCGCCCGGCAGCCGGCTGGGCAGCCGGGGCACGAGCGTCGCCAGCGCCACGGTCAAGGCGGTCGCGACGAGCAGAATATAGGACGGCGCAAGGCCGACCGATGCGGCCAGCACCCGGCTCAGCAGAACGATGGCGCCACTCAGAGCCAGCGCCATGGCCACGCCCGTCGGGCTGAAGGGGACCGCAGGCGCGGATGTGGACACGCCGTCCTGTCCCTCGCTGCGCAACTCCCGATCACCCAGAAAACGCCGCAGGATGGCGAGGGACGGCAACACCATGAGCACGATCAGATAGAGCGTCCCGCCCAGATTGTCGGCCGCCAGGCTGGCAGCCAGCACCGCATCGTCACCGAGGGCCAGCATGCTGGCGACGGCGGCGAAATTGACCGAGCCCCCGATATAGGTGGCCGCAAAGATCCCGGCGAGCTTGGCCGTCTCCGGCCCCAGCGGGACCAGCCAAATGCCGAGGAGGACCCCGGCCAGGGTGGCTAGCGCCGCCAGGAGGAAGGCCAGCAGGGTGGGCCCCGATTCCCGGACGATCAGCGCCAGGTTTGCCTGTACCAGCAAGAGCGGAATCGCCAGGGGCACGAGATAGGTCCAGACATGGTCGTAGACCGGCGCCGCCATGGGCAGGACATTCAGATTGGACAGAACCAGACCCGCGACGAGAATCAGCACGACGCCGGACAACCGGCCGCCCAGACGCGTGCGGTCAAACCAGAATCCCGCCGCTGCCAGGGCAAGGAGGCTCGTCCAGAGTGCGAGGGTATCGTCGGCAGCAATCATTGCGGAACGGCCGAACTGCGCCTAGGACGCTCTTTCGCCCGTCATGTGCACGACGCGTTGCGGGAAGGGGATGGTGATGCCGGCGTTGTCCAGCGCCTCTTTCAGCGCCTTGGTCAGGGAGAATTTGAGCGGCCAGTACTCCGCATTCTCGCACCAGACCCGGACAATGATATTGACCGAGCTGTCCGCCAGCTCGCCCACGACATAGAGGGGTTCGGGATCCTTGAGGCAGCGCGGGTCCCGGTCCACCACGGACCGGATCGTGTCGAGCGCGAGATCGATATTGTCGGCATAATCGATACCCAGCGTGATATCGACGCGCCGCGTCGGATAAAAGCTGAAGTTCTGGATGGCCGCGCCCCAGATTTTGCCATTGGGCACAAGAATCTGAACATTGTCCGGCGTGCTGAGCTCGGTCATGAAGAGGTCAAGGGATTTGACCGTCCCCGCGATTCCGTCCAGATCGACATAATCTCCCACGCGGAATGGCCGGAACAGCAACAGCATGACCCCCGCCGCCAGGTTGGACAGGGTTCCCTGCAAGGCGAGCCCGATGGCGAGGCCGGCCGCGCCGAGGACCGCCAGAAGACTGGTCGTCTGGACGCCGAACTGACCGAGCACTGCAACGAACGTGACCGCGAGGATGATCCACTTGACCAGGCTGGCGAGGAACCGGCGCAGCGTGACATCCATCCGCGGATATCTGCCCAGGGCCCGATCCAGTCCCCGCCGGGCCCAGTTGGCGATGGCCCAGCCGACGACCAGGATGACGAGTCCGCCCAGCAGGCCGGGCCCATACTGGCTCAACCCGTCGCCGAGTGCGCCGACCAGCCCTTCAAGACTGGTCTGAATCTCGCTTGTGTCCATCCTGGCGATCCCTTTCTCTTCCGGCCTGCCTCTTGCTCAGGCGAAGGCCTCTTCCCAGGTGCCCCGGGTCGCGGCCTTGGAGTATTCCGTCGCACGGTTCTCGAAGAAATTCGTATGCTCGATTCCATTGAGCATCTCGTCCATCCAGGGCAACGGGTTTTGGTTGAACCCGAAACGGGGCGCGAGTTCGAGCTGGGTGAGCCTGCGGTCGGCGATATAGCGGATATAGGCCTTCACTTCCTCGGGACCGAGGCCCTCGACCCCACCCATTTCGAAAGCGAGATCGATGAAGGCATCTTCGTGACTGACGACCGTCTCGCACGCGCCGAGCAGCGCCTTTTCCAGCGCGGGGGTGCGGATGGAGGGATTTTCGTTCACGAAGGTACGATACAGCCTGATGATTGAATTGGTGTGCAGCGATTCGTCCCGCGCCGACCAGGTGACGATCTGCCCCATGCCCTTCATCTTGTTGAACCGCGGGAAGTTGAGCAGGATCGCGAAGCTGGCAAAAAGCTGAAGGCCTTCGGTGAACCCGCCGAACACGGCGAGCGTCTTGGCGATGTCCTCGGGCGTGTCGACGCCCCATTCCTGCATGAAGTCGTACTTGTCCTTCATCTGGGCATATTTGAGGAACGCCTCGTATTCCAGTTCCGGCATCCCGATCGTGTCCAGAAGATGGCTGTAGGCGGCAATATGTACGGTTTCGATATTGGAGAATGCCGCCAGCATCATCTGCACCTCGGTCGGTTTGAAGACGCGGGCATAGTGCTTCATGTAGCAGTTGTTCACTTCGACGTCGGCCTGCACGAAAAAGCGGAAAATCTGGGTGAGAAGGTTGCGCTCCGCCTCACTCAGCTTCCGGCGCCAGTCCTTCACGTCATCCGCGAGCGGCACCTCCTCCGGCAACCAGTGAATCCGCTGCTGGGTGAGCCAGGCGTCATAGGCCCAAGGATACTGGAACGGCTTGTAGACGACGCGTTCGGTCAGAAGCGACATGGTTTGGCTCCAATGGCGCCGGCCGTTACTGGCAGGCGAGGCATTCTTCATAATTGACGGGTTCCGCCGGGCTGACGGCCTCGGGGGCCGAGTCCGGCGCCCGGGCGACTTCGGACGATTCAGCCCGCTGAATGGAAAGCGACCGGCAATAGTAGAGTGACTTCAACCCGCGCTTCCAGGCCTGGAAATGGATCTGGTGCAGATCGCGCTTGTGCACGTCGGCCGGCAGAAACAGGTTGAGCGAGGAGGCCTGGTCGATGAAGGGCGTGCGGTCGGCCTGATGCTCGATTACCCAGCGCTGGTCCAGCTCGAACGCCGTCTTGAAAACCGCCTTTTCGTCATCGGTCAGGAAATCAAGGTGCTGGACCGAGCCGCCGTTCACCGTGATGGTGGACCAGACTTCATCCGTATTGCGCCCCTTTTCCTCCAACAGCTTCGTCAAATGGCGGTTGCGCACATTGAAGGAGCCCGAGAGTGTCTTGTGAGTGAAGCTGTTGGCCGCAATGGGCTCGATCCCCGGGCTGGCGCCGCCGCAAATGATGGAAATCGAGGCCGTGGGCGCGATCGCCGTCTTATTGGAAAACCGCTCATTCATGCCGTAATCGGCCGCGTCGGGGCATGGTCCGCGCTCGATCGCCAACGCCTGGGAGGCGGCATCCACGCCGTCCTTGATGTGCTTGAAGATCCGGCGGTTCCATGACTTCGCGATGGCCGATTCAAAGGGGACCATCTTGGATTGCAGAAAGGAGTGGAACCCCATGACGCCAAGCCCGACGCTACGTTCGCGCATGGCGGAGTATTTCGCCTTGGCCATCTCGTCCGGCGCGCGGTCGATAAAATCTTGCAACACGTTGTCGAGGAATCGCATCACATCCTCGATAAAGGCAGGGTGATCGGCCCATTCGTCATAGGTCTCGATATTGAGCGAGGAGAGGCAGCAAACCGCCGTGCGGTCATTGCCGAGATGGTCGATCCCGGTTGGCAGTGTGATCTCGCTGCACAGGTTGGACGTCTTGACGGTCAGGCCGGCCAGCTTGTGGTGCTCGGGCATGGCGCGGTTCACGGCATCGGAATAAATGATGTAGGGCTCACCCGTTTCGACCCGCGCCGTCAAAAGCCGCACCCAAAGCGCCCGGGCCGACACGGTATCCGCCACGTGGCCGTCGAGCGGGCTGATCAGCGCCCACGCCTCGTCCGCCTCGACAGCACGCATGAACGCATCCGACACCAGCACACCGTGATGAAGATTGGGGGCCTTCCGATTGGGATCGCCCCCCGTCGGCCGGCGAATTTCGATGAATTCTTCGATTTCGGGGTGATGAATGGGCAGGTAGACGGCGGCGCTGCCCCGGCGAAGCGAGCCCTGGCTGATTGCCAGCGTCAGACTGTCCATCACGCGAATGAAGGGGATGATGCCCGACGTCTTGCCATTGCCGCCGACTTTTTCCCCGATCGAGCGCAGATTGCCCCAGTAGCTGCCGATGCCGCCGCCCTTGGCGGCAAGCCAGACGTTCTCGTTCCACAGGCCGAGAATGCCGTCGAGGCTGTCGGACGCCTCGTTCAGGAAGCAGGAGATTGGCAGCCCCCGCTCCGTCCCCCCATTGCTGAGGACGGGGGTGGCGGGCATGAACCAAAGGCGGCTGATGTAGTCGTAAAGACGTTTCGCGTGTGCGTCATCGTCGCCGTAATAGCCGGCTACGCGGGCAAACAGGTCCTGGGGCTTCTCGCCGGGCAGGAGGTAGCGATCTTCCAGCACTGCCTTGCCGAACACCGTCAGGCGCGAGTCGCGCGTATGCTCCACCTCCACGCGTGCGCCATCGGCGTACTGCACCGCCCGGCCCAGATCCATGCCCGACCTGAAACGGTCCTCTGTCGCCGCCGCCCGATCGTCGCCGGCCGAGGCCTCCGGGCCGCCTTGAGCGATGCTGTCCCTGATGCCGTCCATGATGTGCCGCTCCGACTGTAAGAAAGGCGCGACGGGCCGTGCCCTTCGCTCAAAACCTCGTCCGGGCCCTCTTCAGGCCGGATATATCGTGTGGAGGTGTCCCAACCCCTGTCGCCGCCCGACCCCCTGATCTCCCCAGCATTTGGGGAACAGACTCGGCAGACAACAAGATATGGTAGGGCGAGCGGACCGGCCCGTCAACGGAGACGGGCCTCGGCGGGGCCGATTTCGACACGGAAATTTATCCCCACCCTCGCTCCCCGCCAAAGCGCGCGGAGGTGGAGGCGATAGCGGGGGCCGGACCCGTTCATTCTCCGTCATCCCGAAATTATCCCGGCCCGGTGCCGCCCTTATCCACCGCGCGTCAGAGATTTTCCCCCAAGTTACACACAGATTTTTTCGCACCGTTTGGGCTTGGCAAGCCGCCCTCGAAGTTGTCTCTATTGGAAGACACAGGCAAGAAGGGAGAAAGCGGGTGCATCTGGTTTCATTCGAGAAGGATGGCGAGGCCGGGTTCGGTGCGGTCACCGATGCGGGCATCGTTGATCTTCGCGAGCGCGTCTCGCCCGGTGTGACGACGTTGAAGGGCGTGCTGGAGCATGACGCGCTCGAGCGGGCGGCGGCGCTGGCCGAGGACATCGAAGCCACGCTTTCCCTCGACGAGGTCACGCTCCTCCCGCCATTGCCCGATTCGGGGAAAATCATTTGCGTCGGTCTCAATTACCTCGGCCACGTCAAGGAAATGGGCATGGACGTGCCATCCTACCCCTCGCTTTTTCCACGCTATCCCGGGTCGCTGGTTGGACATGGTGACGCACTCGTCCGCCCCGTCGTGTCCGAGCGCTACGATTTCGAAGGCGAGCTTGCGGTCGTCATCGGCCGGCGGACAGGCAAGACCTCGGCCGAGACGGCCCTCGACAGTGTCGCCGGCTACACGATCCTGTTGGACGGCTCGATCCGGGACTGGCAGCGCCATACCTCGCAATACATGCCGGGCAAGAACTTTCGCCGGACAGGCGCGATGGGGCCGTGGCTCGTAACCCGCGACGTCATAGCCGACCCCCGTCAACTTACCCTCGAAACGCGGCTGAACGGCGAGGTGGTCCAGAATGGCAGTGTAGGCGATCTGGTTTTTCCGATCCCCGACCTGATCGCGTACATCACCACATTCATGGACCTTCTGCCGGGCGACGTGATCAGCACCGGCACGCCTTCAGGCGTCGGCGTGGGACGCGAACCGCCTCTCTTCATGAAGGCGGGAGACCAGGTCGAGGTATCAGTCTCAGAAATCGGCACGCTCGCGAATACGGTCATTGACGAAAACTAGGACGAAAACTAGGACGAAAACTGGAACGAAAACTGGCGCGCCCCGATATTCGCCCGGTCCCCGGCCGGGGTCGGGCGAGACGGCGACAAACCCGGGAGCCCACAGGTGAAGAACCGCATTCTCGGCAAAGGCCTTCCTTTCAGTTCGCGCCACCGCGTGGTGCCGAAAATCCGCCATGCGCCCGGCGCCAGTCCGGGGACACTGATCGCCGACCCGCTTGCCGGCCGGACAGAAATCGAGGTCATCGCCTTTGGCCCTGGCGGGCTGCGCGAGGAAACCGTTGCCGGCCCGGAAGGGATAGAGGATGTGGCCAGCGAAATGGCCGTGGTCTGGATCAATGTCAACGGACTTGCCGATCTCGACCTGATCCGGGCCATATCGGACAAATTCTCGTTCCACAGCCTCGCCATCGAGGATGTCGTCAACACGTATCAGCGCCCGAAGGCCGACGATTTCGACAATCACATCTTCACCGTGATGCGGCGCTTCGAAGTGCAGCAAAATCAGTTGCTGGCGGAGCAGATTTCGGCATTCCTGATCGGCCGCTATCTGATCACCTTCCAGGAACGACCCGGCGACTGTTTCGATTCGGTGCGCGAGCGCATTCGTTCGGACAAGGGGCGAATTCGGAAGTCGGGGGCCGATTACCTCATGTATGCGCTGATCGACGCCGTGATCGACAGTTATTACCCCCTGATCGAGTATTACGGCGAGGAGTTGCAGGGCATCGAGGAGGATGTTCTGAAAACGCCGGACGTGCGCCATGTCAACACGCTCCACCGGATCAAGCGTGACCTGATGCTGATCCGCCGGGCGCTGATGCCCGAACGGGAGGCGATCGGCGCGCTGTTACGGGACGATTCGCGGCTGATCGCCGAACCAACACGCGTTTACCTGCGCGACTGCTATGACCACGCGATCCAGTGCATGGACAGTATCGAGGTCCTGCGCGAAATCGCTTCCGGCCTCGTCGAGCTGTACCTGTCGAGCCAGAGCAGCCGTATGAACGAGGTGATGAAGGTGCTGACCATCATCGCCACGATCTTCATCCCGCTGGGCTTTATCGCGGGACTTTACGGCATGAATTTCGACAGCGCGGCCTCGCCCTACAACATGCCGGAACTGAGATGGCCATGGGGCTATCCGATCGCTCTCGGCTTCATGGCGCTGGTCGCGGCCTGCATGGTTTTCTACTTCTGGCGGAAGGGCTGGATCGGGCGCGAGCGCGGCAGTCCGGACCGGCCGTCGCCGGACGAGTGAGCCCGGCCGGCATGCTTGTCGAGATCGAGGCCCTTGGCCAGGACGGTGACGGAATCGCGCCAACCGATAAGGGCCCGGTTTTCGTGCCCTACACCGCGCCCGGCGACCGGGCGCGCATATCCCTGATTGAAACCCGGGCCGGCGCGGCGCGGCGCGGCGTTCTTCGCGAAGTGCTGAGCCCGGCGGCCGGACGGCAAACGTCACCCTGCGTCCATTTCACCCGTTGTGGTGGCTGCCGCGTGCAGCACCTCGCGCCCGAACTTTACCGGCGCTGGAAATACGGGCTGCTCGAGGCGGCGCTGGACCGCGCGCGCGCCCTGCCCGAGGAGCGGCGCGCGATGATCGGGGTACCGCCCGGCACCCGACGCCGCGCACGGCTGCACGTGCGACACCTGCCGGATGGTATCAGGCTCGGGTTCCACGAGGCGCTCAGCCGACGCATCGTCGATCTTGACGAATGCACGATCCTGCATCCCGATCTGCTTGATCTCCTGCCGCCGCTGCGGTCCGTCCTTGCCACCATTCTGGCGCGGGGACACCAACTCGATATCTCCCTGACGCGTCTCGATGACGGGGTCGATCTGGTGCTGCATGGCCTGGCCCGACCCAAGCTCGATGTGATCGAGCGGCTTACCGATTTTGCCCACCGGACAGGGCTGGCCCGACTTTCCGCCGGGCCGCCCGACGGCCCGGTCGAACCGGTTGCCAATCTGGCACCGGGGCACCTCACGATCGGCCCGGCCCGGATCGTCCCGCCCCCAGCCCCTTTCCTGCAGGCGACGCGGGAAGGCGAAGAAGCCCTGGCCGCTGCCGTGCTGGCCGCGCTCGCCGGCTGCCCGACCGGCGCAAAAGTGGCCGATCTTTTTTGTGGCATCGGGACGTTCTCCCTGCGCCTCGCGGCACGCCACCCGGTGCTGGCGCTGGACGGCGACAGCGCGGCCATTGCCGCGCTCGATGCCGCCGGCCGGCAGGCCGGTCTTGCCTATGAGCTGACAGCCAAGACGCGGGATCTCGGCCAGCGTCCGCTCGAGGGGGACGAGCTGGCCGGACTCGGCGCCGTCGTGTTCGACCCGCCACGCGCCGGCGCCCCGGCCCAGGCCGCCGCGCTCGCCCGAAGCCGGGTGCCGGTGGTGGTCGCCGTCTCGTGCAATCCGAAGACCTTCGCGCGCGATGCGCGGATTCTGATGGATGGCGGTTACCGGTTCGCGCATGTGCAGCCGATCGACCAGTTCCTCTGGACCGCACATCTCGAGATTATCGGCGTGTTCCTCAACGAGCGCTGAGGGACACCCGGGCCGCATTGCCGCTTTGGGATCGTCATGATTTCCTGTTAGGTTAAGCGCCGTAACGCAACCATTCGTGACAGGACTGGCATGGCCCGCAAACACCCGCTTACCCAGAAGGATTTCCGGTATATTTACGACACTTTCAAGGCACCGGTAGCCCGGCTGGATTGCGGCAGGAAATGCGCGCCGCTCAATGGCGGCAGCCCGGTCTGCTGCAGCACGGATCACGCGGTGCCGGTGGTGGTGAAACCCGAGTGGAAGCTTCTGCAGAAGCGCACCGATCTCTGGCACGGCTACAAGCCGAAGGACAAGGCGGGCCGGGACATCGTTAAGGAAGCCGGCACGTCCTGCAAGGCGATCGAGTGCAAGGGCGCTGCCTTTTGTGAACGGGACAACCGCACACTGGCTTGCCGCGCCTTCCCCTTTTTTCCGTATGTTTCACGCGAAAAGGAAGTGATCGGACTCGCCACCTATTGGGATTTCGAGGATCGCTGCTGGGTGATCAGCAATCTGCGCCAGGTGACGGCCAGCTTCGTCAGCGAATGCCTCGACGCCCATCTTTATCTTTTCGAGCGTGACCCCGAAGAATTCGAGACCTACAAGGATTATTCGGCCACGATGCGCAAGGCCTTTTCGCGCAAGAAGCGGCCCATCATCATCCTGACCCGCGAGGGACAGTTCCTCAAGGAACTTCCGAAAAAGGGCGGGGTCAAGCCCGCCAGGGACAAGGACGTCAAGCCGCTCGGTCCCTACAAGTCGGAAAAAGCCTGGAAGAAGGCGGTCCGGGAGGCGGAAGAGGAATTCGGCCCCGCCGCCTAGACATTTCGCCGCCGGTTGCCCTGGCCGATGGATCGCGCCCGCGAGTTCCAGTAGGCTGGCCGCGTTCAGATTTTCCGACCGCAGATGACCTCATTGATTTCCGATGCAGCCGGTTTGCCGGCCCCGTCCCGTCACTGGGCCCTGTTTCTCGATTTCGACGGCACAATCGCCGAAATCGCGGAGGCGCCCCATCTCGTGGCGCTTGACCCGGAAATGATTCCCATACTCCGGGGTGTGGTCGCCGAACTGGCGGGTGCCGTCGCCGTTATCACCGGCCGTACCATCGCCGATCTCGACAGCTTCATGGCACCCCTGACCATGGCGGCGGCGGGCATCCACGGGCTCGAACGGCGCCTGCCGGGCGAAAATGCCGTGACCCGCCTGGACCCGCCCCGGATCGACGCCGTCAAGTCGCGCCTCGCGGCGTTCGCCGCCGCGCGTCCCGGTGTGGTTTTTGAGGACAAGGGGCCAGCGGCGACGCTCCATTACCGGCAGGCGCCGGCGGCCGAGAACGACATTCTCGCACTCGTGGCCTCTCTCTGTCAGGGTCTCGACGGTTATCATGTGATGCATGGGAAATGCGTCGTCGAGATAAAGTCGGATATGGCCGACAAGGGCTCGGCCATCGAGGCGCTGATGCAGTACGCGCCCTTCCGGGGCCGGCGGCCGGTGTTCATCGGAGACGACATAACCGACGAGGATGGCTTTCGAGTGGTGAACACCATGGGCGGGTTCGGCGTCAAGGTGGGCAACGGAAACAGTGCCGCCGGATACGCGGTCAAAGACGTTCAGACAGTTCACGAATGGCTCAGGATGATGCCGGGTCTTTTAGCGGAATAGGCAGGGGTGGAACGAAATGAATTCTCTGGGCCTCGGCATCATCGGCAATTGCGCCTTTAGCGCGCTGATCGACGACTGCGCCCGCGTGCAGTGGATGTGTCTCCCAAGATTTGACGGCGATCCGGTCTTTCACGGCCTCCTGAATGGTGACGATATCGCGCCCGAGGATCAGGACGGAATCTTCTCGATCGTGCTCGAGGATTTCGATCATGCCGAGCAGGCATACGCGGAAAACACGGCCGTGCTCAAGACCGTTCTGTACGACCGCCACGGGCAAAGCCTTGAAATCACGGACGTGGCGCCTCGTTTCCCGGCCCGGGGGCGCATGTTTCGCCCTCTCGTCCTGCTTCGCCGCGTGCGGCCATTACGCGGCCGACCGCGGATTCGCGTCCACCTGCGCCCGCAGTTCGAATACGGCACGGCCCGGGCCACAATCACCCACGGCAGCAACCATATTCGGTATGTCAATTCGGGCACTGTGCTGCGCCTGACCACCAACGCGCCCGTGACCTATGTGCTGGACGAAAAATTCTTCTTTCTCGACCAGCCCTTCAGCCTGGTCCTGGGGCCGGACGAGACACTGACGGAGGGGGTCGAGGAAACGGCGCGCGATTTCGAGGAACGCACGGTCGATTACTGGCGCACATGGTGTCGCCGGCTTGCCATTCCCTATGAATGGCAGGCCGCCGTGATCCGGGCAGCCATCACGCTCAAGCTTTGCACCTTTGAAGAAACGGGCGCCATCGTGGCGGCGATGACCACCAGTGTTCCGGAGGCCGAGAATTCCGGTCGGAATTGGGACTACCGCTATTGCTGGCTCCGGGATGCGTTCTTCGTGATCCGGGCACTCAACAGCCTGTCCGAAATGGAGACCATGGAGAACTACCTGCGCTACCTGACAAATATCGTCGGCAGCTCGGAAAACGGCCATCTTCAGCCGGTTTATGGAATTGGACTTGAATCAAGGCTCGACGAGCGAATTGTTCCTAATCTGCAAGGGTATCGCGGCCAGGGACCGGTCCGGGCCGGGAATCAGGCTTATGAACATTTCCAGTATGATGTGTATGGCAATGTCATTCTCGGCGCCGCGCAGTCGTTCTTCGATTCGCGCCTGTTTCGCAAGGGGAGCGTCGACGACTTCCACTTGCTGGAAGAAGCGGGAGAACAGGCATTCCGGCTTTTCGACCAGCCCGATGCGGGCATGTGGGAATTTCGCACCATGGCGCGGGTTCACACCTCGTCAAGTGTGATGTGCTGGGCGGCCTGCGACCGGCTCAGCCTCATCGCCAGGCAACTCGGCGTGACGGACCGTGCGAACCTTTGGGCCGAGCGAGCCGACAAAATCAAGACCGTGGTCATGGAGCGGGCATGGAACGAAGACCTTTCGTCCTTCGTCACCAGTTTTGAAGGCTCGGACCTGGATGCCGGGCTACTTCTCATGACCGAAGTCGGCTTCCTGAAACCGAGCCATCCCAAATTTCTGGCCACGGTGGAGCGAATCGAAAAAACCCTGCTCAAGGGCAAGCATATGTTCCGCTACGCCGCCAGGGACGATTTCGGCCTGCCGGAAACCGCCTTCAATATCTGCACCTTCTGGTATATCGACGCCCTGGCGCGGCTGGAGCGATTCGACGAGGCGCGCGAGATTTTCGAAAGCATGTTGAGCTGCCGTAACCATCTCGGCCTTCTGTCCGAGGACGTGCATCCGGATACAGGCGAGCTTTGGGGCAACTTTCCGCAGACCTACTCGATGGTGGGCGTCATCAACGGTGCGGTGCGACTCAGCCGACGATGGGAGAGCGTGTTGTGAAACGCCTTGTCGTCGTCTCCAACCGGGTCGGTCCGATCCGGGACAGTGCACGCGCCGGCGGGCTGGCGGTGGCGCTGGTAGACGCGCTCAAGGATCGCGGCGGCCTGTGGTTCGGCTGGACCGGCAAGATCAGCGAAAAAGGCACGCACGGGCCGGTGCATCAGAAAGCCGAAGGCAACGTGCGTCTGGCGACCATCGATCTGACCAGGGCCGATTACGACGAGTACTATTCCGGCTACGCCAACAGCACACTCTGGCCCGTCTTTCACCTGCGCCTCGATCTCGCGAATTTCGATCACCGGTTCGAGGACGGCTACCGGCGTGTCAATCGCCGCTTCGCCGCCCAACTCGCCCCGCTCCTGAAGCCCGACGACGTCATCTGGGTCCATGACTATCATCTGATCCCCCTGGGTGCCGAATTGCGCGCTATGGGCTGGCAGGGCCCGATCGGATTTTTCCTGCACATCCCGTTTCCCGCTTCCGAAATTCTGAAGGCGCTGCCCCATCACGACTGGCTGGCGCGCGCATTGTCCGCCTACGACCTGGTGGGTCTCCAGACCCGTGCCGATCGCAATGCCCTCGTGCGCTATCTTGAAGAGGAGGACATGGGCGAGCATATCGAGGACGGCCGCCTGCGGGCCTTCGGGCGAAAATTGTCGGTCCAGGCCTTTCCCATCGGCATCGATGCCGGAACCTTCGCACGCTTTGCGACTTCGGCCGACGCCAGGCGCCAGATCGGACGCCTCAGGGACCTCCTCGGCAAGCGCTTGCAGATTATCGGGGTGGACCGGCTGGACTATTCCAAGGGGGTTCCCAATCGTTTTCGTGCTTTCGGGCGCATGCTCGAGGATTATCCTGATAACCGGGGCCAGATCAGTTTTTTGCAGATCCTGCCGCCATCGCGCGAAAACGTCGACGCCTATGCCGAGATCAAGGCCGATTTGGAAGCGCTCTCTGGCGAGATCAACGGACGCTTTGGCGACTATGACTGGACTCCGATCCGGTATATCAACCGGGCCTTTGCGCGCCGTTCGCTCGCCGGATTCTACCGGGCCAGCCGAATAGGGCTCGTGACCCCGCTGCGCGACGGCATGAACCTGGTCGCCAAGGAATATATCGCCGCGCAGGACCCGGCCAACCCAGGCGTCCTGATTCTTTCCCAATTCGCCGGTGCGGCCGAGCAGCTTCGCGACGCCCTGATCGTCAATCCCTATGCCGAGGAAGATATGGCGGAAGCGCTGCAGCGGGCCGTTCATATGCCACACAAGGAACGCACGCGACGCTGGGAAAGCCTGTACCATGTTGTCGAAAGCGAAGATGTGGTGAAGTGGCGCGAGGATTTTCTCGCCGCGCTCGAGGCTGCCCATAACAAGGCGCGACGGCCCTGATGCGCGCCCCCGCCGTCATCGCCGACCTGGGCGGCACCAATATCCGATTTGCCTTGGCCGAGGACGGCCAGCCCGTCCAGATCCGGAGATTCCGGATCGCCGATTTTGCGTCCTTTGGCGATGCGCTCGCCCATTATCTGGATCGGGTCGGGCTGGCCGACAAGGGATCGCGCACGCCGGCCGCGGTCGCCATCGCCGCCGCCGGGCCGGTCAGGGGCCGGGAAATCGCCGTGACCAATAACGACTGGATCGTGCGGGAAGCCGATATCAAGCAGCTTGCGCCCGGCGCGGTCGTTCACCTGCTCAACGATTTCGAGGCGGTCGCCGACGCCATCCCCGGCCTGACGGCGGCGGATGTCGCACCGGTTTCCGCTGTCCTGGCGCTCCTGCCACCGGCCGCGCCAGCGATTGCGGTTGGCCCCGGAACCGGGCTCGGCATTTCCGCCGTGATCCCCGACGGCGAAGGGGGCTGGCGGAGTTACGCGGGTGAGGGCGGCCACATGACCCTGGCTGCCACCGACGAAGCCCAGGCCCATGTGCTCGCAATCCTGCGCCAGCAATTCGGACGCGTTTCCCTCGAGCGCGTCCTTTCGGGACCTGGCCTTGTGAATCTCTGGGCGGCGCTGGGCGCGGCCGAGACGCAGCGTTTCGATCCGTATCTTTCGGCCGGCGAAGTGTTCGATCTGGCGCGGCGCGGCGATTTGCGCGCGTGCGCGGCGGTCGACCTCTTCACCGAATTCCTCGGCGCCATCGCCGGCGATCTCGCGCTGGTTTTCGGCGCCACCGGTGGCGTGTTCCTCGCCGGGGGCATATTGCCCCGCTGGGGCGAGACCTTCGCGGCCGAGCGGTTCCTCGCCGCCTTTTACGACAAGGGCCCGATGACCGACTACGTCCGGGCGATCCCGGTCGCGCGTCTGACCCTCCCCGACCCGGCCCTGGCCGGCCTCGCGCGCAGGGTCTGAGCGTCGTCGTCCGCGCAAAAGACGACGGGCCCGACCAGCGGGCCCGTCCGACGGCGATGATGCGGGCGAGATCGCCCGCCACCGGTTCTCAAAGATCGTACTGCTTGCGCACGATGTCGCCGATGCCCATGCGATCCAGGACCGGCATGGGGCAGAGAAGCCCCACCTTGACCACGCCGGGCAGGCGGCCGATTTCGATCGAGCCGGTAATGGTCGCCCGGTTCTGGACTTCCTCGAAAGAAAGCCCGGTTGCCTTGGCCGCGCGCTCGAGCCCGTTCTTTGTGGCTGCGTTGAGATCCTTGCCGCTGCCGATGAATTGCACCGGTCCGCTTTCCTCGAGTTCCCCGACGCCGTATTTCTGCGCAAGCGCCTCGGCATGCCGGCGCATTTCCTTGGTGACCGGCCGCAGCAAGTGCGGCAGGTCCTCATAGACCGGCAGCAGGATCGGCCCGTCAATGGTCACGCCCTTGAGGAGATCCACGCGGCATTCGACCTCAGAGGCTGAATCGGTCGCGTGGCCCGCGACCTCGCCATTGCCCTGCATGGCGTGCATATCGCCCATATAGACCCCGGCTTGCGGCACCTTGACGGGGCAGATCAGCACCGCCCCTTCGCGCACCTGGGCGCAATCCATATGGCCATCGGTCTTGTGCCGGTTGAGCTCTTCCTCGTCCTTGACCCCGAATTCGTGATCGGCACCGATCAGGAACTGGCCGAAATCTCCGGCGTTGTGGGAATCGGGCATGTTGGCCGATGGCGTCGTCCCGATATTGCCAAGAAACGGCATGACCCGGGTGATGACCCCCGGCATCTCGCCCGCGCCATAGAGCAGGATCGGGTGAGCAGCCACGTTGGCCGGGGAGTGATGCAGCGCCTTGGCGTTGTTCGCCACCTTGGCCGCGACCTCGGGCGGCACGGTGATGGCCACGTCATGCTCCTTGTCCATCACTACCGTGTAGCCGTGAGCAAACCGGAACACGGAAGCCTCCGCCCCGCACTCCTTGCAGTGAATCGATTCCGGCCCGATTCCCTCGACATAACTTTCCGGGTTCTCCGCGCCGCAATTCGGACAAATCTTGGCGACGAAAGGGTCCTGCTTGTAGCGCCCTTCGAGAAACGAATCGACACCCGACGAGGATGCTTCCGACACGTTGCGGCAGCGCTCCAGCGTCAGCGCAACCGAGTCGCCCACCTCGGCCCCTTCGACCGCCACGGGCTGCGTCACCTCATGCCCGCCCTGAAAGGCCGGCGTAATCATCGGTGACCAGCAACCCGGCGGCGTGCCGGTAACGATGCGCCCGCCGCTCTTGACCGGTCCCAGCATCGTCTCGCTCGGCCCGACGCGGCCACGGGTAAAGGTGGTCACATAAACCTCGTCCTGGCCGCCGCCGCCGCCGAGGGATCCCAGATCGGCAACTTGCTCACTCATGGGCACATCCTTTCTCGTCTCGTGGTCCGGGTCGCCGGCAACCGGGCCCGGCGTTCTCCCGTATCGCTCGCCTGGTGAAATCCTAGCGGACGGCGGCGGTCCAATGCTAGGCCCGCGAGGCGGCGTGCCAACCGGAAAATCGCAGATTCGGCCTTTTGCCGTGCGGGGATGGCTTTTTTTGTGCCATGCCGCACCGGGACCGGTTTCGCGGGACCGTCACATTTTTCGCGTAAGGAGGGGGGAGAGCGGCGTGACAAGAGGACACGGCCATGACCACGGATTCTCGCCTGAACGGCAAGAAAGGCCTTATCGTCGGCATTGCCAACCGCGACAGCATCGCCTTCGGCTGCGCGCGGGCCTTTCAGACCGCGGGCGCGCGGCTCGCGATCACTTATCTCAACGAAAAGGCGGCGGCCCATGTGGTTCCGCTGGCGCAGGAACTGGGGGCCGAGATCGTGCTGCCGCTGGACCTGCGGGACGCTCACACCCTGGCGCAGGTTTTTGCGGAAATCTCACGCGTATGGGGCGAGTTGGATTTTCTTCTCCATTCCGTCGCCTTCGCCCCGAAAGACGATCTGCACCGGCCGCTTTGGCAGGCATCGCGCGAAGGTTTCCTCACCGCCATGGACACATCGTGCCATTCCTTTCTTCGCCTCGCCGGCTGCGCCGTGCCACTGATGGGGGGTGGCGGCAGCCTGATAACCGTCAGCTATCTCGGCGCGGAAAGGGTCGTTCCCCATTACAACCTGATGGGGCCGGTCAAGGCCGCGCTGGAAGCGGTGGTGCGTTATGCGGCAGCCGAGCTGGGGCCGCGCGGAATCAGGGTCAACGCCCTGTCGCCCGGCCCCATCCCCACCCGCGCCGCCGGCGGGCTCGAGGATTTCGACGCATTGCTCGCCGAGGCGCGGGAAAAGGCGCCGACACACCATACGGTTACGCTCGATGAAATCGGCGCCTATGCAAGCTTCCTTATCGGCGACGGCGCGACCAACGTCACGGGCGGTATCCACTATATCGATGGCGGCCAGCACATTATGGCCTGACGGACTTATTCCGGCCGCGGCTTCTCGGGATCGGGCTTCCGGCTAGTCGGCAACCGGCTCCGAAATCTCAACGATCCCGCCGTCGCGGACCGCGTGGAAAAAACAATTGGGCCGGTTGGTGTGGCAGGCGGGACCGGTCTGGTCGACCAGAAGCAGGATCGTGTCGTCGTCGCAGTCGAAGCGGAACTCCACGAGGCGCTGCGTGTGGCCGGACGTCTCGCCCTTGCGCCAAAGATTCTGGCGCGAGCGCGAGTAATAGCAGACCCGCCCCGTCGCCAAGGTTTCGCGGATAGCCTCGGCCGACATCCAGGCCATCATCAGCACCTTGCCGGTATCGAATTGCTGGGCAATCGCGGGGACAAGCCCCGCCTCGTTGAAGCGAAGCCGGCCGATCACCTCGCGCGCCACGGCCTCAGAAGCACTTTCCGTCATTATCCGATTCCCGCAAAATTGCCGTCGTTCCGGCCCTTTCTTCCCTTATTGCGCCTTTGGCGGACCGCGTCAAACGCCAGGCAATTTCCCTCTCGACCCTTTCTCCCGGGCCAGTATGCTCGCCCCACGCTAGCCCGGCCAACATCGGACGAGATCCGCCGTGGACGAAACACCTTCCGAGGACGAGAAATCCGAGCGCGCCTTCGCCGTACTCATGGCCGGCTTCGCCGTGGTGCTCGTGCTGACAAACATTATCGGCATCAAGCTGTTTCTGGCCTTTCCCGACACCCTGCCCCATGGCCTCTTTGGCGAGGCCATGGTCCTTACCGCCGGGCTGATCACCTACCCGCTCACCTTTCTCCTGACCGACATCGTCTGCGAAATCTGGGGGCAGCGGCGCGCCAATCTGATGGTTGCGACCGGCTTCGCGATGAGCCTGCTAGCCCTTTTTCTGATCCAGTTGTCCCTGGCATTGCCAGCCGCCCCGGCCTGGTCGGACGCCAGTCCCTACTATGCCACGGCCGAGGAAATGCAGCGCGCCTTCGAGTCCGTTTTCACCCTGCCAACGATCCTGATCATGGCCTCGATGACCGCGTATCTCGTCGCTCAGCTCGCCGATGTCAGGCTGTTTCATTTCTGGAAACGGGTCACTCGGGGTCGCCATCTCTGGCTGCGCAACAACGCCTCGACCATGAGCTCGCAACTGATCGATACCATCGTGGTGAACAGTCTTTTTCTCGGTTTCGGGCTGGGGCTGGATTGGGGCCTGGTCGGACGCATCATCGTTGCCTCGTATCTTTGCAAAGTGATCCTCGCCCTTCTGGACACGCCGCTGATCTATCTGGGTGTGGCGCTGTTGCGCCGACATCTCTCGCCCGTGCCGGGCCCCGCCGCACCGGTGAGCCCTGAACACACGCCGTCGTAGGAAAGGATTCGGGGAAAGTCTTCATTTCTTGGCAACTATCGGTTGTTATAAGGGGCCGGAAACCTCCCCAATGAGGGCTCGGACCGCCCGAGATGACCCAGATATCGCCCACCAGCCCCACCCTGTCGGAACGCGCCGCCCGGGCCGAAACGCGAGGCGCGCCTGCGCTGCCCCCCGTCCGCCGTTACCTTTATCGCGGCCTCGGCACGGCGCTGGTCGGTCTCGGCACGCTGGGCATCTTCCTGCCGCTCCTGCCGACGACGATTTTCTGGATTCTGGCGGCCTTCTGCTACGCGCGGGGGGCGCCCGATCTTCAGCGCCGGCTCTTCGCCCACAAGCGTTTCGGCGAGCCGATCGAACTTTTCGTCAGCTACCGGGTTATCGAGCGCTCTTCGAAAATGGCGGCCATCGGAGGCATTTCCCTGTCGTTCGCCCTGACGGCCCTGCTGGCGGGAATGCCGGATCGCGTCCTCTATGGGCTGGGCTTCCTTCTCGCGCTCATTTCCCTCTACCTCGCGACCCGGCCGGAGACCGTCCCGCCCGGCGGCCGACGCTAGATAATCTCGTCCTCGTCAAACATCGGATCGGACTGCAGATCGGCAAGCGCCTGCTCGACACCCGCTTCCGCCCGGGGTCCGTGAACCACCCGTGCGATATGGAAAAGCCCGTCGCCCTGATTGACAATCGGCAGGTTGGTGCGCCCGATGATCAATCCGCCCTCGCCCGCCTGGACCTCGCTTTCCGTCTCGCCGAACGGATCGGAGATGACGCCGATGACCGCCTCCGCCTCGACTCCCGCCCCGATCGGTTGAAAGGTCCGCAAGATTCCGCCCCGGGGCGCGCGGACCCAGTAGCTCGACGTGCAAAGGGCCGGCGGTCGCCGGGCCGCACTGACGACGCGGGACGGCAGCATGCCCAGCTTCACCATGACCCGAAGCACGCCCTTCACACCCTGCCGGACCGCCACCTCGTCAAAGCGCAGCCCCTCGCCCGCCTCGTATAGGAGGATATCGACGCCTTCCGCCAGCGCCGCCTGACGAAGAGACCCTTCGCGGAGCCCGGCGGTCACCACGACGGGCGCGCCAAAGGCGTTGGCCAGGTCGAGTGCGGTCGGATTGGACGGGGACAACCGGATCTGAGGCAGATTCACCCGATGCAGGGCGGCCGAGTGAAGATCAATCCCGAAATCCGAACGAAGGACGATCTCGCGCATGAAGAGGTCGGCAAGCTGGGCAGCGAGCGAGCCCCGGGCATTGCCGGGGAAGGCGCGGTTGAGATCGCGGCGATCCGGCAGGTAGCGGGAATGGCTGATGAAGCCGAAACCGTTGACGATGGGGATCGCCAGCAATGTGCCGCGCAACCGGGACAAGGCGGGCACATTGAGCAGCCGGCGGATGATCTCGACCCCGATGATCTCGTCACCATGAACCACACCACTGACGAACAGCGTCGGCCCCGCGCGGCGGCCGTGCACCACCTGTGTCTGCAGCGACATCGGCGTGTGGTTGGACAGGACACTGACCGGCAGGTCTACCGTCTGGCGGCTGCCGGGCGGCACGTTGACGCCGCCGATCGTGAACCCTTCCGCCATGTCCTATCCCTTGCCCTTCGTCCGGGTCTTGCCCGGGCGGGCGTTCTTTTCGATGAACTGGATGATGGTGTCGGCAACGTCGGTTCCTGTGGCTTTTTCCATACCCTCCAGGCCGGGCGACGAGTTCACCTCCATCACGAGCGGGCCGCGGTTGGCACGCAGCATGTCGACGCCACAGACGTTGAGTCCCAGCGCCTTTGCCGCCTTGACGGCCGTCGAGCGTTCGATCGAGGTGATCTTGATGGCGCGGGCCGATCCGCCCCGATGCAGGTTCGAGCGAAAGTCGCCGTCGGCACCGGTCCGCTGCATGGCCGCGATCACCTTGCCGCCAACCACGAAGGCGCGAATGTCGGACCCCGCCGCCTCCTTGATGAATTCCTGCACGAGGATATTCACATTGACGCCCCGGAACGCCTCGATCACCGATTTGGCCGAGCGCGCCGTGTCCGCCAGCACCACGCCGATCCCCTGGGTCCCCTCCAGCAGCTTGATCACCGCGGGTGCACCGCCCGCAATATCCAGCACCTGTTCGGTCACACGCGGATCATGGGCAAAGGCCGTGACCGGCAGGCCGATCCCCTCGCGCGCCAGGAGTTGCATGGAACGCAGCTTGTCGCGCGAGCGGCCGATGGCAACCGATTCGTTGAGCGGATAGACACCCATCATCTCGAATTGCCGCAGGACGGCGAGACCGTAGAACGTGATCGAGGCCCCGATCCGGGGAATGACCGCATCGTATCCCACCAGGCTTTCGCCATTATGATAAACCTCCGGCCGATAGGAGGTAATGTTCATATAACAGCGCAGAGTGTTGATGACATGGATTTCATGGCCTCGCGCCTCGGCAGCCTCCACCAGCCTCCTATGAGAGTAGAGGTCGGGATTTCGGGCCATCATGGCTATTTTCATGGACGGCTTCCTTCCGGATCAGACCCGGCGACAACGATAAAGCAAATTGGGGCAATGACCCTATTTGCCCTGGACGAAGGACCGCGCGGGATGAACGAACAGGCGCCCCGTGCGCAGCGCCGTGCGACCGACAAGCATCTCGAACCCCATGTCGCTGCGATTCGTCAGGGTCACCTCGATTTCAAACTGCCGCCCGCCAATCGCAAGTGCGGTCTTGATGACATACCGGCTCTCCACCGAGCCGCCCGAGTTCCGCACCGCGCGGCGATCCCACAAAGGGGCCCGGCACTCGATGGCAGCGTGGTCGCTCCCGCCCCTTACATGAGGCTCGACGGTAAACGCAAGCCATTCATCGCCGTTCGTCTCAAAAGGACGCAAATTGACCGCGTGGAGCGCCGAAGTCCGCGCGCCCGTGTCGATCTTGGCCTTGAGGCGGGGGACGCCGAGGTCGGGCAGCGCCACCCATTCGCGCCAGCCGACCAACCGGCCCCGGCCGATCAGGTGATCGAGATCGGCCTTGAGACTGGGCGGGCGCCGGGCGCGCGTTTTTGCCGGCGACTCCTTTGGTGAGGGCGGCTTTCTGCTCATGGCGAAACACTCGGCTGAAATACGGGTCCCGGATATTGGCCCGAAAAAGCAGACATGAGAAACCGAAACCGGCGGGCGGACATCCGGCATCCCGGGCACGGCGGCAGGTGGCCTTCAGCCGCCCTTGTCGAGCGGCAGCCCGGTATGTCGAGCCAGGGCGGCGAGCCGTTCCTCGGCCGAAGAGAGCGGGGCAAGCGCCCTCTCAAGCTCGAAAACCTTGGCCTCCACCAGCACCCGATACCAGTAGCCCTGGAGAAAGTGATAGATGAAGCCGGGCTTGCCGTCGAGGAAGCCCAGAAGCAGGAAATAGCGCCAAATGAAGTACAGCGTCGCGTTGAGAACGGCAGGCGCAACGTTATAGACATTTTCCTTCAGATACCGCTTCAGAGCCGGGCCGGAGAGTTTGTTTCCCGCTGTCATGATCTCGTCGCGCGGAAAAAGCCCGTAGCGCTGGTTGATGATCTCGACCGCCTCCCGCGTGGCATAGCGATTGTGCTTTTCCGTAAAGGCCGTGATGTCGTTCAGATTGTGGTCGGCAAAGCCGCCCCGGAAGGTCACGACCCGGCCGCGCAACAGGACGATGTGCTCGTCCATCCAGCGCTGCTCGGACCGCGCGGCGCCGTTCCGCCAGAGGCGCAGTAAGGTGACCGGGTAGCGCCCGCCCCAGCGGATCCAGCGCCCGAGAAAAATGTGCTTCCGGCGCAGCCTGATCCCCGCAATCTCCGGACCGAGGGCGCCAAGGCGGGCTTCGATCTCGCGCGCGAGATCGTCCTCGACCACCTCGTCGGCATCGAGGCGCATGACCCAGCCCGTCGTTACCCCGGCGTTTTCGAGCGCCCAGTTGAACTGCTGCGCCTGATTGACAAAATCATGCTGGAGGACGTCGGCCCCCGCGTCGCGGGCAATGCGGCAAGTGGCGTCGTTTGAGTGCGAATCGACCACGACGATCCGTGCCGCCACAGGCCGTACGCTGGCGAGGGCGCGGGCGAGATGCTTTTCCTCGTTATAGGTCAGGATGATGACTGTCAGGTCCGCCATGGGGCCGGCTCGAAACTACCCAAGTCCGTGAATTCGCAGGCAATCTAAGGGCGGGAGATTGATGACGGCAAGAAAATACGCGGGCGGCCGGCTTTACGGGGCCAGGTCAAGGCGCGATGGAGGCCGCCTTTTAGGTTAGTATATGTGAATGCTGACGCCAGCCGGCTGTGCTGGCATGCCAACAGGTTCCGGAAATTTTCCAAGAGGATAGCAGATGTCGAGTGAAGCCCTACATGCGCCGCGCGAGAGATTGAGCCCGAAGACGCTGGCCCTGCATCAGGCCATCAGATCCCTGATGGAGGAGATGGAGGCTGCCGACTGGTACCGCCAGCGTGCGGACGACTGTGAGGACGCGCCACTGAAGGCAATCCTGCTCCATAATATGCGCGAGGAGCTGGAGCATGCGGCGATGCTTATCGAATGGCTCCGTCGGAACAATCCCGATTTCGAGAAAGAGTTGAAGGACTATCTTTTTTCGAGCGGGGATATCGCGAAGATCGAGGAGGAGGTCAGCCGCTGACCCGAATAGCCCGGATCACAAGCGTGACCTGCACAAGACCTGCCTGTTAGGATCAGAAAAATGACTGATATATCGGAGCACACCCACACCGAGGTGGTCGGCGTTTTTCACGATGCGGTCAGCCTGGAAGCCGCCGTGGACGAACTTCTGAGTTCGGGCTTCGACCGCGCCGGCCTCAGTCTGCTGGCTGGCGAGAATACCGTGGCCGAGAAACTGGGCCACAGGTACTCGAAAGTGGCCGAGCTCGAGGATGATCCCGCCGCACCGCGCGCCGCCTATATATCAACCGAATCTATCGGCGATGCGGAAGGCGGGCTGATCGGCAGCCTTCTCTACGTGGGAGCCGTGACGGCTGCGGGGGCCGTGGTGGCCACGACCGGCTCGGTCCTGGCCGCCGCCGTCGCGGCTGTTTTCGGCGGCGGAGCCGGCAGCATGATCGGCACGGCGTTGGCCGATCTGGTGGGCGAACACCATGCCGATTATCTTCAATCGCAAATGGACAAGGGCGGGTTGCTCCTGTGGGTGCGGACAGGGACTCGGGCGGAAGAAATCAAAGCCCGTCGAATTCTCGAAACCCACTCGGCGGCGGACGTCCATGTCCATGAATTGCCGGCCCCGCAATCGGCGGGCTCCTGATCGCCCGGATACCAGCCGGCCTCATTTTCTCATCAGCGGAGATGCACGATATGACGGAGACACTGGAGAAGAACGCGGGCAGCCGGGCATCCACGGCGCAATGGCGCCAGGCGCGGATCATCGAATTGCTGGACGATGCCCTGACAGGGCGCGACGTGGCGCGGGTCAAGTCGTTCATCACCCCGGATTGCGAAATCGTCTTTCCCGGATTTTCCGGCACCGGACACGCCGGTGTCGACGACATGTACCGCATGATCGACCAGCTCTTCACGAGCGTGCCCACCAAATCATTCGATCTCTGGATCCATGGAGAGACTGCGGTCAACGTCCACGGCAAGCTCTTCGGTCAGATGACGGATGGTCCGTCCATCGACAATGCGCGCTACACCGACACTTTCGTATTTGATGCGGATGGCCGGATTAGCGAATGGCGCGTCTTCAATGACGTCGCCTTGCTGCTTCTGAAATAGGCCGGAAGGTGACCGGCCGGGATCGGTCCGATGAACGAGGCGGAGATGGCGGCGCTGACCGGGGCGCTCGAGGACGAAGACAAGGCGCGCGCCACCTGCGCCAGGGTGATCGAAGCCTTTGGCCCGGCCCAGCCTCTCGTAAACATTCTGGAATCCGAAGAGCGTCACGCGCAAGCGCGGCTTGCCCTGTTCCGGCGCGACGGGCCAAGCCGGCCCGAAGACAGGTGGAGGGGCCGGGTGCCGGCGCCCGCGTCCGTCGCCGCCGCCCGTGGGGCGGCCGTCGCCACCTCGCGGGGGAGATCGCGCGCGATTCCTGAGGCCGGGTCAGGCTCCCCGGCCGCCCGCGCCCGCCTTGCGCCGCGCCGCCAGCAGGATCAGTGCCTGGACCAGCACCGAGAAGGCGAGGGAAAAATAGATATAACCTTTCGGAATGTGGAAGTGGAGCCCGTCGGCGACCAGCACCGCGCCAATCAGCAGCAGAAAGGCAAGCGCAAGAATCTTGATGCTGAGATGGCGGTTCACGAAGTCACTGAGGGGACGCGCGGCCAGCAGCATAACAACCATCGCGACCGTGATTGCGGCGATCATAATCAGCAGCTGATCCGTCAGGCCGATCGCGGTGAGGATGGAATCGAAGGAAAACACGAGATCGAGCAGCACGATCTGGACGATCACGGCTGTAAACCCGGCCGCAATGGGCTTCGCTGCAACGTGCGTCTCGCTGCCCTCCACCGTTTCATAAATCTCGATCGTCCCCTTGGCCAGAAGAAACAGGCCGCCGCCAAACAAAATCAGGTCGCGCCAGGAGAAGCCGAAATCCATCACCGTCACGATCGGTGTCGTCAGCTTGATCAGCCAGGTGATCGACAACAGCAGCGCGATGCGCATGGCCAGCGCCAGGGCCAGACCGATGAGGCGGGCGCGCGGCCGGAGCTCGGGCGGCAGCCGCTCGGCCGCGATCGAAATAAAGATGATGTTGTCGATCCCGAGGACGATCTCGAGAACCGCGAGCGTCAGGAAGCTCACCCAGATCGCGGGATCCAGCATGATTTCGATCACAGATTACCTCAATTCAATTCGGCTCTTGACCGCGACACCATAGTGCGGGGCAATTTCCAGCGCTATCCTGACATGCACGCGCGACACCGTGATTGTCCACCCAGATGACGAAAACCCGGAGACAGATCGTGAGCGAGAAAACGCCACAGCTCCCCGCCGACGCTACAGCCTACAAACGCACGCCCGTCTTCGACGCGGCGACCATCCCCGCGGCCCTGACCCACGAGCACCGCACCAAGCGCGGCACCTGGGCGCTCATCCAGGTTCTCTCGGGCTCACTCCTCCTGCGACGCCTCGCGCCGGAAGCCGGAAAGGCAGCGGAAAGCCGCCTTGTTCCGGGAACGCCGGGCGTCATCCGGCCGGAAGAGCCGCACGAAGTCACCCCCCGCGAGGGAACGCGGTTCTATGTCGAATTCTACCGCCAGGCTGAGAAGCCCTAGAAGGGCCGGACAGGCCCGGCAGAACAGGCCAGGCATGGGACAATCGGAATACGAAAAGAAAAGGGACTTCCGTCTCACCGGTGAGCCGCGCGGGGACGCAGAAAAGCGTCGCGCCGGCAACCATCCGATCTTTGTGATTCAGAAGCACGATGCGACGACGCTTCATTATGATTTTCGCCTCGAAGTTGCGGGGCAGCTCGCGTCCTGGGCGGTCCCCAAGGGCCCATCCACCGATCCGCGCGAAAAGCGCCTGGCCCTCCGGACAGAGGATCACCCGCTCGCCTATGCGGAATTCGAGGGTGTCATTCCCGAAGGCGCCTATGGCGCGGGGCCGGTGCTGATTTGGGATCGCGGACGTTACGACAACATTACCGAGAAAAACGGCAGGACTGTCCCGATAGCCGCGGCCATAGACGACGGTCACGTGCTGGTGCGCCTGCACGGCAAGAAGCTACAGGGCGGATACGCCCTTCAGCGCATGAAAGAAGGCAAGAAAAAAGGTGCGGGCCGGGACGACGACCAGCAATGGCTCCTGATCAAGACAGATGACGCGGCCGCCGATGCCCGGCGTAACCCCGTCTCGAGCCAGCCCAAATCGGTCAAGAGCGGCCGCACGATCACGCAAATCCGGGCGCGCGCTCGCAACGGGAAGGGAGGCCCAGGCTGAGCGATATCTTTTCCCGACCGGGCGCGGCGGCGCGCGAGACCCGGAACAACATGGCGAGGCACCCATGAGCGGGGCCGCGGAAAAGACGATCCGGCTGGACGGACATAGTCTCACCCTCTCCAGCCTGGACAAGGTGATGTTTCCCGAAGACGGGATCACCAAGGGCGATGTCGTGGATTACTATGCGCGGATCGCCGAGACCGCAGTTCCGCATTATCGCGACCGTCCGCTGACCATGCAGCGCTTCCCCGACGGCATCGATGCGAAGGGATTCTTCCAGAAAAACATGCCCGAGCATTTTCCTGCCTGGATGGCGCGCGTCACCCTGGCCAAGGAGGGCGGAGAGATCACCCATGTCATCGCGAACGACGCGGCCGCCCTCGTCTACCTTGCCAATCAGGCCTGCCTGACCCCCCACCTCGCGCTCTCTCGGCGCGACCGGCCCGGGCACCCTGACCGACTCATCTTCGATCTCGATCCGTCGGATGACGATTTCAGCAAGGTCCAGTTTGCCGCGAGGACACTCAGGGCGGGGCTCGATGAGCTCGACCTGCCCAGTTTCGTGCAAACCACGGGCTCGCGCGGGCTGCATATCGTGGTACCGCTCGACCGCGAAGCCGGGTTCGACCGCGTCCGGGCCTTCGCGCGCCGCCTCGCCGAGAGCCTCGCCCGCCGCCACCCGGACCGCCTGACCACAGCCCAGCGGAAGGCGGATCGCGGCGACCGGGTCTTCATCGACTATTTGCGCAACGCCTATGGCCAGACCGCGGTCGCGCCCTATGCGCTCCGCGCTCGACCGGGCGCACCGGTGGCCACGCCCCTGCGCTGGGAGGAGGCGCTCGCCGGCGGTCTCGGGCCGCGGACCTATACGCTCGGGAATATTTTTCGCCGCCTCGCTCAGACAGACGATCCCTGGAAGCCCATGGCGAGGCGGGCGACGGGACTGAAAGGGGCGGAGGAACGTCTCGCGTCCGGGAATTGACGCCGCCCCGGACGGCGCGTCCGTATTTTTTCATGTCCCTATTGACTGCCGGCCGGAAAGGAGTATTTGAGCAAAATCGGCGAGCGGAAGACGGTTCCGTATCGCGACCGAGGGCCGATCCGCCAGCCGACCCGGCGAGCGCCCCGGACACGCTTGGAGTTTCTTGAATAATGGTCCAGGTCCCCACCCGCGCGAAGCGGGCGCGCCGGTCACAGGCGCAACGCAGTCTTGGTCCCGTCGCCGATCTGGAAGCCCATCTTCCGGAGGAGTGGTGGCGCACGCTGTTCAACGCCCTTTATGTCAAGACCGACGGCGACGTTGTCGAGAATGACGAGAACACGCGGCGCGACGTCGATTTCATCCTGTCCGCCACGTCCCTGCGGCAGGAAGATCATATCCTGGATCTATGCTGTGGACAGGGGCGGCACGTGCTCGAGTTGGCCGGGCGCGGCTTCGCAAACGTGAGTGGCCTCGACCGGTCGCGCTATCTTGTCCGCCTGGCCAAGAAACGCGCGGCGGCGCGCAAGCTTACAGCCTTTTTCAAGGAGGGTGACGCACGCACCCCCCGCCTTCCCGAGGAGAGCTACGATTGTGTGACGCTGATGGGAAATTCCTTCGGATATTTCTCCAGCAAGCACGACGATGAAAAAGTGCTGGGCGCCGTGGGCCGGCTCCTGCGCCAGTCCGGCACGCTTGTTCTCGATCTGGCCGATGGCGAGTGGCTGAAATCCCATTACGAGCCGCGCTCGTGGGAATGGATCGACGATCACCACTTCGTCTGCCGTGAACGCTCGCTGGCGAGCGATGGCGAGCGACTGATCTCGCGTGAGGTCATCACTCATGACGAGATGGGCGTCATCGCCGACCAGTTCTATGCCGAACGTCTCTATACGCGCGAAGCCATCACGGCCCTTCTGGAAAAGACCGGGTTCCGCAACGTCCGCCACCACGGCAACCTGGACTCCCTGTCCGACCGGGGGCATGACCTGGGCATGATGGCCCGCCGCCTGCTGATCACGGCGGACGCTCCCGTAAGGACGGCGCGCGCCAGCCGGGGACGTGACAAAATCCTTGAAGTCACCGTCCTGCTGGGCGACCCGCGCCTGCCAGATACCATCAAACGCGGCGGACAGTTCAACCCGGAGGACCATCAGACCATCCGTGCGTTGAAGGACGCCCTCGGCGAGCTCAAGGGCTTCAATTTTCGCTATCTCGATAATCACGCGACGCTGGAACGCGACCTCTCGGCGCTGCGGACCGACCTGGTTTTCAATCTGTGCGATGAAGGCCTCAACAACGATGCCTTCAAGGAATTGCATGTGCCGGCGATCCTCGAGATGCACGACCTGCCCTACACCGGCGCGCCGCCGCGCTGCCTGGCCGCCTGTTATGACAAGGGGCTCGTGCGCGCCGTTGCCACCCAGCTCGATGTCCCGGTGCCGCTTGAGAGCTACATCCGGCCCGACGACCAGGGCGCCACCCTGCCCTCGGTCTTTCCTGCCATCCTCAAGCCCAATTTCGGCGATTCGAGCGAGGGTATCACCAAGGAAGCGGTCGTATCGGACCAGAAGTCGTTCCTGGCCTATCTCGAGAAACTCCATGTCCAGTTTCCGAAACGCCCGGTCCTGGTGCAGGAATTCCTGACCGGTCCCGAATACACGGTGGGCCTGATCGGCAACCCGGAACAGGGATTGCGGGCACTCCGCCTGCTGGAGGTGGACTATACCGGCCTTGACCCGGCCCTTCCCCGGATCCTTGGCTACGAATCGAAATGGCTGCCCGAGAGCCCCTACTGGACCCAGATCCGTTACCGCGAAGCCGCCCTGCCCGACAGTGTGCAATCGGCCATGATCGACCATGCCATGCGGCTCTTCGAGCGCCTCGGCTGCCGCGATTACGCGCGCTTCGATTTCCGGGCCGATAGCAGGGGCAAAGTCAAGCTGCTCGAGGTCAACCCCAATCCGGGCTGGTGCTGGGACGGCAAGATGAATCTGATGGCGGAGTTTCAGGGCATGCGCTACGCGGAATTGCTGCAGGCGATCCTGTCGTCCGCGGAAGAACGGCTGGGCCTCGCCACCCGGCGTGAACACCGCCCCGCCCTCACCGCCTGACCGGCGGCCGGTCGGGGGTCCGGCAGACGTTTAAAAAGTTCTCCCTATTGCACCGCCGCAAGAAATTTTTAAGGTCATTCGCAGACAATCGCGTGTATCCGGCGACCGCGTCGCTTATGCCTCGGAGCACTCGAGAATGTCATTTTTTCGTAGCATTTCTGTCACCTGGAAACTTCTGGCACTCGCCGTGATGAGTGCCCTGTTCACCGCCCTGGTCGCCGGGACGGGGATCTTCCAGATGCAAAGCATCGGCGAGGAGCTGACCGGCATCGCGAAACGCGACGTTCCGCTGACCGAGGCCTTCACGAAAGTCACCACGCACCAGCTCGAGCAGGCCATCCGGTTCGAACGGGCCGTCCGCCACGGGCAGCAGATCGGTGCAGACCTCGCCGCCCGCCAGTCCTTTGCGGCCGCGGTCGAGGAATTCGAGGCTATCGACACCAAGGTCAACCAGGAAATCGAGGCCGGCCGGGTTCTGACGACGAGCGCCCTCGAAGCTGCCGACATAGCGGCGGAGAAAGCCAACTTTTCCCGCGTGCTCGATGAGTTGAAGACCATCGAGACGCACCACACTGCCTATGCCGATCACGCGGACGAGGTTTTCGCGCTGATCACGGCGGGCCGTGCCGACAACATCGCGGATAAGCTTCTGATTCTGGAACGGGAGGAGGAACAGCTCAATCGCGAGATGCAGGACCTTCTCGCGACAATCGAGGGCTTTACGCTCGCCGCCGTCAATGAGGCCGAAGAGCATGAGGCGGCGGGTGAAAGACTGATGATTCTCATCACCCTCTTCGCCCTGGTCGCCGGTCTTTTTCTCAATTTTATACTTGTTCGTTTCGGTATCTCCAAACCGTTGGGCGAGGTCGTGCATGCGTTGAATACTCTTGCGGCCGGCGATACCAGCGTTGACCTGAAGGTCCGTTCCCGCGATGAGATCGGCCAGGTCAGCACGGCCTTCCTGTCGTTCAAGCGGAGCATGCTCGAAATGCAACGCATGACCGAGGAAAAGCGCCAAGCGGAAGAGCGGGCGGCGGAGGAAAAACGCCAGGCCGAGCTTCGGGGGGTGGAGGAGAGACGTGCGGCCGACCAGCGGGCGGCAGAGGAAAGACGCCAGGCTGACGAGAGGGCCGAGGCCGAGCGCCGTGGGGCCCTCCTGAACATGGCGGACGAGCTTGAATCCAGCATCAAGACAGTTGTCGAGGCGCTCGCATCGGCGACATCCGAAACGCGGGCATCGGCCGAGACCATGGCGGATATCGCCCAACGCACAAACGCCCAGGCAGTAACGGTTGTCACCGCGTCCGACCAGACGGCGGGGAACGTGCAGACCGTGGCCAGCGCAACGGAGCAGCTTGGGAACGCCGTCCAGGAAGTCAGCCGGCAGATCATGAATGTTGATGAGATGGTCCGCCGGGCGGTCGAACGTGCCGAACGTGCGACGGCGACCGTCACCGACCTGTCGCAAGCCGCGGAACGCATCGGCGAGGTCGTGGAGCTGATCAATGAAATCGCCGGGCAGACCAACCTGCTGGCCCTCAACGCGACCATCGAGGCGGCCCGCGCGGGGGAAAGCGGCAAGGGATTTGCCGTCGTCGCCTCCGAGGTCAAGGACCTCGCACATCAGACGGCCAAGGCAACGGAAGAAATAAGCGCGCAGATCGCGGGGGTACAGGCGACCGTGGCGGATACGTCTTCGGCGATCGGTCAGATTCGCGAGGACATCAACAGTATCAGCGAAGCCGCCACCACCGTGGCCTCGTCAGTCGAGGAACAGAGCGCAGCCTCCAGCGAAATCGCCGGCAACGCCCAGCAGGCCGCCCTCGGCACGCAGGAAGTCAGCCGAAGCATCTCGGAAGTGACCGCGGCGGCGGACGAGACCGGGCAGTCGGCGAATAATCTGTTGGGGGCGGCGGACGAGTTGTCACAACAGGCCCAGTATCTGCGGACCAATATCGACGAATTCCTGGCAAGGTTGCGGGCCGCCTAACCGGTCCCGGGCCGCCCCGCGGTCCCGGATTCCAACCCCGGCGCCCGGATCAGGCCGACGCTCAACGCCGCGATCAGGACCGGCCCGGCGGCCAGGACCAGGAAATAAACCCAGCGCTCGAATCCGGCGCCGATCATCCAGCCGGCCGCCAGCGGCCCCACGACCGCCCCCCAGCGCCCGATTCCGATCGCCCAGCCGACACCCGTATTGCGGATTTCAGTCGGGTAGAGCCGGGCCGCAACGGCGTAGAACCCGACCAGACCCGCCATCGCCAGCCCCATGAGAAACGCCAGCCCCAACAGCACCGGGGCCGGCAACGGTACGGCGGCGAAGACCATGATGACGACAGCCGAAAGCCCGAGGAGGAGCTGGATCACCCGCCGCAGGCCGAACCGCACCGAAAGCGCGCCCAGCAGCAGCATGGCGAAGATGCCGCAAAGGTTCATGAGCACGCCGGCAAACCTGCCCTGATCGGGGGAGAGCCCGGCGTCGCTCAGCACTTTTGGCGTCCAGCTCACGAGGAAATAAAGCGCCAGCATCGCCATGAAAAAACCGGTCCAAAGGGCCAGCGTGGCAGCGAGGTAGTCTTTGGAGAACAGGACCAGGACGCTGACTCGCGATCGATCCGGCCAGGCCGGCCTCGGGGGCAGCGACGACAGCGCGGCATGGCCCTGCCGCGCCCTGATGGCGTTGACCCGATCGAGGGCCCGCGGCGGCTGGCGGATGAGGAGGAACTTGGCCGATTCCGGCAGGCAGAGATAGACCAGCGGGATCATCACCGCCGAGGCGGCGGCGCCGAAAATGAAGACGGCCGGCCAGCCATCGGTCCGGATCAGATAGACCGACACCAGCCCTCCCAGCACGGCGCCTACGGGATAGCCTGCATGCATGAAGGTGATCGCCAGATTGCGCCAGCGGGCCGGCGCATATTCGGCCGTGATCGACGTCAGGCTGGCCAGGATCAGGCCGATGCCCAGCCCGGTGAAGCCCCGTGCGGCGACCATTTCGGAAACCGTCGTGACGTAGGCGGTCACAAACATGCCGAGCGTGATGATGACGAGGCCGGCCAGAATCGTCTTGCGCCGCCCGAGGTAGTCGCCGATGGGCGCCAGGAAAAGGGCGCCGGCCATCATGCCGAAGAGGCCCGCGCTGAACACGACACCCAGCGCCGCCGGCTGCAGCCCCCAGTCGGCCGAGATCTCGGGCGCGGTGAACGCGATCGCCAGCACATCGAATCCGTCGAGCATGTTGATCGTCCAGCACAGGACTACCGCCAGTATCTGGAACGCGGTCACCGAACCCGAGTCCGCCGGTTTCTCGCCATCCGTCCCGACCGATGTCAAATCATTCGAAGAGATAATGCTCCGCTCCCCCATCGCTTCTGCCCCGCCCCGCATCAGCGGGCGAGCGCCCACGTTAGGTCAATTCGGAATACGGAGGAAACGTGAAAGAGAAGGACGGGTGCCGAGACAGGAAGAGGCCATCGCCAGCCCCTATCTCCCCTCCACATAATGGCGCCATTGACCGTCACGGAAGCGCTTGAGGACACTTGCCGCCCGCGATCCGTCGCTGGTGGCGGCATCGAGCTCGGATCGGTAATCGAGAAAGCCCAGGAGATCGCTCGTGCTGTTCGTCGTATCGACGAAGCCCATGGACCAGCCCCCGAACTCCCGTTCCGGAACGAGATCGCGCCAAAGCAGCTGAAAGCGATGGTGCCGCGAATCGCCCTTGATGATCTCGATCAGCCTGTCCACCGCCGCCGACGGCCCCTCCAGAACCTGAAGGAACGAACCCTCGTGATAGACCAGCAGCCCGGTGATTCCCTGAGCGCCATTATGGCGCCGGGATTTGGCCAGAAGTTCGTGGAGTGCCTCGGGGGAGAATTTCTCCACGGCGGCACTGGCGTAGATCACCTGAATAAGACCATTGCCTGGCATTCGTCGTTCCTGGCTCCCGTGCGTGAGAGGCGAGGCAGCCGCTATCCTCTCGCGTGCCTATTTAGAAACTCTTTCTTCCGTTCTTGCCCCTGCGGGTGGCCGGCCCGGCCGGCCCCCCGGTGAAAACAATGACATTTATTATCCTCTTGATGCATCGGCGCGGGAATTGGACCTGGCCATTCACCCCGTTCAGACCGCGTTTACAAGTTTAGGATAATTCTATTCAAGGTTTCTCACAGCTTTTCAACGGTTTACGGAATATTATCCCATCATGTCGGGTGTCGGAACAAAAATGGCAGAAACGCCCCCGCTATCATCCGGGGCCGATATCTCGACCGACCCGGCCGGCAGCGGCTGGATCGAGCCGGCGGATGACAGGCTTTTCCGCTCGATCGTGGCCCATGCGGCCGATGCCATCATCGCCATCGACCGCAACGGCCGGATCATTCTCTTCAACCCCGCCGCCACCGCGATGTTCGGCCACGCAGCCGACGACATCCTGGGGCGGAACATAAAGATGCTGCTGCCTGAACGGCTGCGCGCGCGGCATGACGGATACATGGACTCCTTTGCCCGCGACGCTTCTCCGGCACGCCACATGGGCGAGCGCCAGGCGGAGATCATGGGCCTGACGGCCGCGGGCGAGGAGATCCCGCTCGACATCTCTATCTGCCGCACCGAAACGGCGAGCGGGACGGTTATGGTAGCCATCGTCCGCGACCGCAGCGAGCAACATCGCACGCAACGTCATCTCGAGGATCTCGCCAACACGGACGCCCTGACCGGTGCGTTGAACCGCCGCGCCTTCATGGCGGGCGCAAAGTCCCTCTGCGCGACAGCCGCGCGCTATCATCGGGACTGCGCCCTGCTCATGCTCGACATCGACCACTTCAAGAAGATCAACGACACTTACGGTCACACTGTGGGCGACGACGTATTGAAGGAAACTTTCGAGCGCATCCTTGAGAATTTGCGGGCGAGCGACCTGCTGGGCCGCTGGGGCGGGGAGGAATTCGTGGCCATCCTGCCGGAAACCGGATTGATGGGCGCGCGCGTCACGGCGGAGCGAATTCGCGAATCCCTCGGCGGGACACCGATCGTTCTCTCCCGGGGCGAACACGATGCCGGGACCGCCCTCACCGTGACCGCCAGTGTCGGCGTCACGGCGATGCGCGCCAGGGATGACGGGCCCGGACCCATGATCGCGCGGGCCGACCAGGCTCTGTACCGGGCCAAGCGGGCCGGGCGCGACCGGGTCATGGTGGCCGAGGAGGCCGGCGCCAAATAAGTCTCCGAGTCGGCCGGAACCATGGGCGAAAGGCGCCCGCAATGGTCCTCTGTCATGCGGGGCGCGCCGGCGCTAACATGGCGACCATGATGCCGGGCAGGAAATCGGGAGGCAGGCGCGGACGCACTGGACGGGGAGCTGGCCTGCTCATCGCCGCCCTTGTCTTCGCGATCGCCGGTGACGCCCCGGCGCGCGAGACCCGGGTCGCCGTCGCCGCCAATTTCACCGCGGCCGCGCAGGAGATCGGCAGGGTCTTTCACGAACAGACCGGCCACAGTGCCGCATTCAGCTCTGGTCCGACCGGCGTCCTTTATGCGCAGATCACCCAGGGCGCTCCATTCGAGGTTTTTCTCGCCGCCGACGGGGCCCGGCCGGCGCGAGCGATCGATGAGGGATTTGCTGTTGCAAACAGCCGCTTCACCTACGCGATCGGCCGGATCGTCCTGTTCAGCCGCGACGAAGGCCTCGTCACGGGGCCGGAGACGCTGCGAGAGGGACAATTCGCCAAGATCGCCATCGCCAATCCGGCGACCGCGCCTTACGGTGCGGCGGCCGTTGCGTTATTGAAACGGCTTGATGTCTATGGGGCGCTCCAGCCCAAATTCGTGCAGGGGAACAGCATCGCCCAGACCTACCAGTTCGTCATGAGCGGAAGTGTCGAAGCCGGCCTTGTCGCCCTGTCGCAGGTCGTCCACGAAACCCGCGGATCCCGCTGGGTGGTGCCGGCGGAGATGCATCCCATCCTTGCCCAGGATGCCGTGCTTCTGGAACGCGGCGCCGAGAACGAGGCGGCGCACGCCTTCCTCGCCTTCTTGCAAGAGCCCGACGCGCGCAGGATCATCCGGCGTTTCGGATATGGTATCGGCGACTGACGAACCATCATGCCCGATCTTGATTTCGCGGAACTCTGGTCGCCCATTCGGCTCACTCTCGAGCTGGCCTCGGTCACGACACTCCTGTTGCTCATCGTATCGACCCCGATCGCCTGGTGGCTGGCACAATCAAAGGCGCGCTGGAAAGAAGCCGTGGCCGCCGTGGTGGCGCTGCCGCTGGTACTGCCGCCGACGGTTCTCGGCTTCTATCTTTTGATCTTGCTCGGTCCGCAAGGCCCCGGCGGCTGGGTTGCCGGGCTTTATGGCGCCCGCTCTCTCGCCTTTACCTTCGAGGGGCTGGTGGCGGGCTCGGTCGTCTATTCCCTTCCATTCGTCGTCCAGCCACTTCGAAACGCCTTCGCGGCCATCGGCACCAGACCCCTCGAGGTCGCCGCCACGCTCGGTGCATCCCCCCGGGACCGGTTCTGGACCGTGGCCGTACCGCTGGCGCGCCCGGGTTTCCTGACGGGCGCGGTGCTCGGCTTCGCTCACACGGTGGGTGAATTCGGCGTCGTGCTGATGATTGGCGGCAACATCCCGGGCGAAACCAGGGTCCTGTCCGTCGCGATCTTTGATTTCGTCGAGACGCTGCGCTGGACCGAGGCGCATGTCCTGGCCGGCGGGCTGGTGGTCTTCGCCTTCCTGGTCATTCTGAGCATGATGCTGCTCGAGAAACGGCTCAGGAGGGGCAACCAGTGACGCGCCCGTCGGCCATGATCGAGGCTGCCTTCCGGGGACGGCTCGGGGAATTCTCGCTCGATCTCGAAGTCCGGTTGCCGGGAAGCGGCGTGACGGCTCTGTTTGGGCCGTCGGGCGCGGGCAAGACGACGGTGCTCCGGTGCCTCGCGGGGCTGGACCGAATGTCCGGCCGGGTCCGGATCGGTGACGAGGTATGGCAGGACGACGTGACGGGCCGGTTTCTCCAACCGCATCGCCGGGCCGTCGGTTATGTTTTTCAGGAAGCGAGCCTGTTCCCCCATCTGTCCGTGCGCGACAACCTGGTCTACGGCTTGAAGCGGGCAGCCCGACGCGGCGGGCCCGGCGCGCCCGGGCTTGACGATGTGATCGAGCTCCTCGGCTGCGGCCCCCTGCTGGCACGCGCCCCCGGCACCCTTTCAGGCGGCGAGCGTCAACGGGTCGCCATCGCGCGCGCGCTCCTCACGGGCCCGAAGCTGCTATTGCTGGACGAGCCCCTTTCCGCGCTCGATCAGCCGGCCAGGAAAGAAATCATCGTCTATCTGGAAAAGATCCACCGCGAACTTGCGATCCCCGCCCTTTATGTCAGCCACGATATCGGGGAAGTCGCCCGTCTTGCCGATAACGTTGTGATCCTTTCCGATGGCCGGAAGTTGGCGGAGGGACCTGTCGGCGAAATCCTCGAGCGGCCCGAGTCCAGCCTGCTTGAAGATGAGTCTGAGGCCAGCGTGGTGCTGACGGCGCGCGTTGTGAGTCTGGACGAGAGGTACCGGATCACCCGCCTGGACCATCATGGGCAGCAGATCACCATCCCCGACTGCAACGCCGCGCCGGGTGATACGGTTCGCCTGCGGGTGCGCGCGCGTGACGTCGCGCTTGCGATCGAACGCCCCGCCGGACTCAGTATCCGCAATATCCTCGAGGGCCGGATCGTCGAAATTCGCGCAGACACGGGGGCGGCCTTTGCCGAAATCCTGGTCGATATCGGCGGCGGCCGGCTGCGCGCCGGGGTGACCCGCGAAGCCGTCGAGGAGCTGAGGCTTGCGCCCGGCCGGCCTGTCTTCGCCCTGATCAAGAGCGCCACCCTCGACCGGCCTCCGATCCTTCGCGACAGGGCCTGAGATACCCCCCGATTGGCGGTCGGATTTTTTCCGGCCTACCCCAAAGTTTTTGTGGACTATAAATTAGAATTATTCTAAATATAGAACCCGATGGCCTTCACTGGCGCACCTTTTCACCAAACCCAATTCGGAGGAATGACATGGATGACAGCAGTGGCGCGAGCGCCGGCAAGTGCCCGGTCATGCACGGCGGCAACACTTCCACTGGCAGGGATGTCATGGACTGGTGGCCTAAGGCCCTGAATTTCGACATCCTTCATCAGCACGACACCAAGACCGACCCGATGGGCAGGGATTTCGACTATCGGGAGGAGCTCAAGAAGCTCGACGTCGAGGCCCTCAAGAAGGATTTGCACGCGCTGATGACCGACAGCCAGGACTGGTGGCCGGCGGACTGGGGGCATTACGGCGGATTGATGATCCGCATGGCCTGGCACGCGGCCGGGTCGTACCGGATCGCCGATGGACGCGGCGGCGGGGGCACCGGCAACCAGCGTTTCGCACCGCTGAACTCCTGGCCCGACAACGCCAACCTGGACAAGGCGCGCCGGCTCCTGTGGCCGATCAAGAAAAAGTACGGCAACAAGGTGAGCTGGGCCGACCTGATCATTCTCGCCGGCAACGTCGCCTACGAGTCCATGGGTCTGAAGACCTTCGGCTTCGGCTTCGGCCGCGAGGACATCTGGCATCCTGAAAAGGATATCTACTGGGGTTCCGAGAAGGTGTGGCTCGCCAAGGAACGCTATGCGAGCGCCAGCGACGAGACCTCGCTCGAGAATCCGCTCGCCGCGGTGCAGATGGGCCTGATCTACGTCAACCCGGAAGGCGTCGATGGCAAGCCGGATCCGTACAAGACGGCCGAAGCCGTTCGCGAGACTTTCGCCCGCATGGCGATGAATGACGAGGAAACCGTCGCGCTGACGGCTGGCGGGCACACCGTCGGCAAGACCCACGGCAACGGCGATGCGAGCAAGCTCGGGCCCGAGCCCGAAAGCGCGGACGTCGAGGAGCAGGGCTTTGGCTGGCGCAACCCGTCGGGCAAAGGCAAGGGCCGCGACACCATCACCAGCGGCCTCGAGGGCGCCTGGACGACCAATCCGACCAGGTTCGACACAGGCTATTTCGACATGCTGCTCGACCACGAATGGGAGATCCGGACCAGTCCCGCCGGGGCCCGCCAGTGGCAGCCGGTCGATATCGCCGAAAAGGATATGCCGGTCGATGTCGAGGACCCCGCGATCCGCTGCATGCCGATGATGACCGACGCCGACATGGCGATGAAGGTGGACCCCATCTATCGCGAGATCATGGAGAAGTTCCGTGCGGACCCGGATTATTTCAATGAGACCTTTGCGCGGGCCTGGTTCAAGCTCACGCATCGCGACATGGGTCCGAAGGCTCGCTACTTCGGCCCCGACATACCCGAAGAGGACCTGATCTGGCAGGACCCGATCCCTGCCGGCCCGACCGGCTACGATGTCGACACCGTCAAGGCGAAGATCGCCGCCAGCGGCCTGTCGGTGGACGAGATGGTCGCGACCGCCTGGGACAGTGCCCGCAACTACCGCGGTTCGGACATGCGGGGTGGCGCCAACGGCGCGCGTCTTCGCCTCGCGCCGCAGAAGGACTGGGAAGGCAATGAGCCCGAACGTTTGGCCAGGGTTCTGAGTGTGCTCGAGCCGATCGCCAGGGAGGCCGGCGCGAGCGTGGCGGACGTGATCGTGCTGGCCGGCAATGTCGGCGTCGAGCAGGCATCCAGGGCGGCAGGCTTTGGCATCACGGTTCCCTTCGTGCCGGGCCGCGGCGACGCGAGCGAGGAGATGACCGACGCCGATTCCTTCGAGCCGCTGGAGCCGCTCGCCGACGGCTACCGCAACTGGCTCAAGAAGGACTACGCCGTCAGCCCCGAGGAGATGATGCTCGACAGGACGCAGCTCATGGGCCTGACCGCGCCGGAAATGACTGTGCTGGTCGGCGGCATGCGTGTCCTCGGCACCAACCATGGCGGGACCAGCCACGGTGTGTTTACGGATCGCGTCGGCCACTTGACGACCGACTTCTTCGTCAACCTGACCGACATGGCCAACGCGTGGAAGCCGGCCGGGAACGGTATCTACGAGATCCGCGACCGCAAGAGCGGCAAGGTCAAGTGGACGGCGACGCGTCTGGACCTGGTCTTCGGGTCCAACTCGATCCTCCGCGCATACTCGGAGCTCTACGCCCAGGACGACAATGCGGAGAAATTCGTGCGTGACTTCGTTGCCGCCTGGACCAAGGTGATGAACGCCGACCGGTTCGACCGCGGCTGACGCGGGCGGGGACCTTGAGCGGTTTCCGGCGGGAGGGACGAAACGTCCCTCCCGCCGTATTTTTGTCCGCGGCGTCCCCTCAGAAGCGCGTCGTGAGCTCGACCAGCCAGCGGGGCATCGCCTCCAGCATCCAGGCCTCGACCGCCTTGTCCAGCCGGGTCAGGATCATTGCCCCCACCAGCACCAGCGCGCCGCCGAAAAGCGGTTTGCCGTAGCGTGCCACCGCCTGAAGCCGGTCCTTCCTGGCGGCCAGCGCCTTGCGCGAGCCGTAGGCGAAGGCGAGGATGGACGCCGCCACGCCGAAGCCGAAGACGAGAAAGATGAAGAACGCGCCGATGAGGTTTTCGCCCCGGCTGGCGGCGGCGATGGCGACGCCCAGGGTCGGCCCGACGCAGGGCGCCCAGACGATCCCGAGCAGCGCGCCAATGGCGAACTGCCCGGCCATGCCGTCGCCCGAGACGCGGCCCAGCAACCGGTTGCCACCACTGACGAGCGGCCCCGTCGCGCTCGCGAAGGCCGCCTGCGCCCGAGGCACGAGAAGCAGCGCGCCGGCGGCGATCAGGAGGAAGGCGGCGCCGTTCCGGACGAGCTCGCCATCGAGGCCGATGGAAAATCCGAAGGCGATAATGAGAAGGCCGAAGGTGGAAAACGAGAGTACCAGCCCGGCCGCCAGCGCCGCCGGGCCGAACCGGCTCTCGCTCGCGGCCGATCCGACCAGGACCGGCAGGATCGGCAGCACGCAGGGATTGAGTATCGTGACCAGCCCGGCCAGAAATGCGAGGGCGGCACTACTCATCCGTCACCTCATGCCCGGTGTCAGCGGCGTTGGCCCGGACGGGTCATTTTTCCACCGCGGCGAACACGAACTGCCGCAGCCGGTCCCGGTTCGTCTCCGCGACGGAGCGATCGATCTCCGCCTTGCCGTCGAACACGAGGATCGTCGATTGGCGTGGAATCTGATGCTCCTGGAGAAAGTCCTTGTGGGTATCGAAATCCACGCGGACGAACATGACATCCTTGAGCCGCTCGTCACCGGCGAGCTCCTCGAGGATGGGATGCTGGGCCTTGCAGGTCGTGCACCATTTGGCCGTCACGTCGACGAGCATGGTCTGCCCGGTTTCCTGCGCGCGGGCGAAATTTTCCGGCGAATAATCGACCCAGCGCGCCGAGGCGGAAGCCGACGCCGAACCGAGCCCGATAGCGAGGCTGATCGCAAGGACCAGCGAGCGAAGCCAAGTCATGGGAAGCACCTTTTCCTGTTCGGTGAGGGGGCGGTCAGTTTATGAATGATCGTTCCGGAACACCAGTCACGAAAGCGTCAGGCCTGGCGATGTCAGCAATGGCCGAGCGCCTTGCGGGCGAAGAGTTGGCTGACACCGGCCCAGCCGACGAAGGCGGCGACCAGGAGGGCGGCGATCAGCCCTTCGGGCCGGGTGATCCAGGTGGCGCTGGCGATCAGGCCGAGGGTAGCGAGCACCCAGGCGAAATCGCCGGCGCTGAAATAGAGGATGAGGGCCTTGGGCGGCAGCGCCTGGCGGCTGGCCAGAATAAGATGCGCACCGTTCACGATCAGCGCGGCGCCGAGCGCGGCGAGCAGCCAGGCGGGGGCCGGCGGCGCGCCCAGAAATGCCGCGACGGACCCGGGCAGAGTCAGGAAAACCGCGCCGAAACCGAGGCAGCTTGCGGCGTTGAGGCGGAGGATTGTCTTCAGGGAGGGCATGGCGTATCGTCCTTTTTGTCAACCTCATTGACAATAAAGACGGTAGAAAGCGCACGGGTTCTTGTCAACCAGATTGTCAACAAATCGGCAGACCGATCTCCCCATGGCGGAAAGCCGCAGCCTGGGCCTGGCCCTGCTGCTCGGCCGGGGGCGGGCGGCACTGCTGGCCTGGCTGGTGGACCGGCTGCGGGCGCGGGGCCATGGCGCGCTGACCCTGCCGGCGCTGGAGTTCCTCGGCCAGCTTGATTGCGGCGTCAATCACGCCTCGGACGTGGCCCGCCGGCTCGGCGTATCGCGCCAGATGGTGGCCAAGACGGTCACGGATCTGGCGGGCAAGGGCTGGCTGGCGCAGCGTCCCGATCCGGACCGGCGCAACCGCAAGATCATCCTGTTCACGGCGGCGGGCGAGCGGGTGATGTCAGATGCCCGCGCCATTCTGGCGGAATTGGACGACACCCTGGACGCCCGCCTCGCCCCCGGCTGGGAAACCCGCCTGACCGACGATCTGGGCGCGCTGATCGCCAGCCTGGAAGAGACGGCGTGAGGCCGTAAGAAGGAAATGGCGGTGTGAGGACACGGCGGCGGCTCCCGTTCAAAAGGCAATGGTTCCTTCTTCTCAGAAGATGAAGCCCCGGGCAATCCTGGGGCGGTTCACCAGCAAGATGTGCCACGCGTCATGCATTCTTGGAATTCTAGCTTACTCTTGAAATCCTCGTAGCTTCCACTGTAGCCGCTAGAATCTTCTTCGTCGTGGATCTTTCCGTCAGCCGCATCAATAGCAAAAGCTAACCCGACAAATGCAGCAATAATTCCACCGGCTGTAACGAGGGCGTCGTCCGAATCCATGTTCAAGATGTCTTCGAGCCGGCGAATAGAGGGAAGAGAGCCTTGTGAAGAGGCGGCGCTCCTCATCTTTACCAAATTTGTTTGAGCTTCTTTGTATCCCTGATCAGCAGACATACGCATCCACTTCAGGGCCTCCGCTAAATTCCTTTCAACACCTTGGCCATTGATATACTGAATAGCCAAATTATTTTGTGCCCTGGCATCGCCTTTCTCTGCGGCTTTTCGGAACCACGTCACAGCGTCAGTGCTACTCTTCTTCACGCCGCGGCCATTCTCGTACATGACTCCAAGGTTGGCCTGCGCGCCGGCATAACCCTGCTCGGCTGCCTTGCGGTACCATTTGACGGCCTCAGTATTATTTTTCTCCACGCCAAGGCCATCGGCATACAGGTAGCCAAGAGTGGTGGCGGCCGCGGGATAGTTCGTCGGATCAAGATTGAGCAGAATAGAAAATGACTCTTTAGCGGTTGTCCGGTCTTTCGCCAACGCACGCGCCAACTGGTATTTGAAACGACGTTCGTCCGGGAATTCTTTGACGGCCACCCGACACGCGACAACGGCTTTGCTCGCATCGAGATTGTCCGTATTGATGCCTGGAGAAACGGCATGCTTGTCGAGAGGGTGTGCCGCAAGCCTGTCGCACTCGGTTATGGGAGCAGATGCGTTAGCAATCCAGACCCATTGAGAGCCGACGACTATGGAACCGGCGACTATCAGTACGCATACTAGGGCTATGGGAATCAGACTGTGCCGGCCTTTAAGAAAAGATATTTGCATTGTGTCAACCCTCGGCTGCTACCAAAGTTTGGACATCAGGGCCGAATGCACGGTCAGGAAACTATCCACGCTGGCGGATACCGAGCACGCGATCAGCAATCGGCACGACCCGCCATTCGCCAGGTGAGTACCGAATCCAGTCCTGATGAAAGCCACACGGGCTGCAAACGCCGACAGCATAGCATTGGCGGACCGTTCATTTCATCACATGGAATTTTAACCGCTGTCCCCTCCCCCGTGCTTGTTACCAACCGCAACAAGCTTGCCGCCCAGGTCACGTTCAACATAGGTGGCAAGGACATTCTGCACGAACAGGGCACCTCCGGATTAATGGCGCCTGATTATGTGTAAGGACTGTGTGAGTGTAAAATACATAAAAAAACGGGCTAAGCTTTCGCTTAACCCGTTGATTTATTTGGTTGCGGGGGCAGGATTTGAACCTGCGACCTTCAGGTTATTAGCTTGACGTATCTCTAAAAACGTCAACAAGCGTCAATATTTTCTTGCATATTTTTCAATGGTTTGTCGACATATTGGTTGTTGGCAATTGTTGGGAATATCCATATTTTTTTGTCCCCAAGTGTCCCCAAAACGTCCCCAAAGTGGGCACTTCAGGTTTTTAACGAGTTGAAAGGGTTGGAAAGGTGGCGACGATTGAGAAAAGGGAACGCAAGAAAGGCACAGTCTATAGAGCCGTAGTGCGCGTTAACGGATTTCCAATTCAGCGCCGGTCGTTCAAGAGACTCACCGACGCTCGCCGGTGGGCTCACAAGACCGAAGAGGACATCAAGAGCGGGCAGTTTGAAAACGTCGTCTCTGCCGCGCGGGGAACAACCGTCAAGGACGTAATCGACCGCTATCGGGCGGAGGTGTTGCCCGAGAAATCCCTGTCGACACAGCGGGTGGAAGAAACCTACCTAAAGTTCTGGAAAGCGGAGCTCGGCAAGCACGCCCTCTCCTTCGTCAAACCCGAGCATATCTCAGAGCGCCTGCGAAAGCTGGCCGGTGAAGGCGATAGCCGCATTCAACTCAAAGATGGAGAAAAGCCGCCAAAGCCCAAGAGCCGCAAAACGATCAAACTCTACCGGGACACCCTGGAGCTGCTTTTCAAACACGCCAAGCGCTGGCGGTTGATCGGGAGCAATCCCGTTGAGGGCGTCAACCGCATTATCAACATTCGAAACGAGCGTGTTCGCTATCTCAGCGACGAAGAACGCGCCGATCTGCTAAAGGCATGCAAGGCTAGCGCCAACAAGCTTCTTTACCCGATCGTTGTGTTCGCGATATCGACGGGCGCCCGGAAGGGTGAAATTCTAAAGCTAACCATTGATGATATTGACCTGAAACGCGGGTACGCTGTACTCCGAGACACGAAGAATAAGGATACGCGAGCGGTGCCGGTGGTCTCACACCTGGCCGAGCTCCTTAAGACGCATATCAAAGACGTCAAGACGCGATACGCCGATGCAAAAACCCCTCCGGCCAAGCAATGGGTATTCCCGCGAAAAGATGGCCAGGCTCCAATGGATTTTCGGAAATCTTGGGAAAATGCCCGTGAAGCGGCCGGGATAGAGGATTTCCGTTTTCATGACCTGCGGCACAGTACGGCCAGCTACCTCGCGATGAATGGCGCGTCCGAATTGGAGATTGCCCAGGTCCTTGGGCACCGAACGCTTCAAATGGTGAAACGCTATTCACACCTCTCCGAGGACCACACCAAGGACGTGGTCGAGCTGATGAACGACAAGCTGTTTTCATGACGAGTGAAACCGACAGGCGGCTGTTCAAGAAGCTCACCACGGATAACTGGCTAACGCCCGATGAAACCGCACGCCACATCGTCCGGGTCGCAGCGGACGGGACAACCCACGGGATCACAAAGGAAGATTGGACGGCGCTGATCCTGGAGCATGAGCTCGAACCGTCTGTACCGGAAGACATCCGCAATATGTTCGAAGTCGCCCAGGGCGTCCTCTGCTACGGGTGCTTCTTCTATCCACTCTACACGCTCGGAAGCGAGCAGCTGTATCGCGTGCTTGAGGCGGCGGTGATGCACAAATGCGCATCATCAGGCGCGCCCAACCGATTAAAGCAATACGCCGACGCTCTGAAATGGCTCCGTGATCAGGGCATAATGTCGACCGCGCGCTTCGAACAATGGTCTGCCGCGCGACAGTTGAGAAACCAGGCGAGCCATGCGGACCGCCAGAGCATCTACGACCCTACAATGGCCGTCAGCGGCGTGGCCTTAGCCACCGAATTGATCAGTGAACTCTACGGGGTGGAGAGGTAAACTACTGATTTAGTTTGAAAACTCTATTTTTCTGAGATTTTCCTATTGAGTTTTGAGGGCTTTAATTGAATCTATTAAGTGCCCCTTCGGGGGCATTGTCTCTGGCTATTTTTTGGACAAGGACAAAGGACAGTCCACTGGTCGATTACCAGCAGTTACGCACGGTCCGGCAGCTCGCTGCCGAGGCACCGTTCGTAACGGAGAGCAAGCTCCGCTGGTGGATCTTCCATTCGGATACAAACGGCCTGGATCAGGCACTGATCAAAGTCGGTGGCCGCGTCTACATCGACAGGGCCGAGTTCAACCGTTGGCTGGAAGGCCAGCGGGTGACGCCGAAGGAAGACCGCAGCGCAGCTTGAGACAATTCAACGACGCGTTCGGAACCCCCGCCATCGTGCGGGGGTTTTTCGTTTTCCAACGAAACCTATGCCTGCATGCGTTCCAGAATTTCAGGAACGTAGGTGTCCCTCTGATCCTCCATGAAGAACACATGCATATCCATCAGATCGTCGATGGACTTGCCCCAGTTCAGTTTCCCGAACCGGGTTGGCGTAACGATAAAGCTATTCAAAACGACGTTCTCGCTCGCCAGCCTAGCCTGGATATCCTTGATCACCCGATGGAATTCGATCTTCTTGTGGCCGGGGCCTTCGTGCTGCAATCCGTGAGGCTCAACGAAAGAGAGATACTGACGCCCGTCTTTCACGAGCCACAAAAGGAAGTCGGGATAGAAATTGCCCGCCTCGAAGAACCCGATACCCCTGCCCCGGCTTTTGTTACGCAGAAGGAAAATCTCTATACCTTCGTTCTCCAGCCGAGCCTGCTCGCGCTCCAGACATATACGAAGGTCATCGATGAACTGGAACTCGCTCTCGTTCAACGAGACCGGCGCAATCTGGATTTTACTGCCCTTCGCCGTATGGAGGACCGGCTCATAGAGATGCGCACTGAAAAGACACCCCTTTAGGTCGCCGGCCCGAAGGATGCCTGTCTTGCGGGCGGCAATCTCCTTCGTGAGTGTCTGGATATCGCCTATCAACGCCAACTCATTGGCATCGACGATGAGCTGATATTCGTCCTCCTGCGGGAGGCTGCCATCATTGGGCTCGATTTCGCGCAACTCAAGCCGCGGCTCGATGAACGCCGCCTTGCAATAATTATAATACTCTTCGGCGAATTTTTGCAGAAGCTCGGCTGCCATCTCCTGCCACAGGCTGACGTTCGAGAAGTCTGAAAAGTCCATCTTTCCCGACGGCACAACCAGCTTGTACCAGGTCCTATCGGCGAGCAGTTCGGACAGTTGTTGCTTGGTAATGTTGAAATTGTGCCAGGTCCTCTCCCGCTTGAATTTCTCCAGCCGGAAAAACAGATCGTCGTAATCCAGGAACGCGAGATGGCCGTCCCGGAAAGTAGTCTCTTCCTTCGATCCGAGCTTCACACCCTTCTTCGATTCAAGTGATTGGATACGGGGATACCAGTCGATCTCGACGCCCTTCTGACGGATTTTTTCGGGCATGATCCCGAGCGCAGGAACGGCGCCGTCCCTTTTGAAATCGTACTCCCGCCCGTCGTCGCGTTTTTTTCGGGGCCGCAGCACCTTCAATCGCTTGCCGAATTCGTAGGTTACGTTCAGCGGGACCCTGAAGATGTCTTTTTTGTCGTTTCTAGGCAGCTCTTCTTCCTCAAGGAACTTCCGGAATCGCTCCATGAAATCGGCCTCGATACCGAAGACGTTGAGCGTTTCCACATACTGAATGAAATCCGGCTGGTGGGTCGGAGTCGCAAAACCGCTCCGCTGCAACGTCCAATCGTAGCCTTTCAGTCGAACACCCCGTCCGAACAGCTGAATAATCTGCGCTCCCTCGCTCTTCCCGACATGCATCAGACCGAGCGTGCTCACGCGCCAGCAATCCCACCCTTCGACAAACCGCTTCGATCCGATCAGCAGATTTAACGGCGAACTGGACAGGTTGATTTGGCCGAACATGGTTTCAGCGAACTCGGAGTCATGCACGACCACGTTGTCAAAACTCTGTTCGGCAATATGGCTTGCGAGGCCCGACGCATCGCCGACATTGATCAGGCCGAACGGTACGTCCGCCTGTCCAACGCGAAGCATGATCTCGTTCTCGTCGCCTCTGATCCGCGCGATCGAGAGCTCACCACCGGCTTTGTTCTGAAACAGCTTGGCAAGAATATCGCGATAGAGGTCAGTTGCTTCCCAGCCTTCTCGCAGCATCAGCTGCTGAAGATAGATGAAGCCCCCCGCAAAGATGTCTCCCCCGCTTTCGTCAAGGAGACCGGTCTTTTTAGCGTTGCCTGTCAGGATGCGGTCTATCTCGGACGATGACGCAGCATCACTCTTCAGAAACCGGGCGATGAACGCGAGGATCTTTCCCACATCGGAGACGGTCGCCTTTTCGGCCTTGGTCCCCGTTGCCTTGGTAACGCTTGATCCCACGAACACCCACAACGGCTTCTCGATGTTGTAGGGCGCGTAAAGGCCCTGATTGTCCTCATACAGCTTGAGCTGCTGGTAGAACGACATCAGGCAGGCTGTCAGATATGCGAACTCCAGCTCGCTGAAGGTGCGCGGCAGATTGAAGATGCGGTAGTCCTTGCCGTAGCCGTCCTCGTAGAAATACCGGTACGAATAATCGAATAGGATCGTCTTTGCGTATGACGCCTCGATCTCCGGGCGTTTAGCGGCTGTGACAGCCTCCTTCAGGGTCGCGGAATACTCGAACACGAATCCCTTCTCCGACAGGCGCGCACGACTTCGAAACCAGCCGCGTTCTTCCTGGCTCCCCATGCCCCGGTGCGCCTCATCGACCAGAAGCAGGTTCTTGTCCCCAAGATTGCGCGTGGCGATGACGTTCGGACCATCCGTATCGCCCAGTTTGGTAATCTCGGTGTAGTCCACTTGCCGCAAACCGCTCTTGCCAGAAGACAACAAATCGCCGCTGTCCGTCAGCAACCTAGCAGCCGTGATATCGCTCCCTTTCATCTCACGGGCATGCTGAACCGAGAGGCCTTCGTTCGGCGTAATGAGGATCGTCCGGGTAAGGTCGTGCTTGAACCGCGACGAAGACGCGTAGTGGCGGAATTGAAGGAAATTAACGTGCATCAGCAACGTCTTGCCCGAGCCCGTCGCGTTCTGGAGGCAGAGCTTGTTCAGGTCATCAAGTTCGTATGGTGTGATACCGGTCTCATATCCCTCGTCGGTCCAGTAGGTGTTGAAATCGGCGACATAGGCGTTAAGCGCCTCAAGCAACGCCTCGCGGTCCGCGAAAAACCGGTCCAGATAGATTTCCGCAAACAGCAGCGAGAGCCACTGGTAATACTTCCAGACGATGGGCCGGTCGCGCTTCTCGTTGATCGCCAACGTGTGGCTAACGATGTTGTGTTCGTATCGCAGCAGGTCGGCCCGCGTGATCTTGGCCGATGACTGAAGGTTGATATCCAGCGCCTTGTAAAAGTGGTGCAGGTTTTCGGACGTCATGCCCTCCTGCGCATCCTTGACCACGCTCGCCAGCGGCTGCATGGGCCGCAACGTCCGCTTTCCGTCCTTGTGATCCTTGATCGGGTCGAAACCGAACAGGCTCACAATCCACTGGTTTAGGACGAGCTTGTGACTGAATGGTAACGGTTTGATCTTTTTGCGCGCAGCCACGACTTAACCCTCCACATCCCACATGGCCTGATGGAAGGCTTCTTCGATCAGCCTGACTTTCCAGGTCTCTTCGTCCTTGCGCAAATTGGGAAGATTGTTGGAGCCGTTGACGTAGATTACGTCGAACTCGGTATCCTGTGTGGACAAGCGGCATTTCTTGAACCACTCGTCCAGCACAAGATTGTCCTGCTCCAGATCGTCCGTCAGCTTGCGCCAGATAACGAGCACCTTCTCACGGTCGTTCTGGTCGCCGGGAGTGCGCAGCCTATAGCCTTCGACCTTGCGGATACGCCATGCGCCGTCGTCGGTCTCCTTAAGCGCACCGTCCAAAATCAGGCGCGTATTGGTATCGCCTGGCAGTTCGGGATCAGCCTCTCGCTTGAAGGCAGCGTCATAACCACGCCAGCGATCCAGATGCTCGACATGCAGCCCGATCAACCAATTGAATGTCTCGACCAGATCGACGGCCTTCTCGACATACTCGTCCGTGCCGGGCTTCTTGATCTTTAGCTTGTAGGCTGTTGGATCATCGAACCATTCGATGTTCAGGAGTGACGGACTACCCTTGGACTCAAAGTCGAGCCAGTAGCGGAGCATGTAGTCACGCGCGAAGTCTGGCGAGGCCTGTGCTGTAGACGGGGCCGGCCGGAATGCCAAATTGTTTAAGGCGTCTTCATATGTTTCAAGCCTGACGTACTTTATACATTGGCTAACGCCATTTCTTGATAGCGGCTTTCCGCCATCCCAATCTGAAGAGTATATTGACTTCTGAATGCGTGGCTTCAATACGACATCAAAATAGGACCCCATATCGACAAGAACGTACCGAATGTCATTTTCTTCACTTTTTCTGTTTATCTCAATAACGGCATGTCCAGTCGTTCCAGAGCCAGCAAAGTAGTCGACCACCAATCCGTTGGATTGCCCATTGAGCTGAACCTCAAGAGCTTCACGCACAGTATTTATAGACTTCGGATAAGAAAATTCTTTTGCCAGCTCTTCCCCTAGCATCTTTTGTAGAACTTTTGTGCCATACTCACTGGCATCGTACTGTGCCCCGACCCACAGACTTCTCATTGTCCCCGTATCTTTGTGAAAGATGATCTGGATCGAGTTTCTTCCAGACTTTGGCTCAAGTTTTTCAAGAATTTGAGGTACAGTATCCCAACCATACCGCCATTTCTTCTCGTCACCTCCGTCCGTGAGCGGCCAGACCTCGATATCGCCATTCGGCAAAACAACATTCGCGCCGGTGGGATGAAAATCATCTGGTGGAACCTGCCCAATTTCCACAATCTCGCCATTCCGCACGATAAATGGATAGAAGCAAGTCTTGGCATCAGTACGATCTGACTCAGTCCCTGAGTCCCGTAGTGTCCTCGAATCCACCTCGTTTTTCGGGGTGTCAGCCAAGTATTTCTTCGCGTCAGAGGGATAGGAGAGGATCATATATTCATGGACAGCTGAAACATTCTTACCCTGCTGGCCACGAGGATTGCTAACGATCGGAAGGACGACCGTCTTCATGTCATTAAGAACTTGATCCAATATGATGCTCAGAACTTCCTGTTCGACTTCGTCAATCGCAACAGCATGGACGCCGTCATCCCGCAAAAGGCTTGCACCGGAGTGTATGCGATCCTGCATGAAGGAAAGCCAAGAGGAATGCTTATAAGTATTTTTGTAAGCAATCTCACTCGATTTTGCGTTGTAAGGTGGGTCGATATAGATTGCGGAAGCTGATTTTCTATATTTTGCTTCAAAGAGGCGTACCGCCTGAAAGTTTTCTGAGTGAGCGAGAACACCCTTCGTCTCGTTCTCAATATCCTCAAGCGCACTGATTACCCTGTCTCGAAAATCGTTTCCGAAAAGTGCTGTGTCGACTGTCAAGCTGGTATTGGCCTTTAGAAAGGCGGCATTGAGTGTGCTTGAGTAATCGGACAAGTCGTCAATCGCAAAAAGCCGAACCCATTCTCTCCGCTGCGCGTCGTTGGCCGCGATCTCCGGATAGAACTCCTCAGGAATACGATCGAGCGTGATGCAGTATTGCGTATCGACGACAAACTTCTTCTTAAGCCACAGCTTCTTCTGGAAATTTTCCAACTGCGCCAGAAAATCGATCAAATGCTGCGCGATGCGCCGCAGCACCTTGACCTTGGCAAGATAGCTCTCCACGCGCGGCGCATCGGCGGAGTCGATGTCGTCCAGCCGGATGATCTCGTTCTTGATGTAGAAGTCGAGCTCGCGCCGCAGGAACCCGCCCAGGTCCTTGTGTATGAAATAGTCCATGGTGTTGCGGGCAGTGTACTGCGCCAGATATTTCTCCAGCAGCGTTCGATCCTTCTCCGCTTCCGTGGGCGCCGGCGTCATGAGCGCCGTCACGTAGTCACCGCCGCCATCTAGGCTCGGCAGCAATCCCTTCACTTTCTCAGCTGCCTCCAACAGGCGCTTTTTCCGCCAAGTCCCTTCCTGCCCCGTCTTCTCAGCGTCGGGGCGATATTCGAACTGCATGACAAGCTCCGGTGCCCCGGTCCCCCCCGTTTCCAGCTTCACCGGTTCCGGATCGTGGATGATGAAGTAGCGCTCGGTTTGCTCGGTCGCCTTAACGTTGTTGTGCTCCCCTTCGCTCGCCTCGACGACGCGGCAGTGCACCTTGATCGGCTTGTCGTCGAAAAGCTCGCCATGATGTGCCTTGAACTCTGTCGCCTGCGTCGGGTCGAAGGTGAAGTTGCTCAGATATTCCGATGTCTTGATGTAGTACTGGTCGCGGTTCGCCCAGTGCAGATACACCTCCCGCCCGTCATAAGGAACGGCGTAGGGTGCGGCCTTGCCGTCGGTTTCGCGCGCAAAGTACCGGCGGCTCATGAAATCGCCGTTGTCGTAATAGCGCTCGAAAAACCGGTACAGGTGGTCGTAAACGTCGCCTTCGTTGCTGCCGCTGTCCTTCGCCACGTCCCAGGCAACTTTGACTTCCTTCACCTTCGGCGCGGCATCCGGATCAGGTGCTCCGAATTCCTCGGCCTGCTTTTTCGCCGCCTCATAGGCTGCCCGGGCTTCGGCAATCCGCGCATCATCCGCTTCGCCGAACGCCTCGCGGATGATGCCAAGCAGATCCTCTTCGAGAAACTTGCTCACCTGACCGGCCTTCGCATGCATGATGCGATAGAAGCCGAAGTCCAGGTCGGGCTGGTCTAGCTGGAACAGCTCCTTCAACAGGACTATCAGGCGTTCGCGCTGCTTCTCGATATTTGCCATGTAACTCGGTTCTCCTGCCTAATTTCCGTCCCTACGCGACCGTCCAACGGATCGTGAAGAGCTCCTGTTTGCTTGTATGCTGCTGAATGCGAGCCTCCAGGTCGGTGATCATCCCGTCCCGCTGCTCGATAATTTCGTCCTCGACCTCGAAGATGCGCTGCCTCAGCCGTCGCTTGGACTTCTCCAGTTCCTGTATCTGCGTCTGGATACGGTGCTGCTGTTCCGGCGTCTCGACGGCGCGTGCTTCACGCTTCAATTCGAGTATCCGGGCCTTGGCATCGGACAGCTCCTTCTCGGCAGCGAATACCTTGTCCTCGGCCCACTTCTCCAGTTTCTGGCTTTCCTCCGCGAACCACTGCGCATTCTGTCGCTTCAGCTCTTCGATCAGCTCCTGTTCGCGTTTCGCCAGAACCGGGTCCAGTCGAGCACGCTCGTTTCCAATGTCGCCTGCCTCTGTCCGGCATGGCATCTCGAACAGGCGGCGAGCGACCTCCGGCTCGATGTCGCGACCGTCATCGGCCTTAGCCGCAAACAGAATATGGTCCTGCTCATCGAAGCCCGTGAAGCTCAAGCACTCGGCAACCATGACACCGGATTGACCGACCAACGGCTCGACACTCACAGCCTTTGCGGGCCAACCCGAATAGTCGAAAACCAGCGTCTTGCCGTTGAGCGACCGGTCTCGGGCTTTGGAAACAACGTGCTGAGCCAGCGGATGTCCTAACCGATAGCGGTGTTCGCTCAAGCCTTGTTTCGCGATCCCGTATCCGCCGGACGGTACATCCACGCCATCGGGCACACGCTTCAACGTGAACGTCAGATACTCATCGTCAAACTTGGCGTGCTGGCGAAGCTCATGCTGGGTCACGGCCCACAGCATGCGTTCGTATCGCCCGATATACTCCTTGCTCTTGTCGAGATTGATTTTCAGACGGTCATGGACTTCCGCATCGAAGTTTTCGAGCAGCTTGCGACGGGTGTCTTCCATCGTCGCGTCGATATTCTCGTCCATCTCGGTACGGAGCAATTCGAACTCGGTCTCGATTTCCTCCGTCGATCGACAATTCTGGTATATCGAGACAATGCGCTTCTCGAATTCGACGCCGGATTCGATAGCACCCAAAATCTCGTCCGAAGCCCCGAACACGCCTGAGAAGAGCTGGAACTTCTCAGCGAGAAGCTCGTAAACGCGCTGATCGGCGGCATTGTTCTTATTGAGAAAATTGACGACCACCACATCGTAGCGCTGACCATAGCGGTGACAACGGCCGATACGCTGCTCAATGCGTTGCGGGTTCCAGGGCAGATCGTAATTTACGACGATGGAACAGAATTGAAGGTTGATACCTTCAGCCGCCGCCTCCGTCGCGATCATGATCGAGGCTTCTTCGCGGAAATAGTCGACGAGCGCCGCCCTAATATCCGCCGTGCGGGAACCCGAGACGCGATCCGTACCACGATGTCGTTCGAGCCAAGCCTCGTAGATCGCCTTCGATTGCGGGTCCGAATTCGAACCGTTGAAGAGGACGATCTTGCCCTCGTACCCGTTCTCCGACAGCTGACGAACCAGATACTCCTGGGTGCGGCGGGATTCAGTAAAGATAATGGCTTTCTCCGCGCCACCAAGCTCAGCCGTTTTTTCGAAGCCGGCCCGCAAGGCGCTGAGAAGGGCCTGTCCCTTCGCATTCTCGGATATGGAGACCGCAAGGTCGCGAAACGCGCGAAGGTCGACGATTTCAGCTTCAATCGCCGCGATGTCCTCTTCGTTCAGGAGCTGAGGGTCCTCCACCTCGTCGGACCATTCATCGGCGATTTCATCGAATTCCTCATAGTCTTCGGCCAGCTCCTGCTCCAGCTTCTCACGCAAATTCTTGTCGTCGCGCAGCTGCCGCTCAAGTTTGCGAGCCAGCGTATCGAGCGCGCCAGCGATAGCGAAGGTCGATGACGCCAACAGCTTACGCATGATCAGCGTCATGAGCGTGCGTTGACTAGACGGAAGTGCCTGCAAAGACGGCCTGCGCAAGTAATCCGAAACCATGTCGTAAAGCGATTGCTCGTCTTCCGTCGGCACGAATTCCTGCGTAACGGGGATACGATTGGTATAGCGGATATATTCAAGCACCTGACGCCGGAGCGTCCGGTGACAAACCGGCTGTAACCGGCTCTTGAGCTCGTCGAACTGCCCGTCGCCTGAAAGTCGCGCATACTGGGAGCGGAAGCTCTTTACATCGCCGAACGCGTAATCGTCGATCAGGCTGACGAGGCCGTATAGCTCCAGCAGCGAATTCTGCAACGGCGTCGCCGTGAGCAGCACCTTCGGCGCATTGACGAGAGCATTTTTGAGTGCCTTGCCGATTTTATTGTCCGGGCGGTAGACGTTGCGCAACCGGTGCGCTTCATCGATGACGACAAGGTCCCACGGTACGACCATGAGTTCGTCAGCATGGCGCGCGGCAAACTGGAACGAGCAGATAACGAGGCTTTTCTGTTCGAAAGGACGGCGAACGCCTTCTTTCACCATCTTGTTGTAGTTTTTCGCCTCCAGGATGATCGTCGGGAGAAAGAACTTTTCCTCAATCTCCTGAGACCACTGCTTTCGCAGGTTTGCCGGTGTGATAACCAGAATGCGGCGCTTCCGCTCAGTCCATTTCTGCGCGAGCACAAGCCCGGCTTCGATCGTTTTGCCGAGCCCAACCTCGTCAGCAAGAATGGCGCCCTTGGAAAGCGGAGACTTGAAGGCGAACAGGGCCGCCTCGACCTGATGCGGATTGAGATCGACCTGAGCATCCAGCAATGCGCCCGCCAGCTTCTCGGCATCCGCTACGGAATGCCGCCTGCTCAGCTCATGAGCAAACAGTTTGGCGTGGTACTCAGTGATCAAGGCCTAACCCTTCGTTGATTCTTTCGTCTTCCGTTCGATCCACTCGTCTATTTCGGAGCGCCGGAACCGCCAGGCGCCACCAACCTTGAAGCCGGGTATCTTCCGCTCTGCCGCCAACCGATAAGCGGTTTTCTCAGTCAGCTTCAGGTACTCCGCGACCTCTTTGATGGTCATAATGTCTGTCTGCATGACGTGTCCTGCGACGCATGTCCCTATGAGAAAATACGGGAAAAATCGGGAACCCGCAACGAAAGACCGCCGCAGGCCATTCTGCCTCTGATTGCACTGCGCTGACCTAGATCGGACCCCGGCCAGACCGCCGGTCCCGACTAATCGTCGTCCTTGGGCATCTTGAATTCCGGAGAGCGCTCGCCATCGGCGTCCTTCACCGTGTCGTCTGGCTCGGGAGCGCTATCTGCGGATTGAGGCTTGGATGGCTTTCGTGCACGTCGTTCATGTGCCCGAGCCGGTCGATGATCGCGACGATCTTCGCAACGCGCGGATTGCGCATCAGCACAGATTGCACGGCCAGGCTCTTTTGATACGCCATGTGGCGGCACAGCGGCCCGCTGTAGGAAGGTTTCGGCTTCGAGGGTGCTGCCGGCGTATCGGCCGTCGCCTGCGCGGTCTTACGGTCCAGTTCGTAGGACACCGCGTTCTCGCGGATATCCACGTCGCCATGCGGGGAGAGGTTGATGATCGTGACACCATCCTCGCCGTCTTCGGCATCCCGGTACTGCCAGTTCGGGATCGAATAGGCTTTGGTGATCTCAACCTTTCTGCCTTCAGCCACGAATTGCGCGGCCTTCTCGTTAACGGCCTGTTCCTGCAATTCAAGGAACTGGTCGATGTCATCGAAGAAGGTTTCGTCGTCCTTGCCGAACAGGTCCTGCGTATAGGTGCCGGTATAGCGTTCCAACGGGAACATCGCCTCGCTGACGGACGGCTTGCGGTCCAGCAGGTTGTGACGGATATCGTCGGTATCCGGCGCCCAGCCGCGCTCTATCGCGTACTCGATTTCTTCGAGTATGCCGCGCTGCCGGTCATGCGATCCAAGCGTCATGGTCTCGGCAACCGCCAGCGTGATGCGGTTATCGCGTAGCGCCTGCTTGACCTCGTCGCACAGACCCGCGATCGCCAGACGGCGCTTCACGGTATCGACCGACTTGCCGGTCTCGGCCGCGATGTCGTCGAGAGAGACACCGTTGCGCGCCAGTTCGGCGAAGGCTTCGGCCTCGTCTATCGGCGCCAGGTTCTCGCGCTGCACGTTCTCGACGGTGGCGATACGCAGCTTGTCGCGTTTGCTCAGCTTGCTGCGAATTTCGACGGGGACCTCGAAACTGTCGTCGATGTCGCCACGCTCGCACAGCAGCTTCAGGGCGCGAAAACGCCGCTCGCCGCTGATGACCTTGTAGGTCTTGCCGCGTGACGGCGCGACCACGAGGTTCTGCAGCAGTCCGTCTGTGCGGATGCTTGCCGCCAGCTCGTCCAGCGCATCGTCGGCGATGACGCTGCGCGGATTGTGCGCGGGCGGCCTCAGATCAGCCAGTTGGATGGATTGAATGCTCATTTTAGTGACTCCTTTTCAGTCTATGAGGCCGCGACCCTCGCGGCCTTTCACGGCAGACGAACCGGGGCCGGTGCAGGGACGGAGCCGTCAGGCTGTTTTTTGCTGCGCGAGGAAGCCCGTCAGGGCGGGGAAAAAACCGCTTGCGGCGACGGCCGCCGGCCCCAGGCTGCCGGTGATGAAAGGCCGGGTCGCGGGGCGCTGAATGGAAAAAGGAGCGCGATGAGCTTCGGGACAGCGGCGGTCGAGGCCGCCGCGCCGGATCACTGCAAACCGGACAAGGATACGGGGCGCGTCAGCAGCCCCGTGCGCGAGGGATCGACGCCGGATGGCCGAAACCCGCACCAGGCGGGGTTCGGTTCACGAGAGCCCGGCCCGGCGCAGCCGGGCGCGCCCTCTACGGCAGACCAGGGGCTATATCCCGGAGAGAAAACGGTAGATTTCCACCATCGCGAAGGTATCCCGATCGCAATAACTCAAGAGAGATTGGGCAACGCGCTCCGCCTCTTGAGGCTCGGCATTGAGCATACGCTCCCATGCCTCCATCGCCGATGACCCGTCCTGAACGTCGAGATCGCTGTAATCGAGATCGGGGCACAGAACGGGAAGCACCTTCTTGATAGACGTCGAACCATCGAACCTTGCATCGACGTAGTCCGCCTTAAACACGTCCTCTAGGTCCACCATCCGGTCATTCAGATCGTTCAGAAAGTCGGCCTTGTCGGGGAAGTTCCTTGCCATCTCCCGGTTGCACATCTTCTCGAACGACGCATGCCACGAGACGATGCTGCCCTCAGACCCGATATCAGCCTGCATCTGCTCGATGAGCCCAAGCGGCATCCGCGCTTCTCGGGCCAGATACTCCCGGTGCGCGAGGGTGCCGTCCTCTTCCAGAATGTGCAGCGAATACTGAACCGGAAAATGCTTGTGGGGACTGGCCCCGTCGACCAGCGGCACTGCGGACGCATAGGTTTCATAGTCGAAAAAATACAGCGGGAAGGTCAGTCTCGACAGAAACGCGCGGACACCCGCGGAGTTGATCTGCGGCTCGCCACTCTTCGCGGCCTGCACCACCAGCCTTTGACTTTCCGACAACGGATAATCGTCCGCGACGGCATCCAGCGCCAACACGCCCTTCGTCAGGAAGTCGCTCCGCTTCTTTGCGCTCAGTCTCGGCAGACTGTAGATCGACGGCGTGGGAACACCGGGGTTGAAGAGCGTGAAGGTATCGCAGTGATTGCCTCGGGATAACTCGACGCAGGAACAGCCGTTCCTGTCGATTTCATTCGCGAGGAACGCAAGCGCTTCGTCGATCTCCGCGACGGTTTCAGCGGAAATGCCATCCACCTGATCGGTCACGTCGGCAAACACCAGCAATTCTTCGGGGGCGACATCACCGGCACGGACATATTCCCCGTTCAGGTGCAAGAGATACACCCGGTCGATGCGCTGTCCGGCACGCTCTGCGCAGACCTTTTGAAAACAGGCATCCTTGACGTGGTTGTGCTGGTTATCGGTTTTCACGCTGGTCGAAGATTTGATCTCGAAGAGCACGGTCTCGCCGTTGCCCGTCACCTCGACGGCATCGGCCCGCGCGAACAGGCCGTCCTCCGTCTCGAACACCCGCTGAAAAGTGACCGCACGATCTCCGGCGTCCTCAAAGAACTGCCGGACATATCGCTCGACCTCGTAGCCTTCGCGCACAAGCTTTTGCATGAAGGCGGAAAACTCACCGTGGGGGTAGTTCTCCGGGGCCCGCTTGAGCAACCAGAGCGACTTCGGGCAATTCAAATACTGAATAAAGTCAGTCTTCGTGAATTGCATGTTGCCCGCCTGCGTCAATGTTAAATGAAGCGTCCCTACAATATCGGCGATCGCGTAAACGACCGATCATCGTCGAGGCAGCTCTCTGCCCTTCACAAGAACCTCCTGGCCGGTTTCAAGCCGGTAGGTGTCGGGGAAGAAATGCACCAGCCAGAGTTTGACCACGCGCCAGATCTGCGCGTGGTCCTCTTCCGCAACGGTGCCGCCGAGACTATCGGCCAGGAACTCGTACGCCTTCGTGTCCGTCAGACCGGCCGCCGCCAGCTTGTCTATCTCGGCGAGCAACGGCATCTGTTTCAGTATACCCGCCACATAGGCGGTGAAGAGATCCTGCGTCAGCCCCTGCGGCGGGGACAACGCCGCCAGATCCGCCTGGGCCGCCTCGAACGCGCTGCTCACCATCGTATCGGCGCCGCGCCCGCGATAGACCTGCCAGAGGCGGTCCGGCGTCGGGCATTGCGGCACCCACAATGTCTGCTCAGCCTCTATCGCAGCATCGTCTTCAACCTCCGGAAGACGGCGCGGGGTTTCGTCCTGTTTCAGGGCGTCGGCCTGCCGGCGAATGCGGTCGCGCAACTCTTCGGTGGCTTGCACGGCGGAGCCCAGCAGCCCGTATTCCCATTCGGCCAGCCCCTCGAACTCGGCCGGAAGGGCGACAAGCAACTCGACATTGGACGGCGTGTGCCAGCCGAGTCCCCGCGCCGTGAGATTGGCGGAACCGACGAGACAGTCCCTGCCGTTCGAATAGTATTTCGCATGCAGGTGCGGATGGACCAGAAGGCGTCCGCCGCGCGCGCCGGCGATGTCGTCGAGGATTTCGAGATCACAGACGCCGGAGGCGATGTCTTCGGGAAGCCAGCGCGTGACGCAGATGCATTCCGACACCGTCTCGGGGACGGCATCGAGCAACCGGCGCAGGGTCGGGGATTTGATGTACGGCGCTGCTATGACCACCCGGTCGGTGGCGGCCGTGACAAGTTCGAGAATACCGTCGCCGGGAAGGACAACCGCCATATCATTCGTCGTCCTCTTCCGTGAGGAAGAAGCGCGCCATCTTTCCCCATTCCTGCCGCATCTCGAACAGCCGGTTCTTCTGCCGCACTTCCTCCATCTCATAGCGCGCCCAGGCTGCGAACAGCAGCTCCAGCGTATCGGCGGCCGTGTGTATCCGCTCCATCAACTCGGCGTCGGTCTCGTCGCCGATATCGGGCCGCAGCGATTCTATGAGCTGGTCGTAAAAGGGATGGTTGCTGTTGAAGACGACTTCAGTCAGCCCGCCCTGTTTGTGTTCGACATTGAAGAAGGCATAGCCTTCCATCGCCTTTTCAAGGAACAGGACCTTCCGTTTGCGCGTAAAAGTCGCTTCGGCGATTTCGCGGGCAACGTCCTGACGGTAGTGTTTGTCCTCCATCAGGTCTTTCTCAAGATCGTCGCGATCCTTCTCCGTGAACTCTTCGCGGTCGGACTCAGTCTCGTGTCCCTGTTCGGCGCGCTCGCGGAATTTTGTCGTGGCCAGGTCGGACACGTCAGGCTCGTCATGCCTGTCTTCTTTCGTCCGGCGTCCGACATTCTGTTTCTTGAGGCGCTTGCGCACCTCCTGAATCTGATCGCGTATGTGATCGACGATCGGCAGCAGAATCGCACGCGGATCGCCTTCGCCCTGTATGCGTTCCTGGAACTCCGACCGCGATTCTCCCGGATTGGCTTCCGCCTTCCAGTCGAACTGGGCCATATGCGAGAAGATCGTGGCGCTTTGTTTGGTGTTCGTAACGCCGAACACCTCGTCGAGTGTGGAAGGGAACTCAACCTCGACGCCCCACCAGCGTTCGGTCGGGTCGTAGCTGTTGGTCCATGCGGGGTCGAGGTCCAGTTCGCGGCCCTCGCGGACAATGGACAGGCCGATATTCTTGGCGGCGTGTTTGCCGTAGGGCTTCGAGCCGCGGTCGCTCCTGTCTTCCGGCACGGTTTCTTCCCGCGCCCAGCTCATGCGGACCACGACGTCATGTGTTGCGCCGTCATACTCGATTGAGAACACCTCGTCGGCGTCGCCCCAGGGCTGAAACATCGGCTCGATGTTGAACGGGGCGGGGGTCGATGAATTTCGCATCAGGTAGAGCGGGTCGTTGACGCGCACCGGTTCGTCGAAGGTCGGATCATCCTCGTCTTCGAGCAGTGCCAGGAGCCGGATCGACAGATGCCCGCTGTCGATGAACTTCCTGTACATGCGCCCGACAAGCGATTCCGTATGGCGTAGTGTCGCCAGCGCGCCGCGCCAGCTCAGCCGATGATCGTCAAAGTTTCTCCAGAGTACGAGCGTGCCGGTCGTTTCAACATTGTCGGAACGGGCGCGCCATTCCTCGGGCAACGGCTTGTGCTCGGGGGCCGGAACGGCGAACAGGCGCCGCCCCTCGATTTCATCGACATCGAGATAGGAATACATGGCGTTGTCCGGACCGTTCTGCCACGTCCAGACTTCCACGCGACGGCACTGCGATATCGAGGAATTCGGCAGGCCCATGCCGAAGCGGCCGATCCCTTTTCTGTCCGTCAGGTGCGTGCCGTTCCCGAACTGGAGGGCGAGACGCAGCGTCTCGGGCGTCATGCCGTCGCCGTTGTCGAGAATACCGATTGCCTGAATCCTGCGGCTGGCGCGTTCGTTGACCTGCCGATAGCCCTCAAGACAGATCACCTCGACATTGCTTGCGTTCGCCTGGACGGAATTGTCGATCAGTTCGGCGAGCGCGTATGCGGTGTTCTTGTAGCCGCTGTCGCGCATGGCCTTCACGGCCAGTTCAGGCGGAATGATTTCTCCGTCGAGCCTTTGCGACTCAGCAGCTTCTGTCAGGCTCATCCCAAACGTCCTCCCAGTTCTTGAATGCGTCGGCAACGCTGCCAAAGCCCGGCAAGTGCGGATCGACAACCGTTACAATCTCGGCCTCGTCGTTTCCACCGGCACGTGTACCGCGCGTCGCCCTGCCGACCATCTGGCTGTAAAGAACAAGCGACCGTGTCGGGCGCGCGATGACCGCCGCGCTTGTCGCGGGCGCATCGAATCCGGTGGTTAAGACACCATAGTTCACAACCACCATAGCGCGATTATCTTTACTTTTAAAACGCCTTATTATTCTTTCCCTTTCCGCCGTATTGCTTTGTCCCGTCACGACGAATGCTTCATGTCCCCGTATGGACAAGATCGCCGTAAGCATGCGCGCATTCTCCACGGAAGGCGCAAAAACGATGACGCGGCGGTGCCGCGTCATCAGGTCTTCGACAGCGGACAGGATTTTCAGGTTGCGCTGCGTGTCCGTACCCAGACGTTCCAGAATCTGCTCCGGCACGTCGATCGCGGACGAGAGCGCATTTACATCGTTCTCGCTCAGTTTGAGGCCCGCATCGGAATTGAGTGTGCGGAAGATAGGCCGCGCAAGGTACTTCTGGTCGATCAGGAACGAGACCGGGTCGTCGTAACCCTCGACTTCGAGCGTGACCTTGCGGCCGTCGAAATAATCCGAAAGCTTGCGGTCCTCGCCGATATCCGACCAGCTTCGTCCCGGCGTCGCCGTCAGTCCGAGCAAGGCGTTGTGCGGTCGCTTGCTGTAGAGGGCCGTGAGGATCGCCGCGTAGGTCGGCGCAATCGCCTGGTGCGCCTCGTCGATGATCGTCAACGAGACGCGGTCCGCCAGACGCAGCAGGGTTGCGGGATCGCGGTTGTCGAGCGCGGACATCTTGGCGAGGCCGGAGACGATCACGCCGTCCTGTATGTCGAGAACATCCGGTCTTCTGTGCCCCCAGAAACGCACGAGTCCGGTTTCCCGGTTGCCGAGGAAGCGCCATGCGTTTTCGAACTCGTCGGCGGCCTGGTCGAGAAGTTCCGCATTCTGGGCCAGCCAGCAAACGACGGTGGGCTCGCTCCGGCGCAGATGCTCCGCGACGATGTGCATTGCCGTGCGGGTTTTGCCGGCACCGGTGGGCATATGAAGAATGACCTTGTGCGGCGCGTTACCCAGAGCGTGAACGACACGCTCGGCGGCGGCGCGCTGGTGATCGAACAGCGCGTAACCGGCAGCCGCCTTCATGGCGTCCGGCGATGAGTCCGCCGGCGCGCGAACGTCCCGGACCACGCCGAAGAACGAGTACAACACAGTCAGCGCCGCGGGGTCGGCGGCGGCTGTGCAGAGATCGTCATAAAGCGTGCGGCCGTCTTTCGCACCGAGATGCCCGCCAAGCTCGCGCGCCTTGGGTAAGGGCAGCATGCGGATGATGCGGTTGCGCATTTCCGGGTCACGCAATGCTTCGGATGGCTCGATGAGGCTGGCCGCCAGCTCACCGAGACGGGTGCCGGAATCCAGCTCGGGATCGAGCCCCCGAAGCGTATCCACGATCGACGGACCGATCACCTCCCGCAATGCCGATGTCTTGGCGTTGCGCAGAAGTGCTTGCAGCGCCATGCCCGGAGCGGTTGAGGATGTATCCGTGGTTTCCGTCATGGCTCACTCAAATACGGGCGCCGCCGCCGCACTCTCGAATGCCTGGCTTTCGGCATTTCGTAGTCGGGTGCTTATGCGACCGTGTCATACGATCTTCTCCGGCAATTCGGCGGTTTCATCCCCGGTTTCCCGTTGATACCGCTCCAACAGCGTCGCTTCCGAGTAGTTCTTGGCGTTCTTGCCGACCATGTACAAAAGAACTTCGCGTATCGTAACCTTGTGTCCGTTCAGCATTGTCTTCTTATTCGGCTCCCACATGAGCCATTGATACGGTTCTTCGTTCAAATCGTGCGGCAGTTCCGATGCGAGTTTCACGGCCTTGCCAAGGCTCATTTCTTTCGTCAGACGGGCGACCACACGCGTTATGATTTCCAGCCCGATCGGCCTGAACAGGACGTGCCCGCCGTGGTTTCCTCGGTATTTTTTGACCACCGGTTCGGTGTTTTTCGCACCGAAAAACTCACTCAGTGCCTTGAAGTTCTTTCCAAGCTCCACGAAGTAGCTCTCGGCCATCTTGAAATATTTTTCGAGAACCTTGTCGTCGGGACGCACCCTCTGCAAATCCGCCTTCTGCTCTCGCAAATCCGAATGCGCGTTTGTAAACAGGATCGTCAGCACGTCGTAGAGGTTGGCGATTGTCGTTAAGCTCGTCGTATTGGCGGTCGGCATGTTGTTGCTGGCGACAAAAGCGATCCTGTTGCCCCCGAAAAGTTCCGTTTGCTCAATGAGTCGCCTCACGCAAATGGCCATCACATCGTCCTCGTCGAGGGCGATGATTTCCCCTTTGGAGACAGGCCGTGCCGTCTTGTTCAGGGTCGTGAACAACCGGCGTGTGCGCTCCAACCCTTTCTTGGTGTCCTTGTGCCCCACGAATATGACGGAGAGTTCATCATATGGGTCGTCGTCCAGACTCTCTTTCACTGCCTTTTTGATGCCCGCCAGACGATGCTGACCATCGAGCGCAAATAGCTTCTCCTGCCCCGTGAGCGTCAGGAATCCGACGGAGGAAACCGTGTCTTCGGTCAGGTTCGTCAGCTCATCCGGGGCGGCCTTGCTGCGAACGTCCGACAGGGCGTGCCAGTTCGGCTGGCCGCCGTATGTCGCGATGACGAGGGAATTGAAGAAGCGCTCGGGCTGTCTCTTGAGATAGTCCGCGATCTGTGCGGCACGGCCTCTCTTGAGGTGTCTTTGGATCATGTCCGAAAGCGCTTCGTTCTCGTGGATTTCCTCCGCGTAGTTGACGCGGGAACTCAATTCCCCCACGTCCATAAGGCATGAATAGAAAACCCAATCTCCCATGACGCCACGGAGGGCCGGCAGTACAATTTGCTTTTGCTTTTTCGCCATTACCGGAATGCCCTCCGTTTTTGCTTTGTATCGGCTTCAAGGTCTCCTTCGGAGAATGGCGGCATCAGCGCCGTATTGAGCTGCTGCTCAAGTGCTTTCAGGTCATCTGAAGAGGTGTTTTCGTCGATGGGAGCGAAGTAGAACCGCAATACTTGGTGCCAGGTTCCGATCATCCGCGCGATGCGCGCGCGTTTCTTGACCTTCCTGGCGTTGAGATAATCCTTATACCGCTCCCTCAGGGGGCGTTCGGAATCGCGTCCCGCGATTCCGATGTAGAGAATGTACCCGTGAGGCGGAAGCACATCGTTGTTCCTGCAAATCGCGAAGGCGTAGATGCCTCGCTTGTCAGCGGGAACCTTTTCCAACTCTTCCTCGCCGTAGCTGATGGAGTCCCACGCAAGGGCTTCAATTGCGTGCTCATTCGCCATCATCTTCTCTGGCGACAAAGTGACGGGCACCGTGTACTTGGCGATTTCCTCGGTTGCCTCGTTCGCAAAATCTATCAAGGAGTCCAGGTCCAACCGTCCGTGCCCCCGCCTTCTTTATTTGTGACATGCCAGACAGACTTTCGCCTTGCCATACAGGTCGTCGATATCCAGTGGCTCGCTGTCCGGTCGGAGCGGGTTCGGCTGAACCTTCGACTTCATGCGCGCAAGTCGCTGTTCGTGATCTTCCCTGATCTGCGCGACCCGCTCAGGCTGTTCCAGCTCTTCGAGAGATTCGCCCTGGCTCCAGGTGAACGGGGAACCGTGTTCGACCGCGTCCTTCTCATACGCCTTGGCTTCTTCGAATGCTTCCGGGTGTTGCTCCTTCAGTCGCACCCATTCGATTTTTTGCTGGAAGAAACAGAAGGTGCAGCCGCTGCGAGTTCGCCACTCGTAGTATCTCGGCAAACCGAGCCCGGCCCCTTCCAGAACGTCGAGGACGCCGGCTTTGTCGATTCCGGCTTCCTTGAAAGGTAGCCGAACAATGAGCTTGTCATGCTTCGATGAATACCCTTCGCGGTATTCCTCGTCACTGCGGATGGCGACGTAGCTGTACACCGTCATGCCGTCGTCGAGCATCGGACGTAGCCAGCGCTCGAACGGACGAAGCTTGAGCTGCCGTGTGCACCAGCGTGTCTGGGGTGACGGCAGGAAATCATTGTACTGCTTGAGCCAGAAATCGAAATCGCGGTCGGGGTTCAGCCGCAATATCGGTTGCCCGAGGAATCCCTCCAGCCGCCCGAGATATTCATAGACCTCGGGCAACTCCTTGCCCGTGTCCGTGAAGAAATACTCGATCTCCAGTTCGGGATGATGCTGACGCATATAGACGGCTAGCGCCGCGCTGTCGCGGCCGCCGGAAAGGCCAAGGACGTGTTTCACGGCATCGGTCGTCAAGAGGCGGCTCTTCCTTTCCCGTTCTTCTCGGGCGTTGCGGGTTTTTCCATGTAGCGCGCACTCAGTTCAGCCAGCGCAGCCAGAATGATGCTGCGCCTGGATGTGTCGGATTCGTCGAGTGCCGCCTCGACACGGTCTATGAGTGCGTTCACGGCTGCGCGGTCCGAGTCCGCAACATCGAACTCTTCAAGCATCGGCGCGGGCCGTCCGTTCGTGCCGATGACGACGGCCATCGCATGACGCTTGTCGGGACGGCCCTTCACGCGTGCATATGTTTCCGCGCGAAGGAATTTTTGCGCCATATCGGCGATTTCGATCGCCGCTTGGTCAAGGTCCGGATCGACCCAGTCGCGCGGCGGCTTGTTCGCGGCCAGGCTGGCGATGCCCTCGAAACTCTCTTCCGAATCGTCGAACCGCGCCAGCCGGCCGACGAAGGCGTCGAGCCGGAAGTCGCCGGCGAGCTGTCTGATGTTTTCGGCGCGCTCACGCAGTTCAGCGAGAGACTGCGGCGATATGTTCGGCACCTGCAATTCGGCGAGCATCAGGTCGCGCATGCGATGCAACATCGAAGGATAAGCCTGTACCAGCTCTTCGAGCCCGTCGCGTACACTCTCGATGATCCGACGGAGATCGTCATCCGTATCCAGCGCCACGTCCTCTCCGAGGGTTCCCGGAATATCATCGAACAGGAACCGGTTCGGATCGTGGGCGCGTTTGAACAGGTCGCGAATCCGCACCGCGTTGGCCGACAGGCGCATTGTCCGTGTCGTCCAGTTCGGCAACTGCTCGTAAATCGACATTAACCCGCGACCAACGTCGATGGGTTCGAGATGGACAAGCTCGTTGGTTCGATCGAGATCACGAACGACTTCCGCCATATCCGACAAAAGACGCCGCGCAATATCCGTCAGGTCCATCCAGCGCAATTGGATGACGGTTGCGTCCTTGGCGAGATAATCGGCATCCACATCGTCGAACCGGACCCTGAAAATTCCCTCGCGGTAAACCGCAAGCTTGTCACGCTGGGACTGGATGAACGCGACGGCGAGAAGCGGCATCAGGCCGTCTTTGACGCCGAACGGCGGCTCACGCCACAGCTCGAAAAGCTCCGAAACGGTTACCGTCCGATCGGCATTCTTCTTTACGTGTTCGAAGGCGGCCTGCCACATCGGCGCGAGACGGCACGGATCGTCACCGGCCGCCGGCGCAACGAACCGGAACGTCTTACCCTGCCGGACGTACAGGTGGGTTTTTTCCAGGATGGAAGCGAACAGCCCACCTTCGGCCGGGTAACCGTCGATACCGAGCCGCGCCTCGCCTTCATTGACGACCATGCGGTGCAGAAGCTTGTTCTGCGCCATTATGGCGCTGCCGGACGGCTGCTGCCGGTTTAGCAGTTCATTATGGAGACGCGGGCTCTCGGGGAAGCGGCGATCCGCCAGTTCAGAGGCGATGCTGTTCAGATCGGCCTGTTGCAGCCGCTTCTTGTGGTGCTTTTTGCGGAACCACAGCGCGTTGTCGAAAGCCTTATGCAACTCGGTTTCCAAAAGCGCCTGCAACGCCGCAAGCCGGGCCGAAACCTCCCGTCGGGCAACCTGGTCTCCGGCCAGTTCGGGGTGATCGTTGCTGACGTTCTCCAGCGCGATCAGTTCCCGCGCCAGCGGGACGACGGCCCATGACTGTTTGGAAATGCCGACGACGATATCGCCCTTGTCCTTCTCACTGAGGGAGGCCGCTTCCCGGCACAGCTTTTCAGCCCGCCCCTCTTTTTCTCCCTCCGTCGGGATCGCAAGCAGAAACTGTCCGATTGCGCCGTTCTCCGGTTCGAAACCGGCGGCGAACTCGACGATGCCGCTGACCGGCACGATGTTCACGTCGAACCAGCGCATGGCGCCGGTTTCATGGTAGTGGCGCTTGGCGAGGATCGGCTGGAGACCGGCAAGCGATTTCAGGTGCTCGAAGTCGATCTCGTCGATTTCATCGAGCGCCGTGCGGACCGCCTGTTCGATATCGAAGTCGCTGCCGGCGAAAATGGCGCGAGCGTCGAGAAACTTCTTGAAGATCGTGAGCGACCAGCCATCGAGGTCGGAAAGCGCCTTCTCGATCGCCTTTTGCGCCGTGTCGGGAAAACAGGATCGCAACAACTCGGAATGCGGAACGAGGCCCGAGCGCTCCTTGAACAGGTCGATCACGGCGATGGTCTTGAGCAACCTGACATGCAGCGCATCGCCGCCAAGGGACTCGCAGCGTTCCAGCGCTTCGGCCGCCAGCGCCCACCGGTGTCCGTCAGGCGAAGCCAGTATGGACGGCTCCAGGTTGGCGCGCAGATAGTCCCACAGCCGGTCAGGACCGTAGAGCTCGCCGTCCTTCGCATGGTTCAGGAAATCCTGAAAACCGTGCAGTTCGGATGAATTGAGAAACCCGAAGATACTGCGCTGGTTCTGGCCGAAACGCCGCCGCGAAATCGGACCGAGCAATGCGGCGACGACCGGATGTAGCGGCCAGCAGTCCTCAAGCATCGAAGCCAGCCGCGAAGCATCCTCACGAGGCCGATCGCGCCGCGCGAATGCGGCGACCGAAGACGCAAGAGCGCCCGGTTTCTTCGCGGCGTGATCGCTCTCTATCGCACGGGAGATGAGGTCGATTTGTTCTTCACCCGCCGTATCGACGACAAGGTCGACGAACCGGCCCTGTATCTTCGCCCATTCGTCCCGCATGTCATGCGAGAGCCGGTGCGCGTATTCCTCAAATGCCTGGTGCAGCACGCCGACGATCAGGAGACGCCCGTTGCTTCGCGAAGCCGCTTCCGCGAGCTGCTGAAGGATGTAGATATCCGAGCCGTCCTGCGCGGCGGCTTCGAGAAACTTGCCCATTTCGTCGATGAAGAGGACAAGCCCGCCGTGAGTCTTCGGCTTGCATGCGGCCGCGTCGGCAAGCGTCTCTATCAGGTTGGTCTCGGTCCATCCGCCGCGCGGTACGCGCGGCACAAGCCCGGCTCTTTTGGCGGCTTCACCTATGACTGTGACGGGATCGGCACGCGTACCGACGACGGGAAGGATGCGCCATCCCTTTGTGCCTGTCGGCAAGGCTTTCCGAATGGTGTTCGTCAGGCTCTGCCCGAAAACCTTCGCCGCCTGTTTTTGCAATCCGGCATCGCCGCTCAGCAGAGCGGCGAGCGCAACGGCAAGGCTGGATTTGCCGCTGCCGTAGGGACCGGTCCAGGTGAATGCGCCCTGCCCGGTCTCGGACACGTGCCGCGCCATCGTGGCGAGAACTTCCGCCGAGGACTGAGGGCACACGAAGCCGTCGAGGGCATCGGCGTCCCCGAGGTCCGCGTCGATGCGAACCGATCTCAGGAAGCGGCGGGCGATACGAACGCGATCTTTCAGAAGCATCAGGCGGCCTCCTTCCCGGCGCGCGAAGCATAGTCACCAGGCAGCCAGGAAAGCGCCGTCTCTTCGCCGATCTCGATGTTGCGGACAACCTGCTTGAGCCCGGCGGTTTCCGACCACCGGAGCGCGCCGTCCGTTGCATCGTCGAGTACGGCGAGGCGGTCGGCCACGTCATTCTCGTCGAATTGAAACACGCGCCCCGGACTGCCCGGCGCGTGGGCAATGGCCTCGAAGGACAGAGTGGCGGCGTTGGGATGGAACCGAGACCAGAAATCAACAAGGGCGTAAGCGAATACGCCGTCGCCCAAGGTCGATTTCGGACCGCGCACGAAGCGAAAGCCGTCGTTCTTGCCGATGGCTTTGATGAGTCCCAACTCGGTCAGCGGCGACTCAAGTGCATCGTCATGCCCGGTCTTGCCGGACGGCTGCCGTGCGACATAGGTGCGGATGAAACAGGCCACGTCGTTCTTGAGCGTGGTTTGCGCGACGCGCGACCATCCGCGATCGCTCGCAAGGCGATCGAGTTTCCGGATCAGACCATCCCGCTCAAACGTAATGGCGGGGTAATGGCTGAACGCCCAGAACCATGTGGTTCGTTCAGGGTGTGCCGCAAACTGCCAGTGAAGGAGCCATAGCGTTGCGGGGTATTCCATCCACGGATCGAGTCCGCCCGGACCGAACAGCAACCGACCGAGTTCAGTGGTTTCTACCGTGTTGGTGGCGGGCTCCCGGATAATGCGCGCCGCTTTCGCCCAATAGCGGATAGAGCCGACCATGTTCTTGCCGACACCGAAACGCGCTATGGCATCGTCGTCCCAACACGCAGCGCGGTTGTCGTCGGTTTCGGACTCCGTCTCGGCGACGCGGTCGAACGCCTTTTTCAGCCACCCGTAGCGCAACGGGAAGGTTTCGTGTCCCGAAAACTGCGGGCTGTAGTCATTCTGAAAAAGCGGTCCGCGCGCCATGTCTCCCTCGGGCTGCTGGATGATGCGTCCAGCTCGACTTTAGCCCGAATGACGTGCTATGGTCAACGAATGCTGGAGGCGGGCTCCAGAAGCGGGCGGATGCCGGAAAGCGGCGATCCGCAAGGCTTTTATCCTCTATGTTATTGAGGACAAATGAAAATCGGAAACACGATATATCTCGACCATCAGGCCACAACCCCCGTCGACTCGCGTGTTTTCGCCGAAATGACGCCCTATTTCAGCGAATCTTTCGGCAATCCGCATTCATCGGATCATGTCCTCGGATGGGAAACATCGCGCGCAGTCGAAGATGCCGCCGCGCGAGTCGCGCGGCTGATCGGCGCGGATGCCGATGAAATCATCTTCACCTCGGGGGCAACCGAAGCCAACAATCTCGCCCTGCTGGGGCTCGCGCGCCGGGCAGCCGGCGGCAAGCGCAATCGCGTGCTAGTCAGCGCCGCCGAGCATAAATGCGTGTTGGCGGCGGCGCGGGCGCTTGAGGAACAGCTCGGCTTGCAAGTCGAGCATCTGCCCGTCGACGCGGAGGGTTTCGTCGACGCGTGTACGTTTAAAAACGTGCTGGACGACGATGTTCTTCTTGTCTCGATCATGGCGGCAAATAATGAAATCGGCACGATACAGGATATCGAAGAACTCTCACGAATCGCAAAAAGTTATGGCGCCGTATTTCACTGCGATGCGGCGCAAGCGCCGGTCGCGACTGATTTGAGTAATTTTTCCGAATACGTGGATATGCTCAGCCTTTCGGCGCACAAGATGTACGGACCGAAGGGAATCGGAGCCGTTTACATTGCGCGCGAATTGCATGACCGCATCGAGCCACTGATATACGGCGGCGGCCAGCAGAACGGCTTGCGTTCCGGCACGACGCCCGTCTCGCTTTGCGTCGGCATGGGCGCGGCAGCCGACATGTTTACCGACGCGACTGCCGAAGTCCGGCGCAAGGAACTACGCCACAAGAGGGACAGGCTTGTTAAGGGGCTGAAGCGACTCGCTTGGCCGATCACGGTGAACGGGCCGGAAGGCCCGGCACGCCATCCCGGAAACGCGAATATCGCGTTCTCGGGTTTCGCCGCTCATGACGTTCTGGCTGCCTTGCAGCCATATGTAGCGGCCTCGACGGGCTCGGCCTGCACGTCGGGCATACCGGAACCGTCGCATGTCCTAAAAGCAATTGGTCTGAACAGCGATGCGGCGGAATCCTCGATCCGCTTCAGTCCCGGTTTCGGTACAAGCGATGACGACATTGATGAAGCGGTGAACCGGATCAAAGAAGTCTTGGGGAAGCTATCCAAGGCCGAGCTAGCACAATCGGCCTGAGCCTGCGCCGCAGCGCTCAATTCGGTCAGCCGTCGAAGAACTCCCATTCAGAGGCAACACCGCCGCGCCTCTGCAAGGCATTCTTCCTCGAAGTCGCCGAAATACCCCCAGCAGGAGTCGACGTGATCGCCGTCGCGCTCGATCGCGTAGCCATAGACGTTTCCCCGCAGGTAATCGTCGTAAACGCCGACTTCGGCGCGCAGGGCGCCTTCGACGGTCTGGCGAAGCTTGGCCGACACGCGCCGAACGCCGTATTCACGACGCACGTCTTCAAGACTGACATGGATGAAGCCGACCTGGCCGGAATCCCACGGGCAATGGAACCCCGTGGTGTTCATGGTGATGCCGCTGTGGTCGTAGAGGTAGAGCGGCAGGATGACGGCCTTGGCGGATATGGCGTCGAATAGCCGGGCGCAGCCGTCGGCCGCCCATCTGTGCTCGAACCACGATTCCGAAATCCCGTACAGGTCATCCCAGGACTCACCGGTTTCGCGGTAGAGTCGATGCGCCTTGTAGTCGTCGCGCCAGAGGTCGTTCACGAGTCCGGCGAGATACAGGGGAACGGAGTCACAGGGCTGCTCGTCGCCGAGGATATAGCGACGATGCCAGCAGGTCATCGTGCCGAGATTGTCCCAGTCACGCGGACTTTCAGGACTTTCGTCGGCGTAGATGCTGATGAGACAGCCGTTTTGCTTCTCGGTATGAAGGGGAGCGTATGTCATGGTCAGGCCCTCCCTCATGCCTTGATGTACTGAGCGAGACGGGCCTGATCGGCATAGTCCGACAGGGGCTTGTCGGGTCGGAAAGACAGGTCGCGTTCGACCGGCAGGCCGAACTTGCCGCGGATGGCCTTGATCTCGGAGATGCGCACGCTGCCCAGTTCGGGGCAGCCCATGCCGAGGTCGCAGAGACCGAAGGCGAGGTCCGGGTCGTCGGGGTCCAGCTCGGTCAGGAGCCAGGTCGCATTCGCGTCCGGCGTGAAGAGCTTGACGACAGGTTCGGGATCGAAGTCGGGATCTTCCTGAGACCGGATGCCGTTCTGCTGCATCCGCTCGTATTGCGTTTTGGTGATGAGTTTCATCGTTACGTCCTCCGTGTTCGGTTTAAGCGCGATTGCGGGGACGCAACTGGCCGCCGGTGAGACGGCTGGCGGCAAGGCGGCGCACAGCGACTGGCGCGGGCAGCCTGCAAGAGCAGGCAACACGGGAGCGACCGTGCGCCCTCGCCCTGGCCTTGCCGCGAGCCGGCCGGCGGCCACGGTCCCGCCAACAAGAGCGCGCCGAACACGAGAGGCGGATGAAACGACGAAACGCGTGAAGGGATGTGAGGATCAGGTCGTATGAAGACGGACGATCGACAGGCGATCGGAGACTCGGTTACGAAAGCGCCCCGCGCCGTTGATCCCACGGGGCGGCGCGGACGGCCGCTGAAGGTGCCTTCGCTGCCTGGCTGAAGATCGGCGCACCGCAATGGTCCGGGTTCGGACGCTATGAACTGCGGTGGCCTTCTGCCCGCCCAGCTCCTTAGATGTCCACGGGACAGGAGCTACCGGCTCGTGAAGCTTCCTTCCGAGCCTGACGGGACTGGAAAACGATAAAGAAGGTCGAGCGGAATCCCTGCGGGATGCTTCGGGACGTGATTATATCTCCGGCCGTATGCCGGATTCGTCTTCGTGCGGAAGAATCTGCGGGGCGCTGCGATGTTCGGACCGCAGGTCGTCGAGCAAGGCCCCGACCAGGTCCTGTAGATGCGCAGCGTAGTGCTGTTCTATGGTTTCGACGGATGTGCGGCAGTTCAGCGCCAACTCGTCGAAACCCGCGCCTTCCAGAAGGCGGAAACAGATATAGCTTTGCCTCAGGCTATAAGGTGTCCGGGCTTTGCCCGCCCGGTCATGTTTGAGATTGTTCCGGGCAAGGATGTCGTTGAACTGCTTTCTGATAGTGGCAGGGAACAAACGGTCGGCAGGTTGCGGCGTATTTCGGGCAACCATGCGCTCGAACGCGCACACCGCAGCCGGCGTGCTTAGGCAGATGTCGTCACTATCGCCTATCACGATTTCGAGGATGCTTTCGCCGGCGTCGTCGTCCCGGATGATCTCCACATCATCGTAGGAAATCGCTTCCGCTTCGGACGGCTTCAAGCCGGTATTGACCATGAACACGACGTAGTCATGCAGATGATCGGCGTTCCGGCGGGTCGCGTCACACAGTCGCCGGTACTCCCACGGCGTGAACACGGGCCGCGGTTCGGTTGCGCCTTTCTGCTCGTACGGGTCCGAAAGATCGGGGACCCTGTCGATCCAGCCATGCCGCTGCGCGGTTTCGAGAACCATGCGCAGCGTCTCGATCTCGTCCTCGATCGCCTTCCGACCGGGTGGCTTCCATCCTTTTACGCCTCCGCGGCCAACCGGAGCGCCCGCGCTTTGCGCCTCGCGTTCCGGTTCCGTCAGTCGGTGAGCGCGATATTGCTGTACTGCGCCGGAGTCGATCTCGGACAGGCATGTGGTGTCGAAATACGGAACCAGATGCAGTAACAGGCGATCTTTGTCTGCCTCCACTGCGTCGGGGCTTTGGTAATTTTGCGCGCTCGCCTCGTATTCGGTCACGAATGCCTGCGCGGCCTGAACGAACATCCGCCCACCGTGCTCGGCGCCAAGAAGCCGGGCGGTTAAATCCGCGTACCATTCAAGGGCGAAAAGTTTCGCGCGCGCGAGATTCGTCTCCTTGGAGGATTTGCGATGATACTTGCCTTTGATGTAGCTCGCGCATTGCCAGTACGCGCTTTCGCCGCGCGTGTAGACTTTGAGTCTCTTGTCAATAAGAGTATGGCTTTGCATCAATCTCTCCGTTTTATTTTGTTATCGAGAGTAGTCTTGTCCTGCCACGGGGCAGGTAAAATCAGGCAGTTTCTCGGCCGGCCGAAATATGGACCGGCGAACAGGCGGCATCCCTGCGGGATGCGCCGGGAGCGAACTACGCTTCGGGCCGGTTTTCGGCCTCTTCCTGTTTGGTCTGCTCCTGAAGCTGCCGCTTTTCCTTGCGGACGTTGATGAGCGACGTGTCAATCATGTCCTTCAGGTGCGCCGCATAGTGCTTCTCGATCATCTCGACCGAGGTGCGGCAGTTTTTGGCGATCTGGTAGATGTCCGCGCCTTCCAGCAGGCGGAAACAGATGTAGCTGTGCCGCAGGCTGTAGGCGGTGCGGGCCTTGCCGTTGCGGTCGAATTTCAGCTTGTTCTCGGTCATGATGCCGTTGAACATTTTCTTGAATTCGTTCGGAAAGAGCCGGTGGGTTGGCTCGGGCGGCCCGATCTCGACGTCCTCAACAGCGGGATCGAGCGCGCTGCCATCGACCGGCCGTTCCCGGTCACGCAGCCGCTCGAAGGGACGCACAGCGCCCGGCATGCTTTTGCAATAGCCGACGCCGCGCTTGCCGCGCACCTCGATTTCGAGGATGCGCTTGCCGCTCCACTCGTCGGTGACGATCTCCACGTCACGGAATTCGAGAAGTTTGGCCTCGTCCGGGCGCAGCCCGGTGTTGGCCATGAACAGCACGTAATCGTGCAGTTGCTCCGCGTGCCACTTGTAGCGTGGGCTTTTCGGTTCCGCGGCGTTCTTGCGCGTCGCAGTATAGAGCTGCTTGTATTCGTTCGGCGTGAACCACGGACGGTGCTCGACCTTGCTGCTGCGCCGGTAGGGGTCGGACAGGTCGGGTAGGCTCTCAAGCCAGCCGTGGCGCTGTGCTGTCTTGAGCACCATGCTCAGCGTGACGACTTCATTGTGGATGGTGTTGCGGGCGGGCGGCTTCCATGCCCGGCCCTGTTCGTCATCGTCCCAGTCGGCGGGCTTCGTCATCCGGTGAACGCGATATTCCTGGACCGTGCCGGACGTAATCGACGCGACGGCTTTCTTACCGAAATACGGCATCAGGTGCAGGCGGATGCGATCCTTATGGCCTTGTACCCATTTGGGGCTGCGGTGACCACGTGTCGTTGCCTCGTACTCGGTCTCGAACACCTTCGCCACGTCGGCGAAGGTCTTTCCGGTCTCCAGTTCGCCGTAGTGGTCCTTGGCGCAGAGTTCCATATACCAGTCAGTGGCAACGTCCTTGGCCTTGCCGAGACTCTTTTCCTTGGTGCTTTTGCGCCATTCATTGCCTTTGAAGAAGGTATAGGCATGCCAGTTGCCGCCGTCGACACGGCGGTGGAGAATCACTTTGTCTCCGAGAATTCGGTGTCGTTCCATGCGGTTTCCCCCGTTCTTCTAAAAACGTGCGATTTTGCGCGGTTGTTGTGCGGTTCATTTTTAGGATATCACGGGGCGATTCAGGGAACAAATCGGGAATGAGGCAAAAGAAAAACCCCTTGAAAATCAAGGGGTTGTTTCTCTTAGTGTTGGTTGCGGGGGCAGGATTTGAACCTGCGACCTTCAGGTTATGAGCCTGACGAGCTACCGGGCTGCTCCACCCCGCGTCATGGGTGCTTGTCTCATCTGGCCGGTGTGAGGAGGGGCCGTTGGCGGCCCCACCGGCTGTCGGCTGCTGTACGAAATTGTGCAGAGGGTTGCCTGGATCCGATCAGGAAGGTCGGTCTGGCGCGAAGGTTTGCGCGTTTCCGGAGATGGCGGCCCGCGGACTTGGAAGGCCTGGCAGCGACCTACTCTCCCACGCCTTAAGACGCAGTACCATCGGCGCTGAGGGTTTTCACGGCCGAGTTCGGAATGGGATCGGGTGTTGAACCCCTCGCAATAACCACCAGGCCATCGAAGCCCGCGCAGCCATCCGGAGATTTTTCCTGGAACTACCTGTCAGTTCCTGATTCTTGTGCCTGCTTCTTTGACGGGAGAGCCCTGTTTCAGGGCAATGCGTTCGCGTGCGCGCGCAGCAGGGATTTTCTGCTGTACGTAACGTCCTCTTCCCGGCGGGGCCGAAACCCCGGTCGAGATCGGGCGAGGGAGGTTGAACAAATCAAGCCGATCGAGTGATTAGGACCAGTTAGCTTCACGCGTTGCCGCGCTTCCACACCTGGCCTATCAACGTGGTGGTCTTCCACGACTCTTCAGGGAGAACTCGTTTTGAGGAAGGTTTCCCGCTTAGATGCTTTCAGCGGTTATCCTGCCCGTACTTAGCTACCCGGCGGTGCGGCTGGCGCCACAACCGGTACACCAGAGGTACGTCCACCCCGGTCCTCTCGTACTAGGGGCAGCTCCTCTCAATTCTCCAACACCCACGGCAGATAGGGACCGAACTGTCTCACGACGTTCTAAACCCAGCTCACGTACCACTTTAATTGGCGAACAGCCAAACCCTTGGGACCTGCTCCAGCCCCAGGATGTGATGAGCCGACATCGAGGTGCCAAACCTCCCCGTCGATATGGACTCTTGGGGGAGATCAGCCTGTTATCCCCGGCGTACCTTTTATCCGTTGAGCGATGGCCCTTCCACGTGGAACCACCGGATCACTATGACCGACTTTCGTCTCTGCTCGACATGTACGTCTCGCAGTCAGGCAGGCTTATGCCATTGCACTCAACAGCTGATTTCCGACCAGCTTGAGCCTACCATCGCGCGCCTCCGTTACTCTTTGGGAGGCGACCGCCCCAGTCAAACTACCCACCATGCAGGGTCCCGGATCCGGATAACGGACCGCGGTTAGACATCAGTAAAAGTAAGGGTGGTATTTCAAGGACGGCTCCATCCGAGCTGGCGCCCGGACTTCAAAGCCTACCACCTATCCTACACATGCCGTCACTAATGCCACTGCAAAGCTATAGTAAAGGTGCACGGGGTCTTTCCGTCTAACCGCAGGAACCCCGCATCTTCACGGGGAATTCAATTTCACTGAGTCGATGCTGGAGACAGCGGGGAAGTCGTTACGCCATTCGTGCAGGTCGGAACTTACCCGACAAGGAATTTCGCTACCTTAGGACCGTTATAGTTACGGCCGCCGTTT